>AP024676.1:4046129-4357370 GCA_025998955.1 Candidatus Roseilinea sp.
CACCCGCACCGCGCTGCAAGACTGCATCGCTGCGCTGGAGGGCGGCACACACGGCCTAGCGTTTGCCTCCGGCATGGCAGCCATTGACTGCGTGCTGCGCTTGCTCAAGCCCGGGGACCACGTGCTGGCCAGCAACGACGTGTATGGCGGAACGTATCGCATCTTCAAGCGCGTGTACGAGGGCTATGGCGTGCAGGCGTCGTTCGTCGAGATGAGTGACCTGGACGCCGTGCGCGCGGCCATCCGGCCGAATACGCACATGATCTGGATCGAGACACCGACCAATCCGCTGTTGAAGGTGGCCGACATCGCCGCGATCGCCTGCTTGCGCGACGTTGTGGAGCCGTCCATCCAGATCGTGGTAGATAACACCTTCGCCTCGCCCTACCTGCAGCAACCGCTCAAGCTCGGCGCAGACATCGTGGTGCACAGCGCCACCAAGTATCTGGGCGGCCATAGCGATGTGGTGAGTGGCCTGATCGCGCTCAACAACGACGCGACCTTTGCGCGCCTGAAGTTTTTGCAGAACGCCGTCGGTGCAGTGCCCGGCCCGCTGGATTGCTTCCTCGTCTTGCGCGGCATCAAGACGCTGCACGTGCGGATGGAGCGGCACAGCGCCAACGCCATGAAGATCGCGATGTGGCTCGAATCGCATCCCAAAGTGGAGCAGGTAATCTACCCCGGCCTGCCCTCACACCCGCAGCACGCCATCGCAGCGAAGCAGATGTGCACATTCGGCGGCATGATCTCGTTCATCGTAAAGGGCGGGGCGGAAGAGGCGCGCCGCGTGGCCGAGGGAACCCGGCTCTTTGTGCTGGCCGAGTCGCTGGGCGGGGTCGAATCGCTGATCGAAGTGCCGGCCGCCATGACCCACATGAGCGTCGCCAACTCGCCGCTCGAAGTCAACCCGGCGCTCATCCGGCTCTCCGTCGGCATCGAACACGTGGACGATTTGATCGCGGATTTGAAGCAGGCGCTCGAAAGATGAGGGACGATCGATGACGAATGTTGATGTTCACCGCGCGAACCGGTCATGCAGAACACCGACCGCGAACTGCGCCTCTTCGCTCCGCAGCGCCAGCGCCAGGCCGAAATAGGACGCTGCCCCGATGACGAGCGCCGCAAGCGTCGCCGCCGCGCCATCGCCGGCCAGGCGCAGCCATCCCCACACGATGATCCCCATCGTCAGCGCGGCTAACCCATGCCTGCCGAACGCGACCCAGGCCGCGCGCGGCAATAGACTCTCCGCCCGTCGGACGAGCAGCGCGTAAAGGATCAGCGTCTCGAGGATCGTGGCGATCGCGTTGGCCAGCGCCGGCCCGCCGAACGGCAGCCAGCCGGCGCGCGCGAACGCCGAATACAGCATGACGCTGAGCAGGATGTTCACTGCGACGCTGAACACGGCTAGCATCGCCGGCCGCACGCTGTCCCTCAAGGCGTAGAACGCCCGCGTGACCAGCTCGAGCGCCGCATGCGCCGGCAAGCCCACCGCCAGCAGCGCCAGCGCGAAAGCCACCCACTCGGTCGCGCGCGCGTCGAATGCGCCGCGCTCGAACAGCAAGCGGATCAGTGGCCGGCCCAGCACGATCATGCCGACCGCTGCCGGCAGGCTCAGCGCGATGACGGCGTTCAGGGCGCGGGTGAACGCCGCCGCGAATTGCGCGCGTTCCTCCCGCGCCGCATGCGCGCTGATCGCCGGGAACAGCGCCGTGCCGACGGCTTGACCGATTGCCGCAATGGGCAGCACCAGGATGGCGAACGCGTTGTTGAAGGCCGACACGCCGCCCTGGAGGCCCGAAGCCAGCGTGGTGTTCACCAGGGTGTTGATTTGCACGGCCCCCAGGCCCAACATGCGCGGCGGCATCAGCATGAGGATCTGGCGCAGGTCGCCGCGGATCGCCGAGCGGGGGGCGTTTGGCGTCTGGCGTCCGGCGTCTTGTGTCGCCCGTCGTGTGTCTTGCTCCTTGCGCGGGGAGTTGACGGAAAACGCAAGACGCAGGACGAACCACAGCGACGGCAGTTGCACGGCCAGGTGCATCAGTGCGCCGATCACCACGCCGGCTGCCAGGCCGTGGATGCCCAGGCCGCCCAGGACGGTGGCGCCCAGGATCATGCCGAGCTGGTAGAGGCTGGGCGCGATGGCCGGCGCCAGGAAGGCGTCGTTCGATTGCAGCACGCCCATCAGCAGGCCGCTCACGCCGAAGATCACCGTGGCGATCAACATGATGCGCATGAGCGAGGCGGTGAGCGCGGCTTGGTCGGGGTCGAACTGCCGGGCGACGACGTGACGGATGAGGGCCGGCGCGAACGCGGCGGCAAGCAGCGCCAGCGCCGCCAGCGCGCCGAACACGATCAACATCACCGCGCGCGCCAGCCGCCAGGCCGCATCCGTCTCGCCCTGGCTCAGCCGGCCGACGTACACCGGGATGAACGCCGAGGCCAGCGCCCCGCCGGCCAGCACGTTGAACATCAGGTCGGGAATGACGAACGCGGCGCGGAAGGCGTCCTGCTCTGGGCCGGCCCCGAAGCGCGCGTTGATCAACAGGCGCGCGACGAATCCGGCGACGTTGCTGAGCACGTAGCACCCGGCGACGATGGCAGCGGAGCGGGCGAGGGAGCGACGTGACATTAGGTGCTGAACGGAATCGTCTTCTAACCGCTACGTTGTCAAAATCCATTGACTCTAAAACGTCAGGAGCGGCACCCTACGTGCTACGTAGTATCTTCTCAATCGTGCGCCCCTTCGCCAGCTCATCCACCAGTTTGTCCAAGTACCGAACCTGTTGAGTCAACGGATTCTTGATTTCTTCAACCCGATAGCCACAGATGACGCCGGTTATGAGTCGAGCATTGGGATTCAAGCTCGCATGCGCAAAAAAGTCCTCAAATGTCGAGTCCTCCTCG
Organism: Candidatus Roseilinea sp.; assembly: GCA_025998955.1. Classification (NCBI taxonomy): domain Bacteria; kingdom Bacillati; phylum Chloroflexota; class Candidatus Thermofontia; genus Candidatus Roseilinea; species Candidatus Roseilinea sp. The sequence goes on from AP024676.1 coordinate 4,049,034, forward strand.
AGGTGCTTCAGAATTTCTCCTTCGCTGTAGCCCGTCAGCCAGCCAATCACTTGATGCAGCTCGGCCTTGGTTCGCCCCTTCTTTTCAATCTTTGCAAGATAGTGCAGATATACCGAAGCAAACGTCATCTTGCGAATTCGTTCATCGTGGTTGCTCGTACCGTTCATTCGTCTTTGCTCCCCTCGTCTAAGCCGTCTAACGTGAGTTCAGACGCACAGGCGCGCGCCTCGCGCCGGTCACCAGTCGTCTTGTGTCATCGGGGGGAGGCGGCCTGCCTCCTGAGGTTCGACGGCGGGCGCGACCACGCGCGCAGGCGATTCTGGCGTCCTCGGCGCCGGCGGCAGCGCGGCCTTGATCTCGGCCAGCTTCCGCAGCGCATCCATCAGCCGCTGTTTCCATTGCTCCGGCGTCCCGCTGCGCAGGAGCGAAACCTGCGTCCGGCCGATCAGCGCGTCCTCGCCGATCATGTGGCGCACGCGACGTGAATCCATCTGGCCGATGGCCTCGGCGCGGATGGTGAAGCGGTTGCCGTCGGTGGTGATGCTCTGCGCGCCCAGCGCATTCGCAAGCAGCTTCAGTCGCAACTGATAGGTGAGGTTACGCGCCGGTTGGGGCAGCTTGCCGAAGCGATCTTCCAGCTCCTCTTCAAATGCGCGAATCTCCGCTTCGTTGCTCAGGCTGGCGGCGCGGCGATACAACTGCACGCGCAGTGTTGCATCGCCGATATAGCTCTCCGGCAGCCCGACGGTCAGCGGCAGGTCAATCGTCACGGCCTTTGGCTCCGGCGGCGGAGGCGGCGTTCCATCGCGCAGGGCACGCAGCGTCTGCACCTGGTTGGCCAGCAGGCGGGTATAGAGGTCGAAGCCGATCGCGGCGATGTGGCCGCTCTGCTTGGCGCCGAGCAGCTCGCCCGCGCCACGCAGCTCCAGGTCACGCATGGCAATCGCATAGCCAGCGCCGATGCCGGCCGATTCGCGCAGCGTCGCCAGCCGCTCGCGCGCCTCGGGCGTCATTTGCGTGTGGCGGTCGTGTAGGAAATAAGCGTAGGCCTGAACCGTGGACCGCCCGACGCGCCCGCGCAATTGATACAACTCGGCCAAGCCGAAGTGATCGGCGTGATCCACGATGATGGTGTTGGCGTTCGGGATATCCAGGCCGCTCTCGATGATGTTGGTGCACAACAACACGTCAATGCGCTCGGTGCGTGCCGCGCCCTCGGCGAAGCGCGTCATGACCCTGGCCAGTTCGCGCTCGTTCATCTGTCCGTGCGCCACGGCGATGTTCGCCTCCGGCACCAGCCGGCGCAGCTTCTGCTCGACCAGGTGAATGGTCTGCACGCGGTTGTGCACGAAGAACACTTGACCCTCGCGGTCCAGCTCGCGGCGAATGGCCTGCTGCACGATGGCGTCGTCCCATGGGCCGATGAAGCTGATGATCGGCAGGCGCTCCGCCGGCGGCGTCTCGATGCGGCTGATGGCGCGCACGCCGCTCAGGCCCAAGTACAGCGTGCGCGGGATGGGCGTGGCGGTCAGGGTGAGCACGTCCACCTCGGCGCGCATGCGCTTCAACTTCTCCTTGGCCGCCACGCCGAAGCGATGCTCCTCGTCAATGACGAGCAGGCCGAGGTCTTTGAACTTCACCTCTTTGCCGAGCAGCGCGTGGGTGCCGATTACGATGTCCACCGTGCCGTCGCGCAGCCCTTCGAGCGCCGCGCGCTTCTCCGCCGGCGTGCGAAAGCGCGACAGCATCTCGATGCGAATCGGATACGACGCCAATCGCTGCGTAAAGGTGTTCCAGTGCTGCTGCGCAAGCACCGTGGTCGGCACGAGCACGGCGACCTGCTTTCCATCCTGCACGGCCTTGAACGCCGCGCGCAGCGCCACCTCGGTCTTGCCGAAGCCGACGTCGCCCACCACCAGGCGGTCCATCGGCTGCGGCTTCTCCATGTCGGCCTTCACCTCGCGGATAGCCTGGAGCTGGTCGTCGGTCTCGATGAACGGGAAGGCCGACTCCATCTCGATCTGCCACGGTGTGTCTTTGCTGAACGGCGGACGGCGGGCCAGCTCACGCTCGGCGTAGAGTTGCAGCAGTTCGCGGGCCAGCTCGGCGGCTGCGCCGCGCGCCTTCTGCTTCTCGCGCTCCCACTGGCCGCTGCCCAGTTTGTCGAGGCGTGGCGGCGCGTCATCGCTGCCCACGTAGCGCGTCACGCGGTCGAGCTGGTGCAGCGGCACATAGAGCCGGTCGCCGTCGGCGTATTCGAGCAGCAGATACTCGCGCTCGCCCTCGACGGGATGGCTGGCCGTGCCGGTGTTGACGGTCAGCCGCACTAGGCCACGGTAGATGCCGATGCCATAGTCTTCATGCACCACGGCGTCGCCGGGCTGCCAGTCGGCGAAGGCTTGCTCCGGCGCGAACTTGCGCGCGCGCGTGCGCAGGAACCACTCCGGCCGCACGAAGCCGTAGATCTCCGCGTCGGTCAACAGGATGAATTGAGAAGTGAGAATTGAGAATTGAGAATTTGCCGTTCCCAATGCTTCATTCTCAATGCTCAATTCTGCATTCCAGATGAAGCCCGCAGGCAGCGCGGCGCTGACGAAGGTCAGCGCGCCCTGGGGAGGTTCGTCGAGCGCGGTCTGCGCGGCGATGGCCGGGTGGCGCTCCGACCACAACTCGGCCAAACGCGCCGCTTGCCGCGAAACCACGACGGTCCTGACGCGGTCGCCGGCGCTGCGCTGCGTCTTGAGGTAATCCAGCAGCGGCGTGAGCTGGCCGGCGAAGTGCGGCGGCTGGGCGAACTGTGTGGCCAACGGGTGCGCGCGCAACGCGCCCGCCTCGCTCTGTCCCAGGATGAGGCTACGAATGGAACGGCGCGCCGTTGTGAATTCGTCCCAGGTGACGTATGGAGGACGCGCGTCTTCGATGGCGCCGGATTCGGCCAACGTCTCGCGCTCGCGGTGGGCCTTCTCCTCCAGCGCGCGCCACGCGTCGCGCAGTTCTTCCTCGTCGTCAATCATCAACAGGGCGGAGGCGTCCAGGTAGCCGAGCAACGTCTGGGGGCCGACCGTCGTCATGTCGAGCGGCGTAATGACCACGTGCTCCAGCGTCTCGCTGCTGCGTTGTGTGCCTGGATCGAAGGCGCGGATCGAATCGGCGACGTTGCCGAACAATTCGATGCGGACCGGCAGCGGATGCGCGGGCGACCACACGTCCACGATGCCGCCACGCCGGCTGAACGCGCCGATGCGCTCGACCACCGGCTCGCCCTCGTAGCCGATCCTGACCCAATGCTCGAGCATGGACTCCAGGTTGATCGTTGCGTCGCGGCGGATGACGCGCGTGTTCAGCTTGAAGGTAGTCGCCGGCGCCACGGAATGCATCAGCGCGCGCGGGCTGGTGACGATGATGGCGGGCGGGCTGGTCGGTTGGCTCAGCGTCGCAAGCACAACCGAGCGTTGCGCGATCACCTCGCGCACCGGCGGGACGCTGTCGTAGAACGCCGTGTTGGGCTCGACAAAACGCAGCACCGGCACATCGGCCAGATTGCCCAGGGCGTCGGTGGCGATGCGCGATGCCTCGACCGAAGCGGTGACGTAGACGATAGGCTGCCCCAGGTGACGCTGCAACGCCGCCAGGACGAACGGCCGCGCGGCGCGCGGCAAACCGAGGCTGGCCGGCGCTCGCCCTAGACCGATGTCCTCGACCAGGGCCTGCAGCGCCGGCGAGCCGGCGATGATCTCGGTGAGTCCGCGCAGCGACATGGAGCGTCATTGTAGTCACACTCGGGCCGAAGTAACCACGAAGGGCACGAAGAACTCTAAGTCTTCGTGCCCTTCGTGTGACTTCGCGGTTATCTTGCCGCAATGATGCAATCAATCCTGCTTCGGCGGCTCACTCGGCGGCAGCGCTTCCGGCGGCGCAGGCGTTACCGCTTGAGCCGGAGGCTGGGGCGCGCTCGTTGCAGCATAGGCCGATGCCGACCCCGGCACGTAGGGCTGCGTGCCCGCGCGCGTCAGGATCAACGCGCCTAGGCCGAGCGCAGACGCAGCAAACCCGACGAGTCCGCCGATGAGTGGGGCCGAGCCGAGCAGCGCCAGCAGCACGGCGCCGGCCAGCGCCCGGCCCAACGGCGTCCAGTCGGCGCGGTTCAGCGCACGCATTACGCGTTCGCCGACGATGGTGGCCGAGACCGCCCAGCCGGCCAGCACCGCCACGGCGTAAGCGAACATCAGCAGCACGGCGATCGGAATCAGGCAGATCGTGATCGCCAGGATCACCGCGACGATCGGCACGGCGATCAGGGTGAGCGCGCCGACCGCGCCCGATACCAGCCAATCCTTGGTCGCCGTCGCTGCCGCTTGCGCGACGTTGGCCGGCAGCAGTGCGACGATGACGAGTGTGACGAGTGTGATCAGGAACGCGCCGAACAACGCCGCAATGGCGCTGCCCACCAGGCTGAAGAGCAAACCAAACGGTCCGCGCTCATCCCCCAAGTTCGTGGTGACGATCACGCGCTCTCTCCGCGTTCCTTCCGGCAGGAATGGCATGTCCATCTTCGTCTCACGTCCGCGCACGACCGCGCCCGGCGCACGGTTAACCGTGCTGTTGACCCGCACGAGGTCACCCTCGATGACCGCCGTGGGGGCGATGTTCGCGGTGCCGCTGACGATGCTCACGTCACCGGTGACTGTGCCGGCGATGAGCACGCTGCCACCGACTACGCTGATGTTGCCTTCGACCCGGCTGCCTGCTTCCAGCATCACATCACCACCGAAGATCGTGAGATCGCCGCGCAGCGTCTCGCCGGCGCGCAACATGAAACTTTCGCTGCTGATGACGCGGTCGCCGCGCAGGATGCGCCGGTCGTCCTCAGGCGGGATGGGCATGACCGGCGCAGGCGGTGTAGGGGGCGGGGTCGGCGTTTGCGCAGATGCCGGCAGCGTCGTTATCAAAACGAGCAACAGGCAGGCCGCCGACAGCCCACTTGAAATCTTAATGATGGCTTTCATCGTTGCTCCTCTATCGAATCCTTACGCATGTGACCGCGCCAGGTTGCGTCACGCCAGCCGGCGTGGAGGAGCCAAAACCTTGACCAGGACGCCGAGCCAGATCGCCACGATGGCCACCGCAGCCAGCATCGTCAGCCGCACGGCCGGCTGGGTGATGAATGTGCGGGCGGTTGTCGCCAAGACGTTGAGCATGTCGGTAAAGGAAATCACCGCGCCGCGCCCGAACGCCAGCGCGGGTTGGAGCAGGGGCTGCTGCGCCAGCAAAGTGATCAGGCCGATGAGCACGGCGCCGGCGCAAGCCCAGACGAGGAAGGCCAGCGCCCAGTTCGTCGCAATCAGGGCGACGATGTAGCGGCGCTTGACCGGCCGGATCACCGGCGCGGTGCGCGCCCGCGCGACCACGGCCTCGGCAAACCCATCCGGCGTCGCGACGATGGGCGCATTGCGCAGTGCCGCGTTCACCGCCAGCATGCGCTCGAACTCGGCACGTTCGCCGGGCCGTTCGGCGAGATAGGCGTCCAGCCTGGCGCGATCCTCCGCGCTGATCTCGCCGTCCAGCGCCTGGATCATCAGTTCTTCGACGTTCATAGCTTCTCTACCCACTTGGACCTGGCCATCTTCTGCCGGGCGCGGAACAGACGCGCCTTGACCGCGCTGACGGTCGTGTGCATCGCCTGCGCGATCTCTTCGTAGCTCATGTCGTTGAAGTAGAACATGACAACCATGCTGCGATCTTCCGCCGGCAGCTCGAGCAGCATGGCACGAATCACTTCGTCCCGTTGTTGGCGCGCGACGACGGCGTCCGGCTGCGGGTCGCGGCTGGTGAATTCGATCTCATCGTTACCTTCCTCGCGCTGCACCACGTCGGCGAATGCGATCGACTCCAGCCTGCGGCGGCGCAGCCGATCAATGCACAGGTTGGACGCGATCGTCATCAGCCATGTCTTGAAGCGCCATTCCGGCTTGTAGGTGGCCAGGCGTGCGTAGGCCTGCAGGAAGGCGTCCTGCGCAGCGTCCTCCGCCTCGCGTTCGTTGCCCAGCATGCGCAAGGCCAGGTTGTAGACCTTCACTTGGTAAGCCTCGACCAGTGGCCTGAAGGCGTCGGCGTCCCCGGCCAGCGCATCTCGGACGCACGCGCGCTCGCGGTCGGCCTCCGAAAGTGCGAATGCACCGGAGGCGACCGGCTCATCGGCGGCTGGATTCGGCCTGATATTGAGAGTCACGGCGGTGCGTTCGATGGCCAGTGTGAGCATGTCACACAGATCTACGGACAGCGCGCGCGACGGTTGCACCGTGCAGCCGCAGTCCGTCATTGCACGACGATGTCGTAGAGCACCACCAGGTCGTTCATAACTGTGGCATTGCCAGGGTTGACCACGCGCAGCCGGCCGTTGCTGTCATACATCCCGATGGCCAGCGGATACGTGCCAGGCGAGAGGCCATCAGGGATGCGCAGCGCGTAGCTGTCCTCCACGACCGTGCCGCTGCTCCAAGCCGACGTTGGCGCCGGTAGGCCGTTGTGCTGCGGCGCGCGGTCTTCCCCTTGTGCCAGCACGCTCGTCTTCTCCGGATTGAAGAGGTACCAGCCCACCTTGTAATCGCGCCCGACCGGCTGGTTGGCGCGCCAAGTTACGCGGACCTGCACGGCCTGGCCGGGGAGGTATGCCGCGCGCTGCAGCGTCACCGCTTCCAGCGTCACCGGCCACATATTCACGTTCAGCATAATGCGCCCGCCGCTGCTCACGGTCAGCGTCAGCGTCTCGCTCACGGCCAGCTTGCTGCCCCCAGGCGGCTGCACGGCCAGGATGGCGCCGCGCGGCGCGAAGTCCAGCACCTCGGTGACGACGACGTTCCAGCCCAACGCGGCCAGCGTCTGGCTGACCGCTGCATCCAACGTGCGGCCGATCAGGTCGTTGGGCACTTCGCGCGCCTCGATGGGCTTGCTGACCACGACCTCGACCACCGCGCCCGGGTCAACCAGCGTATCCGCCGGTGGGCGCTGTTCGAGCACAACGCGCTGCGCGGCGGCGCCGTCCGGCCGCTCCTCGACCACGCGGATGCCGAGGCTGAGCATCGCCAGTTCACGCGTCGCTTCTTCCAACGTCTTGCCGGCCAGCGCCGGTGCCTTGACCTTCAGATTGCCGTTCGCAATGGGCAGCGCCGAGGTAGCATTCGGCGGCGTAGCCGTTGGCGCGGGCGGCGCAGGTGGGGTCTGATAAGCCTGATACACCGATACATAGAGGGGAATCAGCCCAAGCACGCACAGGAATGCAATGGCGGCAAGCAGCCAGAGCAGCACGTCCGGCCCGGTCTGAGCCGGGGCTGTCGGCGGCGAGGAAACGTTCGGCGTGACCGTTGGCGCGCGGTTGGACGCACTCGCTGCGCCGGTTGCCGGCTGCGGGACGGCACGCGGGACGACCGCGGCGGGCGGCGAGACCGGCGGCAGGTTCACCAGCGTCGGTTCCTCACCCTGCAGAGCGTAGGCCGATAGCGCGCGGGCGAACTGGTCGGCGTCGCGATAACGTTGGGTCGGGTCTTTCGCCAGCGCGCGCATGACGATGCTCTCCAATTGCGGTGTGACGTTCGGGTTGAGCGCGTGCAGCAGCGGCGGCGGAGTCGTCTGGTGCATCTGCGCCAGGCGCAGCGGGTCGGACGACTCGAAGGGCAGCCGGCCGGCCAGCATCTCATAGAGCATCACGCCGATGCTGTAGACATCGCTGGCGGGCGTGGGTGCCGCGCCGGCCGCTTGCTCCGGCGCATAATACTGCGGTGAGCCCCACACCACGTCGGCGCGTTCGCCGGTGTTCGGCATCGCGGTGTAGGCGCGCGCGATACCGAAGTCGGTCACTTTGGCCCGCCCGTCGGCAGTGAGCATAACGTTCTGCGGCTTCAAGTCGCAGTGCACCAGCCCGCGTCGGTGGGCGTAGCCAACGCCTTCGCAGACCTGGCGCACCGTATCCACCGCCTCTTCGATGGTGAAAGGTTGACCGTTGACGGCGCGCCAGCGCAGCGCCTGCTTCAGGTCCTGGCCCTCCACCAGCTCCATGACGATGTAGTGGCGCTCGCGCCCGCTCACTACGTCGCGCCCGACGTCGTAGATCGTGACGATGTTGGGATGGTTAAGGTTGGCCGCAGCCTGCGCTTCCTGGCGGAAGCGCAGCACGAACTGGGGATCGTTGGCGTACCGATCGCGCAGCAGCTTGATGGCAACCAGGCGATTCAGCAACGTGTCATGTCCCTTGTAAACCGTTGCCATGCCGCCGGCCGCCAGCGTGGCCAACAACCGGTAGCGATCGTTGAGCACAGTAGAATGCCCTGCTGCGCTTCCGGCGCCGGACTGAGAGCTGCTCATCGTGACTTTGCGCATTCTACTCGTCGCTGCGTTGCTCGTCGTCGCCGCGCCGATGCCAGGTGGCCCGGCGTTCGGTCGCACTTCACCCTCGCTCGCTCCCGCCGAACCCCCGCCCCCAGAGCGGCTGAACCCGTTTCCAGGACAAACGTTCGTGCCGCCCGATCGGTTGCGCGGTCCGCTGACGAATCCGCCGGTTGCCCAACATCCCCGCCTGGGCGTGAATTTCGCCAACTACTACAAGGCGCCGGGCGTGCGCGCCTATGCCGATATGCGCCACGCCGGCGCCAGCCACGACCGCATCACCTTCGATTGGTTCCGGCTGCAGCCGATGCCCGGCCCGTTCACCGTGACCGTGGCTGCGGCCTACGACGCACTGTTGGCCGACGCTGCCACGGCTGGGATCGAGACGTTGGGCGTGCTGATCGGCGCGCCGGAATGGGCGAGCGACCCGGAGCTGGACGGCGGAGCCTATCGCTTGCCGCGCAACCTCGACCTGCCCTGGGACGACCCGAACAACTACTGGGGCCAGTTCGTGTATCAGGTCGTGACGCGCTACCGAGATCACGTGCGGGCGTGGGAGGTGTGGAACGAACCGAACCTGGACGAATTTTGGCCGGCATCGCCGCAGCTCTACGCGCGCCTGTTGCAGGTAGCCTATCAGGCGGCCAAGGCTGCCGACCCGGCGACGACGGTGGTGCTGGGCGGCATCTTCCGCGGCGTGAACATCCAGTGGATTGACGCGCTGTTCAAGGCAGTGCGCGACTTGCCCGACGCGGCCGCCAACGCCTTCTACCACGACGCCATCGGCTTTCACCTCTATGACGGCGGGCACTGCAGCCCGTTCGATGAGCTGGCATATCTGCGCAACTTCTTCTGGCAGCCCCGCGTAGGTGACAAGCCGATCTGGATCACCGAGAGCGGCATTCGCGTGTGGGATACGCCGCGGGGCGATGGCTACGCGCTGCCCGGCGAGCTGGCCTCGTTCTACCTGACCAACCTGGCCTACGCGCTTGCGAACGGTGCGCAGCGCTACTATTACTTTCGGGCAATTGATCCCTTCCCCGATGATCCGCAGCCGTGGGGCTTGCTGCGCAACGATGGCCAAGCGCGGCCGTCACTGGCGGCGCTGCGTGTTGCGGCGCAACACCTCCCGGCGCAGATCGAGCTGGCCGTCCCGGCCATGTTGAACGGCGCAGCCGTGCGCGCGGCAACGTTCTATCACCCACAGGGACGCACCACCGTCGTCTGGAACATCGGCGGCGCGCCCCAGCGCGTGTCTTTGCCGGCCGGCGTGGCGCAGGCGACGCTGGTGGCGCAGGATGGCGACGCCCAGGCGCTGGACGCGACCGACGGTCGCTTCACGCTCGACCTTGCGCCGGCGCAGAACTTCCGCTGGAATCACCCTGAAGGCATCTGCCAAGTGGCCAGCCCACCGCTCATCGTGATCGAGGCGGGCGTGACGCCGCAGCGAGTGTGGTTGCCGATCGCGTTCAGGTGACCGAAGCGTGGTCGTGTGCGCTGATATTCGCTTCAAGTCTCTACGGTCGTGAGTCGCGATGTAATGAGCCCGGCAAGCCGAGCGCATTCAAAGCATCACTCCACCCATCCGAACGTCCGCGTCACGGCTTTCTGCCAGCCGCGATACAACCGGTCGCGCGTGGCGTCGTCCATGTTTGGCTGCCATGTCTTGTCGGCGCGCCAATTCGCGCGCAGGTCCTCGACGTTGCGCCAATAGCCGACGGCCAGCCCGGCTGCGTAAGCTGCACCTAGCGCCGTGGTTTCGCTCACCGTGGGGCGGATGACCGGCACGTTCAAAATATCGGCCTGGAATTGCATGAGCAACTCGTTGTACACCATGCCGCCGTCCACTTTGAGCGATTGGAGATCGGAGATCGGAGATGGGTTGGCTGACCTCCAATCTCTGATTTCCAAACTTGCCCGGATGTCGCGGTTCATCGCGTCGAGCACGTCGCGCGTCTGATAGGCCGTGGCCTCGAGCGCGGCACGGGCGAGGTGGCCTTTGTTCACGTAGCGCGTCAGGCCGGCGATCACACCGCGGGCGTCGTCGCGCCAGTAAGGCGCATACAGGCCACTGAACGCCGGAACGAAGTAGATTCCGCCGTTGTCCTCGACCGAGCGCGCCAGCGCTTCGATCTCGCTCGAGTGCCGGATGAGGCCTAGGTTGTCGCGCAACCACTGCACCAGCGCGCCGGTGATGGCAATCGAGCCTTCGAGGGCGTAGACCGGCTTCGCGTCGCCGATCTTGTAGCCCAGGGTGGTGAGCAGGCCATTCGACGACGGCACGGGCGTCTCGCCGGTGTTCATCAGCATGAAGCAGCCGGTGCCGTAGGTGTTCTTGGCTTCGCCCGGCGCGAAACACGTCTGGCCGAACAGCGCGGCATGCTGGTCGCCCATGTCACCGGCCACCGGCACGCCCTCGCGCGTTTCGCCGTACACCTCGGATGAAGAAGCGATGCGCGGCAACATGGCGCGCGAGATGTCGAGGTCGCGCAGGATGTCGTCGTCCCAGTCGAGCGTCGCCAGGTTCATCAGCATGGTGCGACCGGCGTTGGTCACGTCGGTGACATGCTGGCCGGTGGCGTTCCAGATCAGCCAGGTATCCACCGTGCCGAACAGCAGTTCGCCATTCTGCGCGCGGGCGCGCGCGCCGGGCACATTGTCCAGCAGCCATTTGAGCTTGGGGCCGGAGAAGTAGGTCGCCAGCGGCAGGCCGGTTTTGGCGCGGTAGCGATCCTGGCCGCCGTGCTTCGCCAGCTCGGCGCAGATGCCGGCGGTGCGCGTGTCCTGCCAGACGATGGCGTTGTAGATCGGCTTGCCGGTCGCCTGCTCCCAAACGACCGTAGTCTCGCGCTGGTTGGTGATGCCGATGGCGGCGATGTCGGCGATGCGCGCGTTGGCCCGCGCCAGCGCCTCGGCGAACACGCCCTGCATTTGCGCCCAAATCTCCATCGGATCGTGCTCGACCCAGCCGGGTTTGGGGTAGAGCTGGCGATGCTCCTGCTGCGCGGTGGCGACCGGCTGCCCCTCATGGTTGAAGAGGATGCAGCGCGTGCTGGTGGTGCCCTGGTCTATTGCGGCGATGAACATGGCCTTTCGAGTATTCAGGTTTAAGTTCTTGGTTTGGAGTTGCGGTTTGCCAGCACTCCGGGTTCATGCGGCTGACAGGAAATGTAACTCAAAACTCAAAACTTAAAACTCAAACCTGACTAGAATCCAGGCACCATGATCCGTATCACCGATGAGCAGATCGAGCAATACCAGGACGAGGGCTACTTCATCCTCGAGCGGGTGATTCCGGAGCATCATCTGGAGATGCTGCGCGCAGAGTGCGCACGCTACATCAGGATGATCGAGGACGAGATGGACCGGCTGGGCAAGGATGTGGTGGGCATCAACCATCGCAACAGCCGCTACTTCATCTCCAACCGCTACAAAGAAAGCCCCTACATCGCCGATTTCATCTTTAGCGAGCTGATGGCCGACATCTGCCGGGCGACGCTGGGTAACACGGCCTATCTGTTCCACGAGCAGTTCGTAGTGAAGGCCGCCGAGCGCGGTATGAAGTTCGGCTGGCACCAAGACTCCGGCTACGTCGGCTATCCGCACAAACCGTATCTCACCTGCTGGTGCACGCTGGACGACGTGAACGAGGAAAACGGCACGGTCTACCTCCTGCCGTATTCGCGCGCCGGCGGGCGCGAGATGGTGCCGCACACCCAAGAGGAGGGGACGAATGACCTGATCGGTTACTTCGGCGACGATCCGGGCATGCCGGTGATCGTGCCGGCGGGCAGCATCGCCGTCTTCTCCAGCGTGTGCTTCCACCGCAGCGGGCCGAATCGCACGAACAAGATGCGGCGCATCTACCTACCGCAGTACTCGGCCGAGCCGATCCTGTCTAGGGACGGCACGCAGCTCCGTGCCTTCGCCGAGCCGTTCCTGAAGGACGGCGAGATCGTGGCGACGGGGCAATTCACGGGCGACGCTGCGCCGGTGACCCAGCGCGGGGCGATCACCAACCGGTGAGCCATGGGCTACGCTTCGTGAGCCGGCAGGCCGGTGAGTTTCCGCACATCCCGCATCGTGACGCGCGCGATGTCCCGTGCCTTCTCCGCGCCCTCGCGCATCATCCGGCGGACGCGCTCGCGGTCGGCGCCGATCGCTTCGCGACGCGCGCGCAGGCCGCTCGTCAGCTCCACCAGCGCGTCGGCGACGGCATCTTTCAGCGGCGCATAGCGGCGGTTGCCCGAGGCATACTCCCGCTCGAACGCCTCGGCCTGGTCGTGCTTGCCACATGCGCGCAGCAGCCCGAGCAGGTTGCGCGCGCCTTCGCCCAGCGGCGTGCCGGCCTCGCCGGTGTCCGTCACTGCGGCGCGCACCTTGCTGCGCACCGTCTTCTCGTCTTCGAACAACCCAACGTAGGACTTCGGGCCGAGGCTCTTGCTCATCTTCTTGGTCGGCTCGTTGAGTGAGAGAATTTTCGGCGTCTCGGTGGCCAGCATCTCCGGCTCGGGGAAGTATTCGCCGAATTGCGTGTTGAAGCGGTTGGCAATGGTGCGCGATAGTTCCAGGTGTTGTTTCTGATCCTGGCCCACCGGCACATTCGCTGCGCGATACAGCAGAATGTCGGCTGCTTGCAACACCGGGTAAGTGAACAGGCCGGCGGAGATGAAGGCGTCCTGCTTGCCTTCGAGTTGCTCACTCTTCTCCTTGAACTGCGTTTGGCGCGTCAAGTCGCCGTATGAACATACGCACCCGAAGATCCACGCCAGCTCGGTGTGCTCGGGCACCATAGACTGCACGAAGATGATGGACTTGTCCGGGTCGAGGCCACATGCCAACAGGTCAATGAACATCTGCTCGGTGTTCTTGCGCAACATGGCCGGCTCGTAGGGCACAGTCATCGCATGCAAGTCCACGACGCAGTAGATGGTGCGATAGACGCCGGTATTCTGCAGCCGCACGTAGTTCACCACTGCGCCAAAGTAGTTGCCGATGTGCATGTCGCCGGTCGGCTGGATGCCGGAGAAGACGATGTTGTTGGTCATAGCTCCTCTCGATGATTGATGATCTTCGACTCTCCACTTTCCACTCCCGACTTCCGGCTGGGGAGTCAGAAGTCGAGAGTGGAAAGCGTTCATCCGAAACGAACGCGCCCGTCCTCGAATTCCTTTTGGAATCTGAGGACGGGCGCGTGAATGCACGCACTCGCGGTGCCACCTCAGTTGATGCGCTCTTGCGCACCCACTCTTGGCGTCCAGACGCTCCTCACAATTTACTGCCCTTCCAATTCGGCTTCGCGCGCATGCTGGCTCGCACCGGCCGCCAGCTCTCTGGAATCCACTCGCGACGCCTACTGCGCAGGGCGATCGGCCCGAACGCAAAAAGGATTATACCCGTGCGCAAGAGAAGGGATGCATTTAGGTGCATTTCAAAATAGGGGAACGCAGACCGGCCTGCAGCGGTATTCGCTTCAGTCGCTGCTACGTCTGCCCGCGTTGGCGAATGCACCCACAAGAGAAATTGGGGCCCTGCACGCAATGCCCCACACGTTGATTCACCCGCGCGGATCGAGCGCGTCCCGCAACCCATCGCCGATGAAGTTCACTGCGAGCACAGCCAGCGTGATGGCCAGGCCGGGCGCGATGGTCAGCAGCGGCGCGCGCGTGTAGTAGCTGGCTGCGCCGTTCAGCATGTTGCCCCACGTCGGCGTCGAGTCCGGCACCCCGAAGCCCAGAAAGCTAAGCGTGCCTTCGGCCAGCATGTTGATCGCCACATCGAGCGTGAATGTGACGACGATCGCGCCGGTCACGTTCGGCACCAGATGCCGCGCGATCAGGTGCCAATGGCTTGCGCCCAAGGCACGCGCCGCCGTGATGAAATCGCGCTCGCGCAGCGATAGAATCTCGCCGCGCACCACGCGCGCCAGGTAAAGCCAGCCGAATAGGCCGAGGAACAGGATCACGATCGCCAACGAACGCTGAATCGTGGCGAACAAGATCAGCAGCAGGAAGATGGCCGGAAAGGCCAGCAGCAGATCTACCAGCCGCATCAGCGCATCGTCCACACGTCCGCCGTAGTAGCCGGCGACTGCACCGACGCTGACGCCGATCACGACCGAGATGAGCGACGACAACACACCGACGGCCAGCGATACCCGCGCCCCATACAGCAACCGCGTCAGCACGTCGCGGCCGAGCGAGTCGGTGCCGAGCGGATGTTGCAGTGAGGGCGGAGCAAGCTGATTGAACAGATCTGGTTCGCTCGGGCTGTAGGGCGAGAGCCAGGGGACGAAGATTGCCAGTAGCACGAATGCGCCCAGCAGGATCACGCCGATGATGGCCAACCGATGGGCGACGAACCGGCGCCAGATCAGCCCCGCGTAGCCGGTCGCCTGGGCCGGTCGCATTTGCGCCACATCGTCATGGGTGCGTAGCAACGCCGGTGCGTCACCGATATTTGATGCGCGGGTCGAGCCAGGCATACAACAAGTCGGCGATGATGTTGAAGATGACGATGAGGATGGCGGCATACACCAACAATCCCATCAACACCGTATAGTCGCGTGCACGCAGCGCGTCGAAGAACAGCCGGCCCAGGCCAGGCCAACTGAAGATCGTCTCGGTGACGACGGCGCCGGTGAGGAAGAATGGGATGTCAATGGCGACGACCGTCACGAATGGAATGAGCGCGTTGCGTAGCGCGTGGCGCGTGATCACCAGCCGCTCAGAGAGTCCCTTGGCGCGCGCCGTGCGCACGAAGTCCTGCCCGAACACTTCGAGCGTCGAGGCGCGCACGTAGCGGCTCCAGCCGGCCACGGTGCCGATGGCCAGCGTGATCACCGGCATCACGAGATGCTTGGCGCTGGTGATCACACCGCCGTCGCCGCTGGTCATGTCGGCGCTGGGCAGCCAGCCCAGTTGCACCGAGAACAACAACTGCATCATCAACCCGAACCAGAACACCGGCATGGCCAACCCCAGGAACGACAACCCGCTGATGATGTGGTCGGCGAAGCTATAACGCCACACGGCGGAGATGACGCCGCCAGCCAGCGCCAACGCGATCGAAAGCGCGATGGCCGGAACCACCAGGCGCAGCGTATGCGGGATGCGCTCGCCGATGATCTGCGACACCGGCCGGAACTGCGTGAACGACAGGCCGAAGTCGCCGCGCAGGATGTTGGTGAACCAGCGCACATACTGCACCGGCAAGGGCTGGTCGAGGCCGAGGCTGCGCCGCACTTTGGCGAGTTGTTCGGCGCTCATGCGGCTATTGCGCGCCAGCAGCGCGTCCGGCCCGCCGGGCATGGCGTGCAGGAAGATGAACGACACCAGCGAGATGCCGATCAGCAAGGGCGCCGCACCAAGCATGCGGCGAACGAAGTAACTACGCATATGGAATTAAGAATGGAGAGTTGACGAAGCAGCGCTTGCTGGCACGGCAACGACTTTCTACATTCTTCATTCTCGATTCTCAATTCGCGAAGGCCCAGTTTTCGACGTCCCACAACAGGAAGTTGAAGGTGTTCGGGTTGAAGCCGGTTAGGTTCTTCGGCGCCACGTAGATGCGCTTCGGCCAGTACATGAAGATCACCGGCGTCTCCTCGAACAGCAGCTCCTGGATCTGCCAATAGATCTGCTTGCGCTTCTCCGGATCTATTTCGGCTGCGCCGGCGGCCGTCAGTTCGTCTATCTTGGCCTGCTGCTCGTATGGGTTGAAGTAGGCCGGTAGGTTGCCGCCGGTGCCGGTCGGGTCGGACGGAATCTGAGACGAATGCCAGTAGAACATGTTGTCAGGGTCGTTAGCGTTCGTCCACGAATACATCCCCGCCGTCATCGCCTGCGTGAACTGGTATCCGTTCGGGCCCCAGATCGTCTTGATGTCCTCCTCGCGCTCCTGCACGTCAATGCCGAGTTGGCGCCAGCTCGCGGCGATGACCTGCTGGATTTGCTTATTGAGCTGGTCGCCGGCCACGATCCAGTGCTCGATGACGAAGGGCTGGCCATCCTTCTCCAGGATGCCCTGGACGTTCTTCTTGAATCCGGCCTCCTCCAGCAGTCGTGCCGCCGCCTGCAGATCGTAGGGGCGCGGCTTGATGTTGGGGTTGAAGTAGGGCGTGCCGGGCGCTTGATCGCCGATGCTGATGGTGGCCAACCCACCCAGCAGCCGGTCCACGATCTGCTGCTTGGGCGTGGCGTAGTCCAGTGCCTGGCGCACGCGCTTGTCCATCAGGAAGCCGATGTTCTTGAGATCCATGTGCGTCCACTCCAACCCATCGCGGGTGAGCACCACGCTGTTGGGCAGCTTGCGTGCCTCTTCGATGCGCGCCGCGCTCACCGCGTCGGTCAACTGCACTTCGCCGGTAGTGAGCTGCACCATCAGCGTGTTGTCGTCGGGGACGATCTTGATGATGACCTTGTCGAGCTTCGGCGCGCCGCCCCAATAGTCGGCGAACTTCTCCAGCTCGATGAACTGGCCGGTCTCCCACCGCGTGAGCTTGTAGGGTCCGGTGCCGATCGGTCTCCTGCCGAACTCCTGCTTGAACCAGTCCACACCCTTCTCGATCAGGTGTTTGGGGCTGATGGCCGTGACCGCGACGTAGGACATGAACGGGGCGTAGCGCTCGCTCGTCTTCATCACCACAGTGTGGTCGTCCGGCGTCTCGATAGCGGTGATCTTGTCCCAGCCGAGCGTGCTAAAGGCGGCGAAGGTCTCGTCCATGATGATCTTCCATGTCGCCACGACGTCGGCTGCGGTGAACGGCTGGCCGTCATGCCATGTCACGCCCCGGCGCAGCTTGAAGGTATAGGTCAGGCCGTCATCGGAGATCTGATAAGACTCGGCCAATTGCGGTTGCAACACTTGGTTGGTGTCGAAGTCCATCAACCCTTCCATCACGCCCGAGAGCACATCGAAGCTCGTGACGAGCTGGGTGATGTACGGGTTGAGCGTCTCCGGCTCCTCGACCTTGGCGACGACGATGCTGTTGCCCGTCGAGGGCGGGCGGGTTGCCGGTGGCTGCGCCACAGGCGACGCAGCCGGGGCGGCACAGGCCGCGATCAGCGCCGAAGCAAGGACGATCGTTGAAACGCGGCTGAGGGATGCGAACGTCGGACGGTTCATCAAAATTCGCGCAGCGCCTCCTTTAAGCATTGCTTTTGGACGTTGTGCCGGATTGTATGGCAAACGCGCAAGAGGGCGCTGCGGGTGAGCGCATCTTTTGCGAAGCATTCGCCAACGGGGGCAGATGTAGCAGACCTGCCCCGGCGTAAACGCCTGGGCTGAAAGGGGACGGGATGCGCGCGGCTTGCCCGTATGCTCAGCGCCGGGATTTATCCCAGCGCGACTGAGGCGAATACCGCTGCTGGCCAGTCCGCGTTTCCCGATTGTAAAATGCCCCCTGCATTCGGGTGCATTTTCTACGGGGTAATGCACGGCGCGGCACGGAGACCATGCCCTACATATACATGGCGCGTCAGCAGGCTGCAGCACAGACCGGCAACGCCCCCAACAAAAAAATGCACCCCGTCGAACCTTCCACTACAATCCGCCGCGCATGGTCGAACCCAACGCCACCGACGCCGTCCTCGTTCGGCTCGCCCTCGGCCTAGTTATCAGCGCAGGCATTGGCCTGTTGGCCTACCGACGCCGGTCACTCACCCGCAGCGGTGTGCTCGGCGCAATCATCACCGGCACGCTGATCTTCGGGTTCGGTGGCCTGATCGCCGGATTGCTGCTGATCGCGTTCTTCGTCTCGTCGTCGCTGCTGAGCCATTTCAAGGAAGATAACGCGCGCAAGCAGCGTGCCGCCGAGATGTTCGACAAGGGCGGCCAGCGCGACCTGGCCCAAGCGCTGGCGAACGGCGGTGCGGCCGCCGGCCTGGCCATGCTAAGCTGGCTGGCGCGCGGAGACCCGGCGACCGCCGGTGCGCTATACGCAGCCATGATTGGTGCGCTGGCGACGGTGAACGCCGACACGTGGGCGACCGAACTCGGCGTGTTGAGCCAATCGCCGCCACGCCTGATCACGCAGCCGTACAAGCGCGTCGCTCCTGGAACCAGCGGCGGCATTACCGCGATGGGCACCGGCGCAGCGACGCTGGGCGCGGCATTCATCGGCCTGTCCTACGTCGGGTTTGCGGCGCTATATCGCTTGGTCGCCGGCCCGTCGAGCGCACCGGATGTCTCGGCCTACTTTCTCGTCGCCATCGTCATGGCCACCGTTGCCGGGCTGGCCGGCTCGCTGTTCGACAGCCTGCTCGGCGCAACCGTGCAGGCGATGTACTACAGCGAGACGCGCGGCAAAGAAACCGAGAAGCGCTTCGAGCGAGACGGCACGCCGAACCGGCCGATTCGTGGCTGGCCTTGGTTGAACAACGACTGGGTGAACTTCCTCGCTTCCCTGTTCGGCGCAGCAATTGCAGCAGGGATGTGGGGGGTAATGGTCACGGGTATGTAACCGGTAGTGTCAAATGACTGATGATGGATGATCCACGTACGAGTCATCCATCATCAGTCATGAATCATGAATCATCAATCGTCAACATGATCGAAACGCCACATTGGGTCCGACACGCCATCTTCTATCAAATCTTCCCCGATCGCTTCGCCAAGAGCGATCATGTTCCGAAGCCGAGCAACCTAGAGCCGTGGGAAGAGAAGCCGACGCACTACGGCTTCAAGGGCGGCGACTTACTGGGTGTCGTCGAACGGCTCGATTACTTGCAAGACCTGGGTATCAATGCCATCTACTTCTGCCCGATCTTTCAATCCACCGCCAATCACCGCTACCATACGCATGACTACTATCGCGTGGATCCGATCCTCGGCGGCGACTCGGCCTTCCGGTCGCTGCTCGACGAGGCGCACCGGCGCGACATCCGCATCATCATTGACGGTGTGTTCAACCATGCCAGCCGGGGCTTCTACCAGTTCAACCACGCGCTGGAGAACGGCGCCGCCTCGCCCTATCTCGACTGGTTCTACATCCGCGGCTTCCCGTTACACGCCTACGAAGGCAAGCCGATCAACTACGACGCGTGGTGGGGCATTCCGGCCTTGCCCAAGCTGAACACCAACACGCCGGCGGTGCGCGAGTTCATCTTCGGTGTGGCCGAACACTGGATTCGCTTCGGCGCAGATGGCTGGCGGTTGGATGTGCCGGCTGAGATAGACGACGACGCATTCTGGCGCGAGTTCCGCCGGCGCGTGAAGAGCGTCAATCCCGATGCCTACCTCGTCGGCGAGATCTGGCATCCGGCGCAGCGCTGGCTGCAGGGCGACCAGTTCGATGCCGTGATGAACTACCTGTTTACACAAGCCTGCATCGGCTTCTTCATCGGCGAAGCGATGGACACCAATCTGACGTCGGGCGTCGGCTATGCGCCGGTGCCGGTGCTGGACGCGCCGGCGTTTGCGCGCGCGCTCACACACACGCTCAACCTATACGATGAGAACGTGTGCGCCGTGCAGATGAACCTGCTCGACAGCCACGACACGGCGCGGTTTTTGTCCATCGCCGGCGGCGATCTCGCCGCGCTCAAGTTAGCCACGCTGTGTCAGATGACCTTCCCCGGCGCACCCTCGATCTACTACGGCGACGAGGTCGGCATGTTGGGCGGCAAAGACCCGGACTGCCGACGCGCATTCATCTGGGATGAAGCGACCTGGAACACCGAGCTGCGCGACTACTTCAAACGCTGCATCGCGCTGCGCAAGCGCTATCGCGCCCTGCGCGACGGCGCGTTCAAAGTGCTCTTCGCCGAGGGCAAGGTGATCGCGTATCTGCGCACATGGGGTGACGAAAAGCTCATAGTTGCGTTAAACTCAGGGCCAGCCGCCGCGACGCTGGATATCGTCGTCGGCGACCTGTTGCCGGAGGGCGCAGCCCTGCGGGGGGAACTGGGCAAGCGCGCCAGCTATACCGTGACCGACGGCGTATTGCGCCACGTGTCCGTTCCCAGGCGCGATGGTCTCGTCCTCAGGCATTTGACAACATGATGGACGCTGAAGGCATACAACCCAAGCGTAGGCATTGGGCTGCGCCTGACCGAAAGTTCCTCTCGCGCGTGACGTAGGCGCGGGGCGCTCGGCCGGGTGCGCCTGCCTCGCATGCAGCAGGAGACACGTTATGGCCGAGTTGACCCGCGATACCGTTGACTACGCCCTCACCCAAGTTCGCGCCGCGCTCGATCGCAACAACGTTCAGGAAGCGATCGCCGCGCTCGAAAGGCTGAAGCAAGACGAACAAGTCGAGGTCTTCGACGAGTTGGATGTCGAGGATCAAGCAGAGCTCTTGCCCCGACTCGACCCCGAAACGGCCGCCGAGATCGTCGTCGAGTTGGACGCGGAAGATCAGGCCGACATCGCCGAGCGCGTGGACGACCAGACGCTCTCGCGCATCCTCGACGAAATGGAGCCGGATGACGCCGCGGACGTCATCGGCGAACTGCCCGAGGAGCGCCAGGAGCGCGTGCTGGCCGGCATGGAGGAGGCCGAGGACGTACGGCCGTTGCTCATCCACCCCGACGAGAGCGCCGGTGGGCTGATGACCACCAGCTTCCTCACGCTGCGCCCCGGCATGACCGCTCAGGAAGCCATTGACGCACTGCGCGAGTGGAGCCCCGACGACGAGATGCCCTATTACCTGTTCGTCGTAGATCGCGACCGTCGGCTGGTAGGCGTGGTATCGCTGCGGCAGTTGCTCGTCGCTCCACCCAACCGGCTGATCAGCAGCATCATGAACCCCGACGTGATCTCGGTGCCTGCCGGCACCGACCAGGAGGAGGTCGCGAACCTGATGAAGAAGTACGACTTCCTGGCGCTGCCGGTAGTGGACGAGAACAACCGGCTGCTCGGCATCATCACCGTAGACGACGTGGTGGATGTGATCGAAGAAGAGGCGACCGAAGACGTGTATCGCCTGGGCGGTGTGCCGGACGAAGAACGTGTGTTCAGTCCGCTGAGCTTCTCGCTCAAGCGACGCCTGCCGTGGCTCTATATCAACCTGCTGACGGCGTTTCTGGCTGCTGCGGTCGTCAGCCTATTCGAAGGCACCATCGAGCGCGTGGGCATCTTGGCAGCCATGCAGGGCATTGTCGCCGGCATGGGGGGCAATGCCGCGACGCAGCGCATCACCATCCTGGTGCGCGGCCTGGCACTCAGTGAGGTCGCGCTGAAAGACGCCTTGCCTGTGGTCGGGAAGGAAGCGCTGCTCGGTCTGCTGCAAGGCATTGCCATCGCAATCGTTGTCGGCGTCGGCGTTGTATTCTGGCAGCAGAGCGCAGCGCTCGGCCTAATCGTCGCCCTGGCGATGATCGGTAACCTGGTCGTGGCCGGGTTGGCCGGCGCGGGCGTGCCCTTCCTGCTCAAGCTGCTGCGCATAGACCCGGCGCTGGCGTCGTCGGTCATCGTCACCACCTTCACCGACTGCTGTGGCTTCGCCTTCGCGCTCGGATTGGGCACGTTGATGATCGCGCACCTGCCGGCGTAGCATGCGTGTGTTCGCTTATGGGGTCAAAAGGTCACAGGGTCGCGTCCAACACGTTGTGAGCGCGTTGGACGCTAGTCAATAGGTCTACTAGAACCCTTGTTCTAAAATACCGATCATGACGGCCAAAGAGCGAAGCCAGGATTTGAACATGGTGGTCGAACTGGTGCGCGAGCATCTGTTCGAGCATCTCGATGACAGTGACTTGTGCAAGGACATGTGCGCCGTGATCGCGATCAACCTGCGACGCATCCACGACGACACCGAGAAGAGCGCCAATGCGTGGGACAAGCGTGCGTATCACAGCAAGGCCGACGCGCTGCGGCGCGAGATGGCCTGGGCGTTACCGATGGCGCAGGTGGCCGAGTCCATGGCCTACAACTCAAAAAAGTTCACCGCTGAGGATTTGGATCGCCTGATGGACATGCTGCCGGACGAATACGAGATGCCCAAACGCCCGCGCTTCAAGAACGTCGAGATGGTGCGTGGGGCGGCCGGCGCGGCGCGGCAGACGTTGCTGAAGAAGCGCTGAAAAGCAGGCCGGCCCCCTTTTCAGGGGGCCGCCCGCGCGCCGTGGCCTTTCTAGCGAATTGCTAGAGGTGATGCCACGGCGCTGTGTTGCGTACTACTCATTGTGACACCACCTCCATCATAAAAGATAGCGGTGTTAGGTATCGCCTGCGTGGGCGATGACGGCGTAGATTGTAACCGAGATTCATTAAGGCATGGTTGGCTTGGTAAAATTGCTGCGATGGCCAAATCGCTCCAACAATTGTGCGACAGCGCCGGCTTGCCCGTCCCTCCCGGCGTGGAGCAAATCGCGATCACCGGCATCACCGACGATTCGCGGCGCGTGCAGCCCGGCTACCTCTTCGTCGCCTACAAAGGCGTCGCCGCCGACGGCCATGCCTACATCCCCCACGCCATCGAACGTGGCGCGTCCGCCATCGTATATGAACAACAGGCGTGGAGGGAACTGCATCTTCCTCTCTCAATTTTCGATTCTTCCCGCGATCCCAGCTCGCCGAAGGCTTCGCCAGAAGCGGGATCGGGACAATTTTCAATTCCCGTCCCGAACGGCCGGCGCGCCTTTGCCCTGCTCTGCGCGGCCTGGCACGACTTCCCCGCCCGCGATATGACCGTGATCGGCGTCACCGGCACCGACGGCAAGACGACCACCACCAACCTGATTTTTAGCCTCCTGAAGGCAGCAGGCTACAAGGCCAGCATGATCAGCACGGTCAACGCCGTGATCGGCAGCCGGACGCTGGACACCGGCCTGCACACCACCACACCCGACGCCGACGAGGTGCAGGCGTATCTGGCGCAGATGCGCGAGGCCGGCACGACGCACTGCGTGCTCGAGGTGACATCGCATGGACTGGCCCAGCACCGCGTGGACGGCGTGGACTTCGATGTGGCCGTCATCACGAACATCACGCATGAGCACCTTGACCTACACGGCTCGCGCGAGGCCTATCGCGCGGCCAAAGCGCGCCTGTTCGAAATGGCGCCGGTTCATGTGCTCAACGCCGACGATGATTATTCGTTCAACTACTTGGTCAAGCTGCCGGCTCGGCAGCGCATCTTCTACTCGCGCGAGATTCAGCCCAACGGCGACTACGACGGCTGGTGGCTATATCCCCCTCGCGTGGAGCACGCGGCCGGGCGCATCGAGGCCTACGCCTTCCGCCGAGGCGACCGGCCGCTGGCGTTGCCGCTCAAGACGCACCTGATCGGCGGCTACAACGTCTCCAACATCCTGGCCGCAGCCGGCGCAGCGCTGGCGATTGGTGTGCCGGTCGAGGCGATTCAGGCCGGCGTCGAGGCGTTGCGCGGCATCCCCGGGCGCATGGAGCGCATAGACGAGGGGCAACCCTACTTAGCCGTCGTGGACTTCGCGCACACCCCGAACTCACTGGAGAACGTGCTGATCACGCTGCGCGACATCACGCCCGGCCGGCTGATCGTCGTCTTCGGCTGCGCCGGCGAACGCGACGTCCAGAAGCGCTTCATGATGGGCAAGGTTGCGGCCGCGCTGGCCGACATCGCCATCTTCACCGCCGAGGATCCGCGCCGCGAGTCGCTCGACGCGATCTTCGCCGAGATGGATCGCGGCGCATCCGCGGCGCAGCCGGCGCGCGCCGAGATCAGGCATGAGCCGGACCGTGGCGAGGCCATCCGCTGGGCGTGCGCGCTGGCCCGACCGGGCGATACGGTCGTCGCCTGTGGCAAGGGGCACGAGCAGTCGTTGTGCTTCGGCACCACCGAGTATGCCTGGGACGACCGCGAGGCCATGCGCCGCGCCATCCGTGGCGAACAGCTGGCGCTGGGGGAGATCGCCATGAGTGGTGTAGCTCACCAAAAGTAGCCGCGACCTTCACGGTCGCGGCTACCATGTGTGGGCAGCTTCGAGTAGCTATTAGCTATCGTAGCATCTCCCGCAGCACCGCCGGCAAGATGCCGCCGTTCTTGTAGTAGTGCATCTCCACGGGCGTGTCCAGCCGGGCGATCACGCTGAAGGTGAAGCTCGTCCCATCCTCGCGCATCACGTGCACCGGCAATGTCTGGCGCGGCTCGCGCAGCGCGTCGTCGCCGATTGCGATGGTGAAGGTCTCGCGGCCGGTGATGCCCAGCGACTCGGCGTTCTGCCCCTCGACGAATTGCAGCGGCAGCACGCCCATGCCGACCAGGTTGTTGCGATGGATGCGCTCGAAGCTCTCGGCGATCACCGCTCGGATGCCCAACAGCAGGCTGCCTTTAGCGGCCCAGTCGCGCGAGGAGCCGGTGCCGTATTCTTTGCCGGCGATCACGATGAGCGGCACACCTTCTTTCTTGTATTTCATCGCAGCATCGTAGATGTCCATCACCTCGCCGTCGGGGAAGTGCTTCGTCACGCCGCCTTCGACGCCGGGCACCAGTAAATTCTTCAAGCGGATGTTGGCGAAGGTGCCGCGTGTCATGATGCGGTCGTTGCCGCGGCGCGTGCCGTACTGGTTGAAGTCCTCCTTCTTCACGCCGCGCTCGGTGAGGTAGCGGCCGGCAGGCGAGTTCAGCGCGATGTCGCCGGCGGGCGAGATGTGATCGGTGGTGATCGAATCGCCGAACAAGCCGAGCACGCGCGCGTTGACGATGGGCTGGATCGGCGGCGGCGTCAGGGTGAAGTTCTCGAAGTAGGGCGGCTCTTGGATGTAGGTGCTGTTCTCGTCCCAGGGGTATAAGTCGCCCTCCACGCCGGTGATGGCTTGCCATTGTTCGCTGCCCTGCGTCACCACGGCGTACTGCTTCTTGAACATCTCCGGCCGCACCGATTGCTGAATAGCGGCTTGAATCTCCTGCTGCGACGGCCAGATATCCCGCAGATAGACCGGCTGGCCATCCTTGCCGATCCCCAGCGGCTCGCTGGTCAGGTCAATGTCGGTCGTGCCGGCGATAGCGTAGGCCACCACCAACGGCGGCGATGCCAAGTAGTTGGCCTTCACGTAGGGGTTGATGCGTCCCTCGAAGTTGCGGTTGCCGCTCAGCACGGCGGCCGCGACCAGGTTCTGGCTCTGCACGGCGTCGGCGACGACCTGGGGCAGAGGGCCACTGTTGCCGATGCACGTCGTGCAGCCATAGCCGACCACGTTGAAGCCGAGCGCCTCCAGGTCGTCCAGCACGCCGGCGTCGGCTAAGTAGTCGGTCACCACCTTCGACCCAGGCGCCAGCGAGGTTTTGACGTACTTCGGCACGCGCAGCCCTTTCTCCACCGCCTTCTTGGCCAGCAGCCCCGCGCCCAGCATCACGCTGGGGTTGCTGGTGTTGGTGCACGAGGTGATGGCGGCGATAACGACGGCGCCGTGGCGAAGCGTATCCTCATGGCCGTTGTAGCGCACCTTCGCCGACCGCGTCAGATCGTCTTCTTTCAGGCCGAAACCGCGATCTTTGATCGGCGCGGTGAGCGCAGTACGAAACGATTCCTTCATCTTGGCCAGCGGCACGCGGTCCTGTGGACGTTTCGGGCCGGCCAGGCTCGGCTCCACTGAGCCGAGGTCGAGCTCGAGCGTATCGGTGAAGACCGGATCGGGCGTGTCGTCGGTGCGGAACAGCCCCTGTTCCTTGGCGTAGCGCTCGACGAGTTGACAGAGCGCCTCGCCCCGTCCGGTGCGGCGCAGGTAGTTGATGCTCTCGGCGTCAATCGGGAAATAGCCCATGGTCGCGCCGTATTCGGGGGCCATATTGGCGATGGTAGCCCGGTCGGCCAGCGTGATGTTGCTCAGGCCGGCGCCGTAGAACTCCACGAACTTCTCCACTACGCCCTTCTTGCGCAGCATCTGCACCACGGTGAGCGTGAGGTCGGTGGCCGTCACGCCCTCGCGCAGCGCGCCGTAGAGCTTGAAGCCGATGACCTCCGGCATGACGATGTAGAGCGGCTGGCCCAGCATGACCGCCTCGGCCTCGATGCCGCCCACGCCCCAGCCAACCACGCCTAAGCCGTTGATCATCGTGGTATGGCTATCGGTGCCGACCAGGGTGTCGGGGAAGGCCACGCCATCCTTCAGCCACACCACGCGCGCCAGATATTCGAGGTTGACCTGATGCACGATGCCGCTGCCGGGCGGCACGACGCTGAAGTTCTTGAAGGCGTTCTGCCCCCAGCGCGAGAACTGATAGCGCTCGATGTTGCGCTCGAACTCTTTGGCGATGTTGAGCTGCAACGCATCCGGCCGGCCGAAGTAATCCACCTGCACCGAGTGGTCAATCACCATGTCCACCGGCACGATCGGGTTGATCTTCTTTGGGTCGCCACCCATGCGCGCCACGGCGCTGCGCATGGCCGCCAAGTCCACCAAGCACGGGATGCCGCTGTAGTCCTGCAGGATGACGCGCGCCGGTTTGAACGGTAGCTCATCGGGCTTCACGTCGGTTGGGTTCCACTGCGCCAAGCGGACGACGTCGGCTTCGGTGATCGCGAAGCCGTCGCACTGCCGAAGCGCCTGCTCCAACATGATCTTGATCGAGAAAGGGAGCCGGTTGATGCTGCCGATGCCTTGCTTCTCCAACGCTGCCAGGCTGTAGTATTGAACTTTGCCGTCACCGGCGTCGAATTCGGCAAGTGTGCCGAATGGGTTCTTGCTCGCTTGCATGACTGTTCTTCCTTAAAGTTCGGATCTTGGACTGATGCGGGGCGGATGAGACGATGAAACAGCCGTGCACGCTGCCCCAAACGCGCGACGTCTGAACGGTGAAACCGATTCAGGGCGAGCGAGAAGAAACGATCTGCTTGTCGCTGGCAACCGTATCGTGGCGGATGCAGGCGATCAGTCTCATGGGTTGGGGTATTTTAATGCCTTCGTGCGATTCGGCGTGGGGTGCATTTCAAAATGGGGGAGCGCGGACTGGCTAGCGGCGGTATTTGCTTCAGTCGCGCTGGGATCAATCCCAGCGCTGAGCATACGGGCAAGCTGCGCGCATCTCGCCCCTCTTCAGCCCAGGCTTTTACGCCGGGGGTCTTCCGCTACGTCTGCCCCCGTTGGCGAATGCGCCCTTCGGCGTGCGCGTTTGGCAGCCCGGGGTGTAGCTCAGACAAGCGATGACTCTGGGCGCGCAACCTGCGATACTTGCTTCATGCTGAACGATGCCTCGATTCACGCCGTGGGCGCTGCGCGGTGGCGCGATCCCTTCATCCGACCGCTCTACAGCTCATACGGTTTCTCCAACCTGCCGGCGACGATCTACCACGCGCTGACCGGCGAAGGCGCGCCAGGCTTGCCGGACGATGTCTTCGGCAACCTACCGCGTCGCTACGACGCCGTCGTCCTGTTCTTCGTGGATGGGTTCGGCTGGCGCTACTTCGAGCAGATCGCCGATCGTTATCCGCTGTTGCAGCATTTCATCCGTCACGGCGTCGTCTCCAAGCTTACCGCGCAGTTCCCGTCCACGACCGCTGCCCATGTCACATGCATCCACACCGGCCTGCCGCCGGCGCAGAGCGGCGTGTACGAGTGGTTCCAGTATCAACCCGAAGTGGATTGCATGATTGCGCCGCTGCTGTTCTCGTTCGCCGGCGAGAAGGCGCGCGACACGCTGGCGAATGCCGGGCTTCAGCCGGCTCATGTCTTCCCCACCGATACCCTCTATCAACGCCTGAGCCGCGCCGGCGTGAAGTCGTTCCTCTTTCACCCGCGCGAGTTCGCCGATGCTGCGCCGACGCGCGCACTCAACGAGAGCGCCAAGTCGCTCGCCTACAAGACGTTACCCGAGATGCTAATCAACCTGCGCCGCGCCATCGAGAAGCGCGACGGGCCGGCCTACTTTCTGATGTATTACGGCGCGATAGACGCCATCGGCCATGAATACGGCCCGACCTCCGAACACGTCAGGGCTGAACTGGACCAGTTCTGCATTGCGATGGAAAGATGGTTTCTCGACCGGCTGCAAAGCAACGGCGTATTGCTTATGCTGACCGCCGACCACGGCATGGTCGAGATCAACCGAAAGACGACGATCTACCTGAATCAGACCCTGCCGCGCTTCCGCGATTACATCGCAACCAACGGCAAAGGCGAGTTGCTCATCCCGGCCGGTTCGCCGCGCGACTTCTTCCTGCACATCAAGCCGGAGCGCCTGGACGAGGCCCAGGCCGTCATCGGCGAGCATCTGCAAGGCAAGGCGATCGTCGTCAAGACTGCGGAGTTGATCGCCGAAGATTTCTTCGGCCCGTCGCCATCTGCGCGCTTCATGGCGCGCGTCGGCAACCTCGTCGTGTTACCTTTCAAGGGCGAGTCGGTCTACTACTACGAGCGTGAGAAGTTCGAGAACCGCTACTATGGCCATCACGGCGGCCTGACGCGCGAGGAGATGGAGATCCCGCTGTTGATGTGCGCGCTCTAGGCCAAGATTATCCCGTTCACACGATGAAAGACGAGAGTCCCGAAGCGATTCGCCTGCGCAACGCGATGGTGAACCGGCTGGTGCGTGCCGGGCGCGTGCGCGATGCCGGCATCGAAGCGGCCTTCCGCGCGACGCCGCGCCATCGCTTCGTGCCCACAGTTCCGTTGCACAGGGCTTACGCAGACGAAGCGATTGTCACCAAGCAGGCCGAGGGCCAACCGGTGAGTTCGATCTCGCAGCCGGCGATGATCGCCATCATGCTCGAGCAGCTCGCGTTGCAGCCCGGCCAGCGTGTGCTCGAGATTGGCGCGGGCACCGGTTACACTGCGGCGCTGATGGCGCACATCGTGGGCGAACGCGGGCATGTCGTCACGATGGACATAGACGCAGACCTGGTTGCCGGCGCGCAGGCGCACCTGGCCGCGGTGGGCTGCGCCGAACGTGTGCAGGTGATCTGTGGCGACGGCGCAGTGGGATGGCCGCCCGGCGCGCCCTACGACCGCATCATCCTCGCCGTCGGCGCGACGGACATCGCCCCTGCTTGGCGTGAGCAGTTGGTTCCCGGCGGGCGCATCGTGCTACCGCTCGATCTGCGCAACAACGGCGTGCAGTTCTCCATCGCCTTCGATTCGACCGACGCATGTCTGGTCGGGCGCACCTTTCAGCCGTGTGGATTCATCCGCCTGCGCGGCGCGCTCGCCCAGGAACAAAGCGGGTCGGCTAGAGCGATGACGGGCAGCACAGCGTTCGGCGCAGCGATTTTGTCAACGGTCTCACAACTCCTGCCGCACGTCGGCGAGCAGTTGTGGCAGCGGCACATGAATCGGCAGGCGTTCGGGCGTCCCACACTCGACGGCCTGGAATTGCGCGCCTATCCGCGCGAGTCGGGTTATGAGCCGCGCGAGGGCGAAGTCGTCCTCGACCGGCGCTGGACGCGCTTCGTGGTGAGCTGGGCGAATGACAGATGACGATCCGGTGCGAGGCGAACCTTCGCTACGGGTGCATTCGTGCATAGGGGCAAAATTTGCATGGTCGGGCGCGGACGCCGTTCCGCGCCTATCTATGCCGCGAACGGGCAGAGCACGCCCTAGCTCATACGTCTGCCCCCGTTGGCGAACGCATCTCTTCGCTAGAGCTGATATGCTGCTATATCTGATGGAGAGCACCTTTGTGACCGAATCTACGACCGGCCTTCGTGATGTCAAGCGCGCGTTGGCAGTGATCAATCCACGCTCGGGCGATCAATCCGGCCCGTTAGTAGCAGGCTGGCTCGCTGAGATCGCAGGTGAACGAGGCATCGAACTAATCATCCGAGAAACCGAACCGGAAACCGATGCTCGTGACCTTGTTCAAGATGCATCAGCTTTCGATCGTGTCATCGCGAGCGGCGGCGATGGGACGATCATGCAGGTGATCAATGGCCTGGCTTGCCGAAACATTCCGCTCGCGATCATTCCAGCCGGCACCGGCAACGCGCTGGCGATGGCGTTGCACCTGACCCCAGACCTTCGCCGGGCATGCGAAGAGGCCTTGGATGTCGCCGCGCTCATGCCGCTCGACCTTGGTTTGCTGAACGACGAGCTGTATTTCGCTCTGAGATTGAGTGTGGGATACGAGGCCAGGGTGACACAAGATACCACGCGCGACCTGAAGACGCGGTTTGGTAAGCTGGCCTATGTTTGGCAAGCGGTCAGACATGCCACACACCTGGATGCCGTACGCTACCGCTTCGAGGTGGATGGCCGCGTGCTTCGCCGGCGCGCCGAATCAGTCTGGGTAGCCAACGCTGGTTCACTTGGCATACTCGATCTTAGCCTTGATCCCGGAATCGCGTTCGACGACAGCCGACTCGATTTATGCGTGATGCGCTTCACCTTGCGGCACGACCTTCAGGCCATCCTGCACCGGCTCTTCAGCCATCAACGCCTACCTGCTAGCGTACTCAGCCACGTCCCGGTTAGGCAATACGTGCGCATCATCGCATATCCCAAACAGCCAATTCAGGTAGACGGAGAAGTAGTTGAAACGACCACTCCGTGTGAGGTGCGCGTTGCGCCCCGGGCAATTCAACTGTGCAGAGCAGCATCGGCGTCGTCAAGCAGATAACGAGACTAGTGCGCCTCGCGCGTGTGTCTTGATGCTAGGACGCAACTCATCTGCCGGCCAACAATCCGGTAGCCGGCAAAGGCGCGGCGATATTGCAGTGAGTACGCAGATCAGACATCGGCCAGCGCGATACTCTGGAAGCCGCCGGCCGAATGCACGACGTGTAGGGCGATCATCGTTCAGCGCGCGTGCCCGACGTTCAGCCGGCTCAACGCAGCCACCGGCTTGGCCATCGGCAACGCAGACACGTCGCTGTATTTGCGCAGCAGGTGATAGACGAGCAGTAGCTGGGTGAGCGCCAGCGGGTCGCTGTGGCGCGTCTCGGTGCGCTCCTGGAATTCGCCGAACGCGTCCGCCGGCAGCGGCCGGAGATCCGGGATGTGCTGCCAGATCGCTTCCTCCAACCGCGCGGCGTGCGCCGGCGAGACGTTGCCGTCAATCTCCAGCACGTCTACCGGTCGGCCGTTGTCGCGGTCCAGGGTCAATCGCACGCCGCAGGCCTTGCAATTGTCCGCCGCCAAGTAGGACAGGTCGGGATGGGGAATGGTGGGGCGCAGGATCAGGCGAACGTTCAAGTGCGCGCCATCGCGGTAGCCCTCTGGGCCGGGATAGAAACGCACCACGATGTCGGCGTAGTTGCGCTGCGGGCGAATGAACGCTGCGGCGTCCGGCTCGCGGCGCTCCAGTTCGGCCAACACCTGTTCGACGGTGTAGCCGCGCTTGGTCGTATCGCGCTTGATCTTCCACTCGCGGCGCATGTCCTCTGGAGGGTCGAGGAACACCATCACATCATAGAACTGACGCATGACCGCGGTATGGAAGCCGAGCAGCCCCTCGACGATGACGAACTCCTTCGGCATCACATATTCGGGCCGCGCGTGTGTGCCGGTGCGATGGTCATAGACCGGCTTCAAGATGGGCTGACCGTAATGCAGGCGTTCCAGGTGCAGCTCGAAGATATCAAGGTAGTTGCAATCGGGATGTAGCGGCGTGATGCCGAGTTGCTTGCGTTCGGCGCGGTCGTACTTGTGGTAATCATCCACGCACACGTGGGTGACGCGCTCCGGACCGAGCAACTTGACCAGCCCGCCGGTGAGCGTGCTCTTGCCGGCAGCGCTGTCGCCGACGATGCCGAGGATGATGGGTCGCTGTCTCACGGTTATCCACCTGCTTTGAATACGCTGCTGGCGTAGATGTCACTGGCATCTATGCGCGCCAGCTCTTCGACCGGCACGCTCCCCCCTCGTTGGATCAGGCGGTTGGCCTGGCGCAGCTTGAAGCGATCAATCGCATTGCGCACGCTGCGCGCGTTGCTGAAGTGCGGCTGCTGGATGCGCCGTTCGAGATACTCGCGGAACGCTTGGCGCGATGCGTCGTCGAAAGTGTAGTGCTGCTGCTGCATCATCAGCTCGCCGATCTGGATCAGCTCTTCCAGCGTGTAGTCGGGGAAGTGAATGTGGTGGGCGATGCGCGAGTGGAAGCCGGGGTTGGCCTGGAAGAAGGTGTCCATGCGGTCTTTGTAGCCGGCCAGGATGACGACGAGATCATCGCGCTGGTTCTCCATCACTTGCAGCAGCATCTCGATCGCCTCCTGACCGTAGTCGCGCTCGTTTTCAGGGCGGTACAGGTAGTATGCCTCGTCAATGAACAGCACGCCGCCCATGGCCTTCTTCAGTACCTCCTTGGTCTTCGGCGCGGTGTGGCCGACGTATTGGCCGACCAGGTCATCGCGCGTGGCAACGACGAGGTGGCCTTTGCGCACGTAACCCAGACCCTGCAGGATCTTCGCCATGCGCGTGGCGACGGTGGTCTTGCCGGTGCCCGGCTTGCCGGTGAAACACATGTGTAGCGTCGGCTTATCGGTGGACAGGCCGGCTTGTTCGCGCAGCCGCGCCACGAGCAACATCGCAGCGATCTCGCGGATGCGCGTCTTCACCGGTTTCAGGCCGACTAGCTCACGATCCAGGTCATCCAGAATCTGCTGAATGGATGACTCGCGCCAGGCCGTGGAAATATCAATCTCGGACATGGGTGCGACACCCGACTTACTCATATCGCTCCCCGGACGGCTTGTCCGCGGCATACGAGCGGATCACATAGCGCACCGTGCGATCGTGCGACTCGATGCGCTCCAGATGGAAGCCCGGCTCGTGCTTGGGCCGCTGCACGATGAATTGCAGGGCAATGGTTTGCCGACCCAACCGGCGGTCATAGCCGTTGATGCGGATGTAGTGGTTCGGGAAGGCCTTGCGGCAGGCATCCAACTCCATCATGATCGCGGCCGGATCTTTGATGTCGAACATCGGCAACCCCCACATCTCCCAGTAGGTGTTGCGCGGGTGCGGATCGTCGGTGTATTCGATCGAGATCGGCCAATCGTTGTCCAGGCAATACTGAATTTGCTCCCGAATTTCTTCGTCGGTGAAATCGGGCAGGTAGGAGAAAGTGCCTTGAGTGATGCGCATGGTGTTGATTCTCGGTGTCGCTGGTGTCAACGGTGTCAGACACTAATGATACTGATGCCACCGATGACGCTATCAAGAAGGTGTGACCGTCACATCCGGCGTGTCGGTGCTCTCGAAGTTGAACGACACGTCCTTCCACACTTCCAGCGCTTTGCGCAGGCTGGGCGACCAGCGCGCAGCCTTAGCCAGGATGTCCGGCCCTTCGTTCAGGAAGTCGCGGCCGGCGTTGCGTGCCTGGATCATTGCCTCGACCGCAACGCGGTTAGCGGTGGCGCCTTCGGCGATGCCGTCCGGGTGGCCAATGGTGCCGCCGCCGAACTGGAGCACCACATCCTCGCCCAGGTAGTGGAGCAGCAGATGCATCTGCCCCGCGTTGATGCCGCCGCTAGCCACCGGCATCACGCCCGGCATACTGGCCCAATCCTGGTCGAAATACAGGCCATACATCGGATTGGCCGACACCTTGTTCTCGCGCAGCGTGGCGTAATAGCCGCGTGTGTTGTTCGGGTCGCCTTCCAGCTTGCCGACCACCGTGCCGGCGTGCAGGTGGTCTACCCCCGCCAGGCGCATCCACTTGGCCAACACGCGGAAACTCACGCCGTGCGTCTTCTGGCGGGTGAAGGTGCTGTGGCCGGCGCGGTGCAGGTGCAAGATCACGCCGTTCTTGCGTGCCCACTTGGCAATGCTCTGGATAGCGCTGTAGCCGACCGTCAGGTCAATCATGATGATCACGCTGCCCAGCTCCTTGGCGAATTCGGCGCGCTCGTAGATCTCCTCCATTGTGCCGGCGGTCACGTTCAAGTAGTGCCCCTTGATCTCACCCGTGGCTGCCATGGCTTTGTTCACCGCTTCCATGCAATACAGGTAGCGGTCGCGCCAGCGCATGAACGGTTGGCTGTTGATGTTCTCGTCGTCCTTGACGAAGTCCAGCCCACCGCGCAGCGCCTCATACACCACGCGGCCGTAGTTGCGTGCGCTCAGGCCGAGCTTGGGCTTGGTCGTCGCGCCGAGCAGCGGTCGGCCGTACTTGTTCAAATACTCGCGCTCCATCACAATGCCGTGCGGCGGCCCTTGGAAGGTCTTGACGTAGTGAGGCGGGATGCGGATGTCCTCCAGCCGCAACGACTTAAGCGCCTTGAAGCCGAACACGTTGCCGATGATCGAGGAGGTCATGTTGGCAATCGAACCTTCCTCGAACAGGTCGAGGTCATAGGCGATGTAAGCAATGTACTGGTTCGTGCCCGGCACCGGGACGACGCGGTAGCACTTGGCTTGGTAGTGCTCGTAGGCCGTCAGCCGGTCGGTCCACACCACAGTCCAAGTGGCAGTCGAGGACTCGCCGGCGACGGCTGCGGCCGCCTCGGTGGGTTCCACGCCTTCCTGCGGCACGAAGCGGAAGGCGCACAGGATGTCGGTGTCCTTCGGCTCGTAGTCTGGGTTGTAGTAACCCATCTCGGCGTAGGGCGTCACGCCTGCAGACCAGCGGCTCTTTTTGCCGTCCGACGATGATGCTCCGGCCATATTGCGGCTTCCTCCTTTCGATCAATCGGAATCATTCGATTATTGGCTTAAATGCGCCGAGGGCGAAGCCGAATCGCAGCTTCGCCCTCAGTTCGAACGCGCAGATTATAAGTTCGGCGTGTATCCATATGGGAGTGCAATTCTTCAGGTGACCGGGTGACCGGGGTGATTCTTGACACCCTCCGCGGCGCAGCTACACTCGCACACGAATTCATCTCCAATTCATCAGCCATGTCCAGACCCCGTGCGTTCATCTCCCGGCGCATCCCCCAACCGGCGATTGATATCGTTGCAGCAGCCTGTGACTACGGCATTTGGGACGACTTGATGGCGGCCCCGCGCGACGTGTTCCTGCGCGAGGCGGCGCAGTCCGACGGTGTGCTCATCATGCCGAGCGAGAAGATCAACGACGAGTTCCTCGACGCCGCGCCGCGCGTGAAGATCGTCGCCAACATGGCCGTCGGCTACGACAACATTGACGTGCCGGCGCTGACCCAGCGTGGCGTGCTGGCGACGAACACGCCCGACGTGCTGACCGAGACCACCGCCGACGTGGCTTGGGCGCTGCTCATGGCCGCGGCGCGCCGCGTGGTCGAAGGGCACAAGACGATGGAAGCCGGTCGGTGGGGCGCATGGCACCCCTTCTACATGCTTGGGCAGGATGTTTACGGCGCGACGATCGGCATCGTCGGCGCCGGGCGGATCGGCGCAGCGGTAGCCCGGCGGGCGAAGGCCTTCAACATGCGCGTGCTGTATCACAACCGTCGGCGCGCGCCGCAGTTGGAAGTGGCGCTGGGCGCCGAGTATCGCGCCTTCGACGACCTGCTGCGCGAGAGTGACTTCGTGGTGATGACGGCGCCGCTCACGGATGAGACGCGCGGCATGTTCGGCGCGCGCGAGTTCGCGCTGATGAAGGACACCGCCGTTTTTGTTAACGTCGCGCGCGGTGGCGTGGTCAAGGAAGCCGAGCTGGTGGAGGCGCTGAAGCGCGGCCGGCCGTGGGCCGCCGGACTAGACGTGTTCGAGGTCGAGCCGACGCCGAAGGACAACCCACTGTTTGCGCTGCCCAACTTCGTCGGCACGCCGCACATCGGCAGCGCCACGCTGCGCACGCGCACCGCCATGGCCACGCTGGCCGCGCAGAATCTGGTGAACGTGCTGACCGGCAAACCGCCATTGACCCCCATCAACCCCGAGGTGCTTCAGAATGGCCGGGATAGACGGGATCACCAGGATTGACAGGATGGATCGGTTGATCGAGTAAATCAATCTCAAATGCCGCTCGACGCTTCTACACTTCGTGCCCAAATTGCCGACTATGCGGACGTGTATCAACAGGCGCGCCGCCACCGCGAGGATCGGCTGGCGCAGTTATGCGCGCCGCTGCGCGCCGGCTTCGCTCATGCCGATGCACTGCTGGAGACCTGCCGCGCCGCTACACGCATCCCTGGCCTGCGCTGGGCCAGCGCGCTGTTCGATGCCGGCGAGCCGATCAACCGACAGTTCCCCTTCGGCCAGGAACCGGATCGCTATGCGCTGATTGCCGCCGACGGCTCGCAGATCCTGCCGGATCGCCACAAACCCTTCGTCTTTGCCTACGTGCAAGTGGGCTGCGCCGGTCTCGTCTACGGCGAATCCCGCCATCCACTGGTCGAACAGTTGCGCCGCGTCAAGCGATCGCAATTGATCGAGGAGAGCGCGCTGTTCGACGAACGCACTGGCGAGCTCAAGCCACCCGCCGAGATCGTCAATCTGCGCGATCTGATGGAGATCGAGCTGATGGCGCAGGCCTGTCGGATGGCGCGCGACGCCGGCCTGCAGCCCGTGCTGGTTGCCGATGGTTCGCTCGTCCCGTTCGCGCTGCTCACCTCACGCAACCTGGCGTACGACGCCGAGCGATTGCTCAACCCGCTCAAAGCTGCGCTGAGCGTGATACGCGATTGCGGCGCGTGGGTGTGTGGTTATATTGACCGGCCCAACAGCAACAGCATCGCACGCACTTGTGCGCTGGCCGGCTTATCCCCGGATGCGGTGACCGAGCGAACGCTGCGTGAACGCGAGCGCGAGGTCGCCGGCGTCTTCGATCGCCATTTGCTGGAGCGCGAATTGGCGCCGGCGCATCGCACGGCGCTGTTCGACCCGCGCTGGGAGGTGAACGCGCCGCAATACCTGGGCGAGCATGCCGTGCGCGCGTGCTACGTCAATTTCGGCGAGCCAGGGCAACCGATCATCGCGCGCATCGAAGCACCGCAATGGTGCGCCGGCGCAAACGAAATCGGCGTGCTGTGCGCCGTGTTGCATCGCCACGCGCGCCTCGGCAGCGGCTATCCGCTCATCCTCAAAGCCGCACACGAGGAAGCCGTAGTGAGCAAAGGAGATCAGCGCGAGATCGAGCTGGCTATCGAGCAGGCGCTGCTGGAACGCGGCATCCTGGCGCGCGCCTCGTTCAAGCAAGAGGCGAAGGATCGCGCCTGACCAGCGCCCTCGCCCGCTCTAGTCGCACGTTCCGCTCGGCGACGAGCTGGGCGGCGACGCGCTCGACCTCCTCGCCCGACGCACCGGCAGCGATGGCAATCTGCCGGGCGTGCAGCGTCATGTGCCCCTGTTGGATGCCCTCCATTGCCAATGCGCGAATCGCGGCGAAGTTCTGCGCCAACCCCACGCAGGCGATGATCTCGGCCAGCTCGCGTGCCGTCTGAACGCCGAGCAACTTCAACGCAAGCTGCGCCGTCGGGTGAACGCGCGTCGCCCCGCCCACGATGCCTACGGCTAGCGGCAATTCGATGCGACCGACCAAGTCACCAGCCTCGTTCGCGCGCCAGGTCGCCAGCGCCGTGTAGCGGCCGTCGCGCGCGGCGTAGGCGTGCGCGCCGGCCTCGACGGCGCGCCAATCATTGCCCGTGGCGATCACCACCGCATCAATGCCGTTCATGATGCCCTTGTTGTGCGTGGCGGCGCGATAGGGATCGAGTTCGGCGAAGCGCGACGCCTCGACGATGCGCCTGACGATCTCTACCGGTGCGATCGCATTCTCGGCGCGCGCGGCCAGCAGATCGGCGCGGATGGTGCACGTCGCCCAGGCCATGCGCCGGTCGCTCAGGTTAGAGAGGATGCGCAGGTTGACGCGCCCGCCGGCAAGCTGAGCGATGCGCGGGGCAAGCGCCTCGCATGCCGTGTTGATCAAGTTGGCGCCCATCGCGTCGCCGCAGTCGTAGAGCACGTGCACGATGAGCATCGGCGGCGGGCCGGCCAGCGCGCGCGTTTCGAGTCCCACGGCGCGCGCATGCCGGCTGCACGTCGAGGGGTTGTCATGATTCAGCCAGTGGATCAGCGCGTCGGCCTCCGCCGTGATGCGCTCGCGCGCCGCTTCGATGTCGGGCACGTCCAGCGCCTGGATTTGTCCGATCATGATCGGCGCGCTGCTGCCTGCGGTGAAGCCACCGGTCGCGCGGGCGAGCTTTGCGGCGTAGCTGCACGCCGCGACGACGCTGGCTTCCTCAATGGCCATCGGCACGGCGGCGATCTCTCGTCCGTTCACGACGAAGTGTTGCGCTACGCCCAACGGCAAGGCAAACAGGCCGATCACATTCTCGATCATGTGATCGGCTTGTTCGAGCGAGAGGCCGGCGCGCAACACGTCGGCCTGCGCGTTGCTCAAGCCCAAGGCCGGAGCGCGCGTGACCACCGGTAGGTCGCGCAGGCGGGGCGAAACGATCATTTCATCCATGATGACGCAGGATCAATGGTCGGATAGCCGCGCGGCCGTGTCCTCCAGCCAGGCGACGAATTGCTGTAGGTCACGCGAGAATGCGTCGAACGTTTTCGGCAAGCTGCGCGCAAGTTCCTCGACGCGCTCGGCATCCAAGTCGAAGGTGTAGGCATTCCGCACAACGTGACGAAATGCGAGATAGTCCTCGAGCGAATCAACAGCGCTAACACTTCCTGG
Organism: Candidatus Roseilinea sp.; assembly: GCA_025998955.1. Taxonomy (NCBI): domain Bacteria; kingdom Bacillati; phylum Chloroflexota; class Candidatus Thermofontia; genus Candidatus Roseilinea; species Candidatus Roseilinea sp. The sequence continues at coordinate 4,087,816 of AP024676.1, forward strand.
ACGCCCTGCACGATCTTGTCGAGCTGATTGGATGCTTCGCGAATGTCGGCAGCCAGCAGTTCAAGTCGCTCCGGCTTGAGCACGGTCATACAGCACCTCACTCGTCCTGAACGCGCGCACAGAAAGCCGGCGGCAGCTCGTCCAACGGCTTCAGGTCCACCCAGCAGGGCGCGTTGCGACTCAACTCACCCATGGCCCGATACAGGCGGACGCCGGCGAGGTTGTCGGCGGCGATGTCTATGTCCGAGTCCTCGTCGAAGTCGCCGCGGGCCAGCGACCCGAACAACACCACGCGCGTCGCGCCGTAGCGCGCGACGAGGATGCGCACGATCTCGGGCAAGTAGGCACGCGCTTCGGCGGCACGCTTCGCTGCGCGCGCTTGCTCGCGCCGCATGCGCTCGCGGAGCGCTTGAAGCTGCGTTTCGGTGGCCAACGCGGTCATATGGGCATTCTACTGCCGCAGCACACGCTCATACACGGCCAGGAGTTGCTCGGCGGCGCGTTGCCAATTGAACTGCGCGGCGCGCGCCAGCCCACGCGCGATGCAGTGTCGCCGCCAAACCTCGTCGTTCAGCGCCTGCTCAAGGGCGCCGGCCAGCGCGTCTACGTCGAGCGGATCCACTTGCAAGCCGGCGTCGCCGACCACCTCCGGCAGCGACGAGACGTTGGAAGTGACGACCGGCACGCCGCTTGCCATCGCCTCCAACGGCGGCAGGCCGAAGCCCTCGTAGGTCGAGGGAAAGGCGAAGACTGCCGCTGCGCGGTACAGGTGCGGCAGGTCCATATCCTCCACATAGCCGATGAACTTGACCCGATCGCCCAAGCCGAGCCGCTGCACCTCGGCGTGCACCTCGTCGTACAGCCAGCCCTTGCCGCCGGCGATGACGAGCACAGGAATTTGGGAATCATGTCTCGAGCCGATGAGCTTGGCGAAAGCCTGAACTAAGCGTAAGTGATTCTTGCGCCGCTGCATCGTGCCGACAGTGAGGATGAACGGCGCGTCGCCGATGCCGTATTTCTTCAGCACATAGGCGCGCCGGCGCTGCATGTAGAGCGTATCGCGATAGGGTGTGAATCGCCCGTCCACGCCGCTGTGAATGACGGTGATCTTCTCCGGCGGCACGCCGTAAAGCGCCGTCAGGTCGCGCGCGGTGGCGTGCGAATCGGCAATGATGTGCGTCGCGCGCCGCGCCGAATCGGGCACAACGCGCTTGAGAAAGGAGATCAGGCGCGGCGGCGCAGCGTCGGGGTCGCGCTCGAACGAGAGGTCGTGCACGGTCAGCACACCCGGCACGCGGTCACGCAGCGGCGGCAGCACGAAGTCGGTGGCGTGATACAGGTCGCACGGGCCGCTGAAGAGCTGCACCGGTGCGCGCACGTTGGCGCGGAACCACAGCCGGTAGAGCCAGCGGTCGGTCATGCGCGAGACGTGCAGCGGCAACTCGCGCGTGTTCATCAGGTTGGAGAGCGGCACACCGGGCGCGGGCCGGCCCATGACGAACAGGCGGAATTCATGGGGCGCGCCCGATGCCAGCACGGCGCGCACAACCTCGCGCGTCAGACGCGCAATGCCCGCGTCCTGGTGGATGGCCGGTGTATAGTCAATCGTGATGCGCGCCACAGCGAACGCCCAACGGCGAGCGCCAAGTATCACACATTCTGGCAAGTGGGGTCAGAGCGCGCTATCGGCCGGCTCGATCTCGGCGGGGATATTCCGCTTCCACTTCACGTTGCGGAAGGTTACGAAGCGATTGACGAAGAAGTTCCAGAGCATCACGATGACCGCGGCGATCAACTTGGTGACGTTCAGGCCGATGCCGCGATAGTGCGCTTGGAAGAAAGGGATGGGCATGAGGCGGACGAGTTCGGTGATGGGCGCCTGAAACAGCAGGAAGATCAGCTCGTTGATGAGCAGGCCGGCAGCATTGACGGCGAGGAAGACCGGCATCTGCCGGCGCTTCTTCTGGGTGCGCGATTCGGGGTATACCCACAGGCGGTTCCAGATGAAGTTGTTGGTAGCGGCGATGATGAACGCGAGGGCGACGGCAATCGGCACGGGCATGCCCAGGTTGCGCTCGAAGATGTTGAGCAGGACGATGTCAATCACCAGCCCGCCCGCACCGACGATGGCGAATTTGACAAACCGTTTGATCTCCGGCTTGTTGCGGTGGGCCAACCCATAGAATCGCGTGCCCTTCACCGCGGTAGGCACGAACCGGCTCACAGATAAGGAGCGCTTGTCACTGCTCACGACGTGCATACGTATTAAACCACCGGAGGATGCGTTGGATGCGCTCGACGCGATGCTTTGGCTCGCCGTTGCGCGAAAGCTCATGGCCCTCACGCGGCCAACGCACCAGCTCGACCGTCTTCTTCTGTAAGCGCATGGCTTGGAACAATTGCTCGGCCTGTTCGATCGGCACGCGATAGTCTTGTTCGCTGTGCTCGATCAGCAGCGGCGTCCGCATGTTGGGCACCAGCGAAATCGGCGATTTGTCCCACAGCGCCTGCACGTCGTCCCATGGCGTGATCCCGCCCATCTCTCGGTCATTGAAGAAAGGGATGTCCGTCGTGTTGCGCATGGACACCAGGTTGTATACGCCGCGTTGAGCGCAGGCAGCGGCGAAACGATGGTCGCGTCCGATGATCCAAGCCGTCAGATAGCCGGCATAACTCCCACCGGTCAAGCACATCCGCTCAGCGTCAATATAGTCGCGACCGGCAACTAAGTCCACACCGCGCAACACGTCGCGCATCGGGCCGTCGCCCCAGTCCCCGCGGTTGGCGTGCCAGAAATCCCTGCCGTAGCCATCGGAGCCGCGTGGGTTGCAGTAGAACACCACATAGCCGGCTGCGGTCATCGCTTGGAACTCATGCCAAATGCTGCGCGTGGCCGCGCCCCACATCACGTGCGGGCCACCGTGCATCTGCACGATCAGCGGGTACTTCTTGCCGGGATCGAAATCCGGCGGCGTAATCACCCACCCCTGGATCGTGCGGCCGTCCGAGCGATAGCGGACGGTTGCGACGTGTCCGACGCCATGCTCGGCCAGGAACTTGTCGTTGGGCCGGTACAACGGCCGGATGCGTCCGCGCAGATCGAGTTCGTAGAGCGCGCTGGGGTCGTCTGGTGTGCTGGCGATGAAGACTACGCGGCCATCGGCCAGCGCGCTGAACCCGTTGACCTCGTGAACGGCGTCGGTCACTTGCTGAATCTCGATGCGCCGGGCGCGAGGGGTGCGCGGGATGCGCGCCCGCCACAGGTTGATCGCGCCGTCTTTATTGAGCGTGAAATAGAGGAAGCGGCCATCGGGGCTCCAGGCGAACGCGACCAGGCTGCGGTCGAGCACGTCGGTCAGGTCAATCAGGTGGTCCATGTCGGCGGCGCCATCGGGCAGCAGCGGCACGATGGCCAGCGTGCCGGGCTGATACGCTGTCGGGTCTTCGAACGAGCGGTCGAACGCCAGCCACCGGCCATCCGGCGATGGCGTGGGCGTGTAGCACGTGTAGTTGGCCAGCGGCATGCGCACAAAGCCGCGCGCGTTCGGGTCGGCATTGCCGGCAGCGAATCGAACCAGATCGGCGTAGCGGAACATGTCGCCGGAGTCTGGATCGCGGGTATAGGCGCTATAGATCGTCTTGCCATCGGCCGACCACGCCGGCGGGGCAAAGTTAGCGACGGTGTCGTTCGGCGTCAGGCGAAAGGCCTTTGTGCTGTTCGGCTCGACAAAGGACGCCGGCACGTCTACCACGTAGATATGGGCATAGCGGTCTTCGATAAAAGTCGTGCCGGTGCGGTAAGGCACACGCGAGATCACGCGCGGGTCGAGCCGCATCTCTTCTTCGCGTTGCTTTTGCTCCTTCTCGCGCTTCAGTTCCCAGGCGTCTTTGAAGGCAACTGACTCCTGACTCCCGTCTTCCGTCTTGCGTCCTTCGTCTTTGGCGGCCTTTTCGTCTTCCTGCGCACACTCATCGGCGCGCATGCGGGCGGTAAACGCGATGCGCCGGCCATCGGGCGACCATTCGAACGCCTCGATGCCGTTGGGGTGTGTCGTGACGCTACGCGCTTCGCCCGGTTCGTGCATGGGCAAGACGAACACCTGCGGCTTCTCGTCGCGCGTCGAGATGAAGGCGAGATAGCGGCCGTCCGGTGACCAACGTGGCGATCCATCTTTGACGCTGGCGGTGAGCGGGCGCGCCGGCGCGCGCCGGTCGGTCAGATCTTTGATCCAGATCGTGCGGTTGTACTTATTGCCGCTGCGATCCACGCCGATGCGCACGAAGGCAGCGTAGCTGCCATCGGGCGAAACGCGCACGTCGTCGAGTAGGACGATATCATACAGGCTTTCGGGGGTGATGGGCTTCATAGATAGGCGTTCGACTGAGCTTGTGGCGCACTACCAAATCTTTTCAATCATGCCACAAGTCTTTGTAACTTGCTTGCAAGCGGTAGAATTGAGGTGTTCGTCGTTCCGGTCGCGCCCGTGTGTGCGATGCACATTGCATCGCGTCAAGGAACACCCCGACGTAGAAGCTCCCAAAATGCCCCATCGCGTGCGGGCTTGTGCCACCTTGCACGACTCTATTGGCAGGTAACGATGCACCAGGCCGGAGCAACACCGAATACCACGAAATGACAGGCCACAACCCCATCCCACCGTCCAGGCGATCCGACGCGCTGGCCAAGATCCATGCTCTGTGCTGCGCCGTCTATGGCGACGCGGTCGGCATGCAGGCGTACGAGCGGCTGCGGCAGATCGTCGAATCGCACCCGTCGGTGACGCCGACGCACAACGACGACCTCACCCAGCGCGACGCGATGCTCATCACGTATGGCGACCAGGTGCGCGAGCCTGGCCGGCCGCCTTTGCAGACGCTCGGCGATTTCTGTGCCCGGCATCTGGTCGGCGTGGTCAGCGCAGTGCACATTCTGCCGTTCTATCCCTATACCTCCGACGATGGCTTCTCGGTCGTGAACTACCGCGCCGTGAATTCAGACTTGGGGACGTGGGCGGACGTCGAGCAGCTGGGCAAACGCTTCCGGCTGATGTTCGACGCGGTCATCAACCACATTTCGTCGAAGAGCGAATGGTTCCAGGGCTACTTGCGCGGCGAGGAAAGGTATCGCGACTACTTCATCGCCGTGGAGGGTAATCCCGACCTCTCGCAGGTCGTGCGGCCGCGTGCGCTGCCGTTGCTGACGACGTTCGATACAGCACTGGGCCGGCGTGCCGTGTGGACCACGTTCAGCGACGACCAGATAGATTTGAACTACGCCAACCCCGACGTGCTGGCCGAGATCGTAGATTTGCTGCTGTTCTATGCGCAACGCGGCGCGGACTTCATCCGGCTGGACGCGATCGCCTACCTGTGGAAGGAAATCGGCACGCGCTGCATCCACCTGCCGAACACGCACCGCGTGGTGCAGATCTTCCGCGCGGCGCTGGACGCCGTCGCGCCGCACGTCCGGCTAATCACCGAGACCAACGTGCCGCACAGCGACAACATCGCCTACTTCGGCGATGGGTCGAACGAGGCGCAGCTCGTCTATAACTTTGCCCTGCCGCCGCTGACGCTGCACACGCTGCAGACCGGCGACGCGCGCACGCTGTCGCAGTGGGCGAGCACCTTGTCCCTGCCGTCGAAGCGAACGACGTTCTTCAACTTCCTGGCTTCGCACGATGGCATCGGGCTGAATCCGGCGCGCGGAATCCTGAGCGGTCGCGAAGTAGATGCGCTGGTCGAGCGGACGCTGGCTGTGGGTGGCTTCATCAACTACAAGCACAACAGCGACGGCTCGCGCAGCCCGTATGAGATGAACGTCAACTACTTCGACGCACTCAGCTTCGGCACGTGCAGCGAAGAGGAGACGGCCGATCGTTTCGTTGCGGCGCATGCGATCATGTTTGCGATGATCGGGATGCCGGGCATCTACTTCCACAGCTTGTTCGGATCGCGCGGATGGCCGGAGGGCGTTCGGCAGCTCGGCTACAACCGCGCCATCAACCGGCAAAAGCTCGATCGGGCTACGCTGGAACGCGAGTTGGCCGATAACGACTCGCGGCGCGCGCGCATCTTCGCTCGCCTGGCACATCTGTTGCATGTGCGCGCCAGCCATGCCGCCTTCCACCCCTTCGGCGAGCAGCAGGTGATCGCGTGTGGGCCGGCGGTGTTCGCGTTGCTGCGCATCTCGCCCGACGACCGGTCGCGCGCCCTGTGTCTGGTGAACGTCTCGGCAGAAGAGCAGCTTGTGCAGCCGCCATGGCGCACGCTGCTGGGCACGAACAACGTCGTGCGCGACCTGCTCAGCGGCGCGCGTCTGAATGTGCACGGGCCGTCGCTCGAACTCGATCCCTACGAAGTGCGGTGGCTATCCGCGCCTTGATGCGCTACGCGCATTCACGTTCGTCCACCGTGATCGTTCGACCCAGCCCAAGCTATGCATCACTCATCTTCACATCGCATCGGTTTCATCTCCACGCGCTTTGCCGGCACCGACGGCGTCTCGCTCGAAACGTCCAAGTGGGCGCACGTGCTGGAAGCAATGGGGCACGTGTGCTACTACTTCGCCGGCCAGTGCGACCGGCCGCCGGAACGCAGCCGCGTCGTGCCCGAAGCGTTCTACCGCCATCCGATCATTGACGAGATCAACAAGATCGCCTTCCAGGGCGACTGGCCGAGCCAGCCGCATCCCGAAATCGCCGGTTTGTTCAAGGATCACTTCTCGATCTACACCCGGCCGCCCAGCATATCGCGGCGCATTCAGGAACTCAAGGACTACTTCAAGCAGCACCTCTACGACTTCGTGCGCGACTTCGAGCTGGAGCTGCTGATCGTCGAGAACGCGCTCGCCATCCCGGTCAACTTGCCGCTTGGCCTGGCCATCACCGAGTTGATCGCCGAAACCGGCTTTCCCACCATCGCGCACCACCACGACTTTGCCTGGGAGCGCCAGCGCTTCATCGTGAACAGCGTGGGCGACTACATCGCGGCTGCTTTCCCGCCGCGGCTGCCCTCCATCCGGCATGTGGTGATCAACTCGATGCAGGCCAGCGAGCTGGGCCGGCGCGCCGGCGTGACCTCGCGCATCATCCCGAACGTGATGGACTTCGACCATCCGCCGGAGATCGGCAACGGCTATACCGACACGCTGCGTGCCGATCTCGGCTTCCGCGATGGCGAATATTTCTTCCTGCAGCCGACGCGCATCATCCAGCGCAAGGGTATCGAGCACGCCATCGAACTGACGAAGCGCATTGGCCTGCCGGCCAAGCTGGTGATCTCGCACGCTGCCGGCGACGAGGGCACGGAGTACGAGCGCCGCGTGCGCGAATACGCTGCCTTGTTGGGCGTGAACGTGTGCTTTGAGGCCGACATCATCGGCGAGCACCGTGGCATCACCCCTGACGGCCGCAAGATCTATTCGCTGGCCGACCTATACCCACACGCCGATCTCGTCACCTATCCGTCGGCCATCGAGGGCTTCGGCAACGCCTTCCTGGAGGCGCTGTACTTCCGCCGGCCGATCCTCGTGAACAACTACTCGATCTACGAAGTGGACATCAAGCCCAAGGGGTTCAAGGTGATCGAGTTCGACGGCTTCATCTCCGAAGCCACGCTGCACCAGGTGCGCCAGATCTTGTTCGACGAAGCCCTGGTGAAAGACTGGGCCGAGCACAATTACCGGTTGGCGCAACGCTACTTTTCCTTCTCCGTGCTGCGCCTGCGCCTGGAAGCGCTGCTTGCCGACTGCTTCGGCTATCAGGTGTAGCCGGCGCGTTTGCTCGGCGCGCATCGCGCGATAGGTCAGCGCCCAACGCGCTTCGAACGCGCTGGGCGCTTCGTCATGTAGGCGTTCTAATCGTTTTCTACTCGCGTGCTAATATATTGAGCGCGACCCATTCTTCGAGCAGATCTCTCATGCACATTGCCCTCCTGCACTACTCAGCGCCGCCCGTGGTCGGAGGCGTCGAAAGTGTGATCGCGCATCAGGCGCGCTGCCTGGCCGCTATCGGACACGACGTGTGCATCGTCGCCGCGCGCGGCGAGCAGACCGATCCCCAGGTGCGCTTCGTGCGCGTTCCGCTGGCCGATTCGCGCGACGCGCGTGTGCTGCGCGTGAAGGAGCAGTTGGATCGTGGCGAGGTCACTGAGAAATTCGAGGCGCTGCGCGACGATTTGAAGCGAGCACTCGAGCGTGTGCTGATGGGGACAGATGTGCTGATTGCGCACAACGTTTGCTCGCTCAACAAGAATCTTGCGCTCACCGCCGCGCTGCACGACCTCTTCAACTCAACAGCCGACTCAACCCTCAACCCGCAACATGCAAAACTGATTCTGTGGCATCACGATCTGGCCTGGACGACGCCGCGCTATCTGCCCGAGCTGCACGACGGCTATCCGTGGAATCTGTTGCGCACGGCCTGGCCGGGCGTGAAGCAGGTGGTCGTGTCGGAGCTGCGCCGGGAGGAGCTGGCCGGCTTAATGGGAATTTCACCAGAAGCGATTAGCGTTGTGCCGAACGGGTTGGACCTAGCGCGCTTTCACAAGCTGGAGGAACAGACCCAAGCGTTCGCGCAGCACATGCGCCTGACGCAGGCCGATCTCATCCTGCTGTTGCCGGTGCGCGTGACGCCGCGCAAGAACATCGAGCTGGCGCTGCGCACGCTGGCCGAGTTGCGGCGCACCTTTCGCCGGCCGGTGTTGATCGTCACCGGGCCGCTCGGCCCGCACAACGTCAAGAACGTGGAATACTTCGAAGCCCTCAAGGCGATCCGCACAGAATTGGAACTAGAGGACGCCGCATACTTCCTGGCGGAGATGAGCGATCACTTCCTGCCGGATGAGGTGATCGCCGACTTCTATCGCCTGGCCGACGCGCTGTTCTTCCCCAGCCGGGAAGAGGGGTTCGGGTTGCCGATGCTAGAGGCGGCGATGAGCCACATGCCGATCTTCTGCAGCGACATCGCCCCGTTGCGCGCGCTGGGCAATGACGACGCCTATTACTTTTCGCCGGACGCAGACCCGCGCGCGCTGGCCGCAGCGATCACCGAACGCCTGCTCGACGACGCCACCTTTCGCAACGCCAGCCGTGTGCGCAGCCGGTTCACGTGGGAGCAAGTGTGCGCGCGGCACATTGTTCCCTTGTTACAAGCGACTCAACAGGCGAGATGAACAAGAAGACGCTTTTCGCGTCACTGCGCCGGGTCCTCGTGCCGGTGGTGCACGGGTGCAGCAACGACTCGACGCTAAAGCTGGCTCAGGCGCTTGCGCCCGAGGTGGTGCTGGTAGGCATCGTGCGTCTGCCGGACGACGAATCGCTGAGCGCCGGAGCAAGCAAGGCGCAGGAGCTGCGCAAGTTGCTGCGCAAGCTGGGCCGCGGCGAACAGGTGCGCGCCCGCTCGCAGGTGCTGGTGACCAGCGAACCCTGGCCGGAGCTTCAACGCGTCATCCAGATCGAAGACCCCGACCTGTTGTTGCTGGAGTACACCGAGCAGCTCTTCCGCCTTGGCCTTTCACCGCACGAGGTGCTCAGCCGTCCTCCCTGCGACGTCGGCCTGGTGCGCGGGCCGGTGCAATCGCTGGAGCGCGTGCTGGTGCCGGTGCGCGGCGGTCCGACGGCCGAGCTGGCGCTGCGCATCGGCCTCAACCTCGCGCCCAAGGCGCTGGACGCGTTGCACATCCAGCTCAAGGGCGACGCCAACCCGAACGCGCCGTTCCAGGCCATCGAGCGCGTGCTGCAGCGCATGCCGGAGGTGAAGCTGCAATCGGCCCTGACCGACGACACGACCCGGACCATCCTCGACCGTGCGCGCAAAACGAAAGCCGACTTGGTCATCCTCGGTGCATCGGCGCGCCCGGCGCAGACCAATACAGCGCTCGGCCCCGTCGCCGAGCGGGTGATCGCGGAGGTGCCATCGGCGGTCATGGTGGTGAAGACGCGCCGCCCGGCGCCGGCATCGTTCGCCGATGAGCGCGTGGGCGCCGGCGCGATCTCGCTGCTGGTGGACAAGTGGTTCGCCCAAAACACCTTCCAGGCCGATGAGTTCGCCGACCTCGGGCAACTGGTCGAGTTGAAGCGAGAGCAAGGCGTCACCCTCAGCCTGGCGCTGCCGGCCTTGAACGAGGAGGCGACGGTCGGCAAAGTCATCCGCACCGTGAAGCGCGCGCTGATGGACGAAGTGGCGCTGCTAGACGAGATCGTGCTGATTGACTCGAATTCGACCGACCGCACGCGCCAGATCGCGCGCAAAGCAGGCATCCCCGTCTACATCCATCAGGATCTATTGCCCGAGCACGGCGCGCGCCGGGGCAAGGGCGAGGCGTTATGGAAGAGCCTGTTCGTCACCCAGGGCGACATCGTGGTCTGGATTGACACCGACATCGTCAACATCCATCCGCGCTTCGTCTACGGGATCATCGGGCCGATGCTGCTCAACCGCGACATCCAGTTCGTCAAGGGCTTCTATCGCCGGCCCCTGCGGGTGGGCGACAAGTTGCAGGCCGGCGGGGGCGGGCGGGTGACCGAGCTGACCGCGCGACCACTCATCAACTTGTTCTATCCCGAGCTGTCCGGGGTGATCCAGCCGCTGTCGGGCGAATACGGCGGGCGACGCAGCGCGCTCGAACGCTGCGCGTTCACCTCCGGATACGGCGTGGAGACCAGCCTGCTGATTGACATCTACGAGTTGTTCGGCCTGTCGGCCATCGCGCAAGTGGACTTGTTGGAGCGCATCCACCACAACCAAACACTCGAAGCGCTGAGCAAGATGTCGTTCGCCATTATCCAGACGGTGATGCGTAAGCTGGAACGGCACTACGAGCGCGCCTTCATCGCCGACGTGAACAAGACCATGAAGCTGATTCGCTACGAAGCCGGCGGCTATTACCTCGACGTGGAGGAGATCGCCGAGCTGGAACGCCCGCCGATGATCGAGGTGCCTGAATATGTCGCCAGCCGCGCGGGCAAGCCGGCCGAGGTGTCGCGTCCACCTGCTTCAGCCAATCGCGGGTGACCATGGCGCAGATCTGGCTCATTCGACATGGCCAAACCGATTGGAACGTTCAGGGGCGCTGGCAAGGGCAAACGCCGGATGCGCCGCCGCTCAACGCCACCGGGGTCGCCCAGGCGCACGCGCTGGCCGAAACGCTCGCCCAGCAGGCCGAACAATCCGCGTTTCAGGCCATCTACAGCAGCGATCTGTTGCGCGCGCGCCAGACGGCGGAGATCATCGCGCTGCGCCTGCGGTTGCCTGTGCGCCTCGACTCGCGCCTGCGCGAGGTGAACCTGGGGGCGTGGGAGGGCATGTTGGGCGAGGACGTCGCCCTGCGCTATGTGGCCGAGCTGGAGGAGCGCAAGCGCAACCCGGTGTATTCGCGCCCACCGCAGGGCGAGACCGTGTTCGAGCTGGCCGCGCGCGTCGGCCAAGTGTTGGACGGCATCGCGCGGGCGCATCCTCACGGGAATGTGATCGTCGTTTCGCACGGCCTGGCGATCGCAGCCGCGCTGTGTATGGCCGATGGGACGCCGCTCGAGCGAGTCTTCGATCACCTGCCGGACAATGCCACTCCACATATGATCGCGTGGCGAATTTAGCCGACTTGCCATCCAACGGGAGGAATCGTTCAACGAACACACTATGGCCAAAACACTCAAGGTCGCCGTCATCGGTGTAGGCGGCATCGCGCGCCTGCACATGCCCGGCTGGGAAGCGTCGGAGCACGCCGAGGTCGTCGCCGGCGCGGACGTGGACCCGGTCATCCTGGCCGACTGGGGCATCAAGCACAACATCAAAAAGCTCACGACCGACGTGCGCGAAATTTTCGCCGATCCGGACATTGACATCGTAGACCTGTGCGTGCCGAACATGCACCACGCCCCGCTGGCCATCGCCGCGCTCGACGCGGGCAAGCACGTGCTGTGCGAGAAGCCGCTCGCGCCGACACCGGACGAGATCCGGCGCATGATCGAGGCGCGCGACCGGTCTGGCAAGCTACTGATGACCGCGCAGCACTTTCGCTTTGCCGGCGTGTCGCAGGCGATGAAGCGCGAGATCGAGCGCGGCGTGCTAGGCGAGATTTACCACGCCCGTAGTTGGATGTTGCGGCGGGCCTACCTGGTCCCGCGCACATCGTTCACCACAAAGGCACAGGCCGGCGGCGGGCCGTGCATTGACATCGGCGTGCACGTGCTCGACCTGACGCTGTGGCTGATGGGCCAGCCGACGCCGGTGACGGTGAGCGGCGTAGCCCGGCAAACGCTCGCCAATCGCCGTCCGATCTTCTCGACGTGGCGCTTGCATCAAAACCTGCCGATGCCCAAGGACTTCGACGTGGAGGACTTCGCCGCCGCGTTCGTGCGCTTCGACACCGGCGCGACGATGATGCTGGAGGTGAGCTGGTTCATGCACCATGACACCGAAGTGGAGGACATGCAGATCTGGCTCTACGGCGTGGACGGCGGCTGTCACTGGCCGAAGGCCGAGTTCCTGAGCACCAACTACGCGACGCGCCAGTTCTATAACACGCAGCTCAAGCTGACGAAAGACGCGATGGAGCCGCATGCGCTCGAGTGCGTCGCCTTCGCCCGCGCCGTGGCCGAAGGTGCGCCGTCGCCGGTGCCGCCGGAGGATTCGCTCAAGGTGATCGCCATCCTCGACGGCATCTATCGCAGCCAGCGCGAGGGACGCGAAGTGCGCATCGAGTTGTGAGACATCCCGCTGAAGGCGCAGGGTGTAGCGACGTTCGAGCGTGAGTGGCGCATGCGCGTTCGCCAAGCCCGTTAGCGCCTCACGCGCTCCGAGCGCGTGAGGCGCTTGCAACGTACGGCACGATCACGGCCGGGCTCAACAGTTCTCATCCGCTGACCGGCGACCGAAGTCGCGGCCGATCCGAAGACCCGCCCCGGCGTAAACGCCTGGGCTGAAAGGGGCGGGATGCGTGCGGCTTGCCCGTATGCTCAGCGCTGGGATTTATCCCAGCGCGACTGAGGCGAATACCGCTGCGGGCCAGTCCGCGCTCCCCCATTTTGAAATGCACCCCCTTGTGTCGGCTCTATTGTGCGGCGGTTACAATCGCAACCGTCAGCAATCGCTTCGTGAGCACCTGTCGAACGCGCATGAGACTGGGACGAGGGATATTCGCCTGGATCGCCGCAGCGGTCATCACGGCCTCGTGCGCGAGTTCGACGCCGGCGCTCGACCTTGCGCCCCCTACGCCGTCCGCCATTCCGCCGACGCCCACGCCGGACTTGAAGCTGCCCTCGGCGGCTGCAGTGGCCAGCGCCTTCGTCAGCGCCATCAACCGGCAGGACTTCGTGGCCGCGTTCACCTTGCTCGATGCGCCATCGCGTGCCGAGCTGAAGGACGCCGACGCGCTACGCAACCACTACGACGCCGTGCGCGCGATCGCCCTCGCCACAAACATGGAGGCGCAATTGCGCGGCGGGTTGCTGTATCAGGGCGAACAGGCCGGCGCAACGTTGGTCACGCGCTGGGAGAGTAGCCTAGTGGGCCCATTCGAAGTGACCAGCACGCTCGAGCTGGTCTTCGACCCGCCGGCTGCCGATTGGCGGGTGAGCTGGACGCGCGACGCCATCATCCCCGGCCTGGCGAACGGCATCCTGCGCATGGAGCGCGAGGCCACGATCCGCGGCGCGATCTACGCGGCCGACGGCACGCCGCTAGCGATCCAGCTCGAGTTCACCACTATCGGCGTGCAGCGCGGCGCGATCGCCGGCGCCGACGAAGAGCAGCGCATGCTCGACCTGCTCAGCCGGATCACGCAGCTCGCGCCGGAGGAGATCAAGGCGAAGTATGCCGATCAGCCGGAGAGCTGGTTCTCGCCCATCGCCGACGTGGACGAGGCGTTGATAGACGAGTACTACGATCAAATCGAACGCTTCCCGGCCATCGGCACCCGCCCGCGCTTCCAGCGGCGCTATCCCAACCCCGACCTGGCGCCGCACGTGGTCGGGTTCGTCGGGTTCATCCCGCCGGAATCCCTGGCGGCGTATCGTACGCGCGGCTTCCAGGGTGACGAGCGCATCGGCCTGACCGGCGTCGAAGCCGGCGCCGACGCGATCATCGGCGGCGCGCCGGGCGGCGTGCTGAAACTCTTCTCCGGCGGCCACCTGACCATCCTCGCCGCGCGGCCGGCCGTTCAAGGCCAAGACGTCATGCTCACCATCAGCCCGTCGCTGCAGCTCGCGGTGCAGCGCCTGCTCGGCAACCGCCGCGGCGCCGCCGTGGTGCTGCGCGCAGACGACTCGGCCGTGCTGGCGATGGCGAGCTCGCCGACCTTCTCGCCGACCAACGTGACCAGCCGGGCGATTCAGGAAGGTGCGCTGCTCAATCGCGCCACGCAAGGGCAGTATCCGCCCGGCTCGACCTTCAAGATGGTGACGATGGCCGCCGGCATCGGCGAAGGCGTCACGACGCCCGACGAAGTCTTTCGCGACCCAGGTTTCTGGGACGGCTACGGGGCCGACTTTCGCAAGACGTGCTGGCTGCGCAGTGGCCACGGGCGCATCAGTCTGCAGGCTGGCTTGACCGCGTCATGCAACGTGGTGTTCTACGAGGTGGGCAAGCGGTTGCAGGAGCGGAGCGCCTACGTGCTGGGCGAATACGCGCGTAGGTTCGGCTTTGGCGCGCGCACGGGCATCGAGCTGCCCGAGGCGGCCGGCCTCGTGCCCGACCCGGACTGGAAGCGGCAGGCGCTCGGCGAGGTGTGGACGGGCGGCGACACGGTCAATCTGGCGGTCGGCCAGGGCTTCATGCTCGTCACGCCGCTGCAAATCGCGCAGATGACGGCGGCCATCGCAAACGGCGGCATTCTGAACCGGCCGCATCTGCTCGCTTCGCCGCGCACCGGAAGCGCCGAACCCGCTCCGCGGTTGCCGCTCACGCCGGCCACGCTCGAGGCGATTCGGCGAGGCATGATCGGCGTGACGCGCGACGCGCGATTGGGCACGACGACGTATCGCTTCGCCGGCTTCGACTACTGCTTCGACGCAGCAGGCAGCATCGTCCCGTGCAGCCGCATTCCAGCGCGGTCACGCGCCGGCGCGCGCCGGCTGATCGTGGCCGGTAAAAGCGGCACCGCACAGGCCGGCGGCAACGCCAAGCCTTTCGCCTGGTTCACCGCGTACGCGCCCGCCGACGCGCCGGAGATCGTCGTCACCGTGCTGCTGGAAAACGTCGGCGAAGGGTCGAGCTACGCTGCGCCGCTGGTGCGCCAAATCATCGAGGCCTACTATGGTCTGCCCATCTCACCCACGCCGCGCGACCGGCGGGACAATGAGTGAGCCAAGAGCCAAGACGAAAGACGAAAGACGAAAGACGATCCATGACCAAGTCCGGACTGGTGATCAAGGCGCAGAGCGGTTTCTTCACCGTACATTGCGACGACGGCAGTCAGTTCGTCTGCAAAGCTGCGGGGCGTCTGACCAAGGGCAAGTATGAAGAGGACGCCCTCGCCGTCGGCGACCGGGTGACGGTGGAGCCGGTGAAGAGCGCGGGGCTGGTGAACGGCCGCATCATCGCCGTCGCACCGCGCGGACGCACCCTGTCGCGGCTCGACCCGGTGTTCACTGCGCGCGGCAAACAGGGCCAGGAAATCCGTCAGGTGATCGTCGCGAACGTAGACCTGGTGGCCTTCGTGTTCGCGTGCGCCGAGCCGGAGTTCCATCCGCGCATGCTCGACCGGTATCTGGTCGGAGCAGAGGCGCAACAGCTCTCGGCGGTGATCGTCGCCAGCAAAGTGGACCTGGTGGGCTTGGACGAGGCGCGCGCGATGTTCGCGATCTACGAGCAGTTGGGCTACGAGGTGATCTACACCTCCACGCACGCCGATCATCCTGCGCACGCCGGCGTCGCGCAACTACGTGCGCGGTTGCATGGCAAGCTCAGCGTGCTCACCGGCAAGAGCGGCGTGGGCAAGAGCAGCCTGCTCAACGCGCTCAAGCCCGGCCTGGGCAAAGAGGTCGGGCGCATCAGCGAGGCGCTGAAGAAAGGCCGGCATACGACGGTGGTGCCCGAACTGGTGCAGCTCGACGAATGTAGCTGGATCGCCGACACGCCGGGCATCCGCGCCTACGCCATCTGGGACGTGCAGGCCGAGGAACTGGATGGCTACTACCGCGAAATCGCTCCGCTGGTCAGCCAGTGCGAGTTTTCCGACTGCACGCACACCCACGAGCCCGGCTGCGCCGTGATCCGCGCGCTCAAACGCGGCGAGATCAGCCAGGCGCGCTACGATTCCTACCTGCGGCTGCGCGAGGAACTGAGCCAGCAGCGGAAGTGGTGAGGCAGTGGGAGATTGGAGATTTAGAGATTGGAGATTGGCACGCATGGATGACCCAACGCCATCAACTCAATACTCACCGCTCACAACTCGAACCTCGCCCGTCGTCGGCATCGTGATGGGCAGCGACAGCGACCTGGCGACGATGCAGGCCGCCGCCGAAGTATGCGAGCAATTCGGTGTGCCGTATGAGATGCGCATCGTCTCGGCACACCGCACGCCGGACGACATGGCGGCGTATGGCAAAACGGCGCACGAACGCGGCCTGAAGGTGATCATCGCCGGCGCGGGCGGTGCGGCACACCTGCCGGGCATGCTCGCCGCTTTCTCACCGCTGCCGGTGATCGGCGTGCCGGTGATGAGTAAGGCGCTGAGTGGTCTGGACTCGCTGCTGTCCATCGTGCAGATGCCGGCCGGCGTGCCCGTGGCGACGGTCGCCATCGGCAACGCGAAGAACGCCGGCCTGTTGGCGGTGCAAATGCTGGCCGCGCACGATCCGGCACTGCTGCAAAAAGTGCTCGACTACAAAGCCCGCCTGGCCGATGAATCGCGCGCGAAGAACGCCGGGCTGGGGCAGTCGTCGGTCGCCGGTCACTAGTGGCCGGTAGCCGGTACCAACCATCAGTCATCCATCACGATTGATGACTCACCCTCATCTCTCAACGTTCATCCCTCAACACAAACCGTTCGATCGCCACTGCCGCCCCATCCTCCTCGATGCTGGGCGCGATCCAGTCGGCGACGGCTTTCGTCGCGTCGTTGCCGTTGCCCATCGCCACGCCACAGCCGGCCCAGGCAACCATCGTGGCGTCGTTGCCCTGATCGCCGATGGCCATGACGCGCTCGCGCGGCACGCCGAGGCGGCCGGCCAGCCAGCACAGCGCGCTGCCCTTGTCGGCGCCGAGCGGATTGACCTCTACAAATCGTGCGTGCGACTGCACTACCGTGGCACGATCGCCGACCAGCGCCCGCAGATGCGCCAGCGCGCGCGGCGCATCCTCGGGCTCGACGGTGAATAGCAACTTGTCGGCGTCGCGCCCGTCTAGTACGGCGCACAAATCGTGCACGACGGCCGGGGCAAAACCGACCAGGTTGTGGATGTGCCGAAAGAATTCGCCATCGGTGACGAAGATGCGGTCATCCTGATACATCACTGCGCGCCATTCGGGATGCTGCTGCTCGAGCGCGATCAGCTCGCACGTCAGCGCATGCGGCAGCGTGATGCGAAGCAGCGTTGTTTCGCTGCGATAGTCGTAGATCACCCCACCCTGCTGGCAGATGACCGGCGCGTTCACAGCGAATTGTTCGACGAATGGACGCGTGCTGGGGACGTTGCGGCCGGTGGCGATGGTGACCAGAACGCCTCGATCCATGGCCATTCGCACGGCCCGCAGTACGCGCGGCGAAATTTCCACTTCGTGATTGACGGTGGTGCCGTCAAGATCGAGGGCAAGAAGGTCGAAGGGGGTCATTGGGAATAGATAGAGATTGGAGATTGGGGATTGATGAGTGGTAATTTGTGACTGGTAATCATGAATCATCAATCACCGATCATGAAAAGCGAATCGCCAGCACGCGATCCAACCCAGCTAAATCCTTTTTGATCTCGGCTTGCGCACGCGGCAGGATGGCCTGCGCAGCCGCCAAAGCAGCCGGCCCTTGCGAAGCGCCGATTTCGAGAAAGGCGGCGCGTGGTAGCGGCGCCTGATCAGGCGCCGCTACCACGCGTGATGCAATCTGTTCCACTAAGCGCCGCACCAGCGCTAGCCCATCTTCGCCACCGTCGAGCGCGACGCGTGGCTCATGCGCCTGGATCTCCGGCGGCAGCCCTTCGATCTCCTCGCGCATGACGTAGGGCAGATTGGCCGTGATGACCGGCGGTAACACAACGAGACCCTCCAACAGATCGGCGCGTAGGAAGGTGATGCGATCGGCGACGCCGTGCCGTTCCGCGTTCAAACGTGCCACGGCGAGCGCATCCGCGCTGATATCGGTCGCCAGGATGCGCCCATCTGGCGCATGCTTCGCGATGGCAATCGGGATCGCGCCACTGCCCGTACCCACGTCCAGAATTGAGAAGGTTGGCATGTCATCGCTTTTCAATTTTGCATTTTCAATTTTCAATTCATCGAGCGCCAACTCGACGAGCATCTCTGTCTCCGGTCGTGGGATGAGCACGCGCCGGTCCACGATCAGGTCGAGACCGTAGAACTCGCGATGGCCGAGGACATAGGCCAGCGGCTCATGGGCGGCGACGCGCTGCAATAACGAACGAAAGCGTTGCTGCGCTGCAGCGTCGAGATGCACGTCGTCGTGCGCGATCAACCACTCCTTGGGCTTGTCGAGCACGTGCGCCAACAACAAACGCGCCGTGGTGGTTGGCGCGTCCACACGCGCAGCGTCGAGCTGGGCGATTGCCTTACGCAGGGCAGTGCGGATGTCCTCGTCCAATCCACTATCGCCGGCTGAATGCTTCACATCCCTGCCGCCTGCAACCGCTCGGCCTGCTCGCGGACGGCTAGCTCGTCAATGAATATATCGAGGTCGCCCTCGAGCACCTCCGGCAAGCGATAGACGTCCAGGCCGATGCGATGGTCGGTCACGCGGTTCTGGGGATAGTTGTAGGTGCGAATCTTCTCGCTGCGCTCGCCGGTGCCGATCTGTTCGCGCTTTTGCTGCGCCAGCTCGTTGGCCAACTTGCTGCGCTCCATCTCGTAGAGCCGGGCGCGCAAGATGGCCATCGCGCGCAGGCGGTTCTGCGTCTGGCTGCGCTCATCCTGCACGGCCACCACGATGCCGGTCGGCTTGTGGGTGATGCGCACGGCACTCTCGTTCTTCTGCACGTTCTGACCGCCGGCGCCGCGCGACCGGAAGGTCTCGATCTCGATATCGCCGGGCGGAATGTTGACCTCGACCTCGTCCACCTCAGGCAATACGGCTACGGTGACGGTACTGGTGTGGATGCGGCCGCTGGCTTCGGTGGCCGGGACGCGCTGCACACGGTGCACCCCGCTCTCGAACTTCAGCCGCGAGTACGCCCCTTTACCTTTGACGGCGAAGATGACTTCCTTGAAGCCACCGATGCCGGTTTCATTGGCGTCAATCAGCTCCACCTTCCAACGATGGTTCTCGGCGTAGCGCGTATACATGCGGAAGAGGTCGGCGGCGAAAAGTGCGGCTTCCTCACCGCCGGCGCCGGCGCGAATCTCCATGATCACGTCGCGCTCGTCTTTGGGATCCTTGGGCGCGAGCATGAGTTTCAACTCCTGCTCCAGCGCAGCGACGCGTTCGCGCAGCAACGTCAACTCTGCGCGCGCCAGTTCGGCCAGCTCGTCATCGCCCTCGGCCAGCGCTTCGTTATCGGCCAACTCCTGCCGGACGCGCTTCCATTCGCGATATTTCTGCACGATCGGCTCCAGCTCGCCGTGCTGACGCGCGATTTCGGCGTAGCGCGGATAATCGTTAGCCAACGCCGGATCGACCATCCGGTGCGCCAATTCCTCGTATTTTTGTTCGATACCTGCAAGCTTCTCTTCCATGTCCGAAATTCAGCCTTCGCGATCTTCGGCTCGCCGCCGAGCGAAGAGGCGACAGGGAACGGGCATAAAAAAGCCGCCTTACCAACGCGACAAGCGCAGGACCGTAACCGGCCTGCGGATCGTCACTGGGTCGAGGCGGCTAGTGCAACATGCGATTACTTTCATCATTATAACTACCCACGCGCCTGCATTACACTCATCCATGATGTCCACCGCATACCTCGCCTTCGAGACCGGCGGCACTAAGCTCATCGCGGCTGTCGCCGATGCCACCGGCAGGCTGGTTGCGTCGCGCGTGCTGCGACGCGATCCGCGTAACCGCGCGCAGCATAGCCTCGCCATGCTGATCGAAGCGGCCGGCCAACTGCGTGCCGCACACGAAGCAAATGACGCAGTCTTCACAGGCATTGGATTCGGCTATGGCGGCCAGGTCAATCGCGCACAGCAGTGTGTGCTCCGCAACCCGCACGAAGACGGATGGGAAGACATTGACGTGCGCGACGAGCTAAAACGCGCGTTCGGCCTGCCGAGTGTGATCGAGAACGACTGCAAACTGGCCGCGCTTGCCGAGGCGTGCCTCGGCGCCGGGCGCGGTCATCGCACCGTGTTCTATATGACCATCGGTACCGGCATCGGCGGCGGCATCGTGCGCGAGGGCCACATCGTGGACTTCGGCGATGCCGGCGAGGCCGAGATCGGCCATGTCGTGGTCGTGCCGCAGGGTGGCTTCGCGTGTGGCTGTGGTAACCATGGCTGCCTGGAAACCGTCGCCTCCGGCCCTGGCCTAACGCATCTGGCGCGCAAGCTGGCGCGGGATCACCTCGCCACGTGGCCGGACGATGCTATTGCCCAGCGTGCAATCCACGATGAACGCTTGACCGCTGCCGACCTGTTCGAGGCCTACGCGCAGGGGGATGTCTTCGCAAGCGAGATCGTGCGCGTCGCCGCCACCTTCCTCGCACAGGTGCTGGCCGGTGTGATCCAGATCGTCAACCCAGATGCCATCGTCATCGGCGGCGGCGTGGGGACGAGCAGCGAGCGCTTCATCCGCCTGATCGCGGAGCAGACTCGCCCGCTCGTGATGCCCTCGCTGCGCGGACGGTGCCGTTTTGTCATGTCCCAGTTGCGCGAACAGGTAGTGACACAGGGCGCAGCACTGCTGGCGGCGAGCACGTTTGGAGGCGACCGAAACCCGTGAGCGCCTACGCGACATCCACCAGCAATCCGCTCTCGACAATCGCGGCACGTACGGCACCGGCGTCGCACGGGCGAATCGCAATGCAGTTTGGCGCGAAGCGCTCTATCCTCAGGCGACGCATCTGAGGCAGGCGCAGCAGCGCGTCCATAGTTGCGCTATCCTGCGCGCGCAGGATCATCATCGCTTCCAGCCGCACTTCCGCGCCGCGCTCTTCCCAGCGCGACAACGCCCGCTTCAGGCCGACAGGCAAGGCTTGCCCGCTGGTCTCTTCGAGGAATGCGATCACCCGGCCGGCGCGAATGCCCTGTGCGCGCGCCCGATCGAGCGACCGAGGCGAGAGCTGATAGGCGTAACCATCGGCGCGCGTCTCGATCCAATCGGCGACGCGCGCCACCTGGAAGCGCTCGTATCGCAGGTGGCGCGCAATGATGATCTTGCCGTCGTCGGTCACGTGAAAGGGAGAGGCCGGTGGCGATGCGCTTTCTTCATCCAGATCGCTCAGCCAGCGCAACGGCTTCTCGATGATGTAGCGAATCAATGCGCCCTCAATGCGCTCCCAATTCTCGAAGCCATGCAGAAACTCGCCGGTGCGTGCATCGCGCACGTGCCAGGTGTCATAGCGCCCGTCGGGCCGGGCAAAGTCGGGATCGTGGCGATGGACGTAGGCGATGAAGTCGGAGGTGAGGGATTGGAGATTAGAGATTGGGGATGGGGGATGGGAGATGGGGGATTGGAAATCGGAGATTCGGCGGGTTGAATCTCCAATCTCTAATCTCCACTTCTCCCACAAGCCAACGATCGCTTTGCGCGCGCGCACGGGGTCGTTCGACCAGGCATGGGTCATCTCCAACGTCAGCCCCGCCACATGTGCGAGGTCGTTCCATTCGGCGTCGTTCAGCCAAGCATCGAACAGGGCGTCACGCTGCACATCCGGCGGGCTTTGCAGCCACTGAGCAACCGGCTGGGGGATCAGCCGCAGCCGATTCTGCTCTGGCCGCGTCCAGCCCAAACGCGCGATCAGGTGGGTGAGAAAGGCGAAGCGGCCGTTGGGGTCGTTTTCGATCGCGCCGTCGGGGTCGCGCAGCATGGGCGCGACGGCCCGCCGTGAGGCGGCATCCCACGTGTCGCCGGCTTTTGCCCTCACTCCGTGGTTGCGAATGAAGCAGAGGAGCGTGACGACGTCGTCGAGGCACTTCGACGGCCGGAGGTCGGACGGCGAGGGCTGAGCCGGCGCAGCGGCGAGTTCCTCGTGCGAGGCACGCGGCTCGGCACCCAGCAGCGTGAGCATGTCGCCCGGCACGAAGACCACTTCGGTAGGCGTGCCGCTTAGCCGGTCGAAGGCGCGAAAGATGAAGCCGCGGTACCACAAGTGCTCGGCGGGGTTGACCGGCGACAGCCAGGGGCGTTCGCGTTCGAGCCGGCCGGGGCCCATCGGCCGGATGCTGCCGAAGCGCCGCTCGAACGCCGCAGCAGGCATCCGGCCGCGCGCAGCCACCAGTGCATCGAGCGCGCTGCGCACGTCCGGGGGGAGCGATTCGCGAGTCGCCGCGAGCCGCTCGCGCTGCAACATGTGAAGCGCAAGCGCATGCGCCACGTCACGCGCCGACGTGGCTTCCACCGGCGCGTCCCACAGGTCGGCCATCGCCATCAATCGCGGCAACGGCTCATCGAGCAGACACGCGCGCAAGCTTCTCACAGGCGTTCTAAGTTTGAAACGTGATGTCGCTCACAGCCCACAGCTCACAGCCCATAGCTCAAAACTTCAACGCGCTCATCGTGCTTCGCACCAATGCCGCGCTCTTGTTCAGCATCTCTTGCTCGTGCGGCAACAGCTTGATCTGGATGATCTCTTCGATGCCGTTGCGGCCAAGCTTGACCGGCACCCCAAAATACATATCGGTCAGGCCATACTCGCCTTCGAGGTAGGCCGCGCAGGGCAGGATGAGCTTGCGATCTTTGAGGATGGCCTCGACCATTTCGGCGACCGAAGCGCCGGGGGCGTAGTAGGCGCTGCCGGTCTTGAGCAGGTTGACGATCTCTGCGCCGCCCTGGCGGGTGCGTTGCACGATGGCGTCAACGCGCTCCTGGGGCAGCAGCTCGGTGATCGGGATGCCGGCGACCGTCGAGTAGCGCACCAGCGGCACCATCTCGTCGCCGTGGCCGCCCAGCACGAACGCATGCGTGTTTTGCACGCTCACATTCAGCTCCTGGGCGATGAACGTGCGCATGCGCGCGCTGTCCAGCACGCCGGCCTGGCCCATCACGCGATTCTTGGTGAAGCCGTGCTGGCTGAGGATTTTGTAAGCCAGATAGGCCATGGTGTCGAGTGGGTTGGTGACGATGATGACGATGGCCCGGGGCGACGTGGTGGCGATGTTGGTGGCGACATCGGTGATGATCTTCTGATTGACGCCGACCAGGTCTTCGCGGGTCATGCCGGGCTTGCGCGCCACGCCGGCGGTGACGACGACGATGTCGCTGTCCTTCGTATCGGCGTAATCCGTGGTGCCGGTGATCTTAGTGTCATAGCCAACGACCGGGCCGGCTTCTTCCAAATCGAGCGCTTTGCCCTTGGGCATGGTCTCGGTGGCGGGAATGTCGAGCAGGACGATGTCGCCCAGTTCGCGCTCGGCCAACCAGTGTGCCGTGGTCGCGCCGACGAACCCGGCGCCGACGATGGTGATCTTGTTGCGCATGATGACAAAAACCTCTATGCAACGGAGTTGTGCGCCTATCATACTGTGGGCGGGCAACCTGACGCCGGCGATTTAGAATGCGATTCGCATGGCTACCTTCGCGCTCCTATACTCCGACACCGGAGGTGGGCACCGCACCGCTGCCGATAGCATTCAGCAAGCCTTCGCCGTGCTCAATGGCAAGCCGCACCGCGTGGAGGCCGTCAACGCCATCAGCTATCTCCCTCGTCCCTTCAACCATAGCGAGGCCACCTACCGCGTCGCCATCAACCATGCCCGGTGGTTGCACTACCTGAACTACATCGCGCTCGACGACGTGCAGCGCATGCAAGCCATGGGCGCGCTGCTCACCCGGCTGGATGGCGAGCGTTTGCATGCGCTGTTTCGAGAGCACCCGGCCGACGTGTATGTGTCGTGCCAGCCTCAATTCAACCCGTTCGTGCCGCAGGCGATGCGCTTGTGGGCACCGAATGCCCGATACGCTCACGTCGTCACCGACCTCAGCCACATCCACAGCTTTCACGTCACGCCGTTCGCCGATGTCGTCACGGTACCCACCGAGGAGGCGCGCGAAGAGCTGATCACGCACGGCATACCGCCTCAACGGGTGATCATCACCGGCCAGCCGGTCATCCCTTCGCTTGAAGCGCGCGTAAAGCGCGGGGCTGGCTCACGCGCCGAGCGCGGCCTGCGCGACAACCTTCCCGTCGTTCTACTCCTGGGCGGCGGCGAGGGCGCAGGCTTGCTGGACAAGACCGCGCGCGCAATCGTCCACGCCGACTTGCCTGTGCAGCTCGTCGTGATCTGCGGGCGCAACCAAGTGCTGCGCCAGGCGCTGAGCAGAGACATCGCCGGCCCAACTACCCAGGTGTTGGGCTTCGTGGACGACGTGCCGGAGTGGATGGGCGCGTCTGATGTGCTGATCACTAAGGCCGGCTCCACGACGCTGGCCGAGGGCTTCGTCGCCGGCCTACCGATCATCATCTTCGATGCGCTGCCCGGCCAAGAAGAAGGCCCGTGTGACTACGCGGTAAGCCACGGCGCAGCGGCATGGTGCCCTACACCGGCGTCGGTCGTAGCCCAACTCAAGCAGTGGTTAAACGATGCCGACGCGCTGGAGCGCGCGCGGCGCGCTTCCAAAGCCTTGGCGCGCCCTCGCGCGGCGCTCGACATCGCACGCGCGCTGACGACGTTATGCGAATGACTGCGCGAGCGTCAGGGAGTATCGGAAAGGCCCGTGGCTGCGCACCTCGAAATTCGTCCAGCCCGACTGCCGCGCCAGATCGGCTGCTTCGATAGGTGTGTAGGCGCGCCATACCGATAGCACACCATCGGCGCGCGTCAGCCGGTTTCGACTGGTGAGGCGCGTCAGCAGCCAGGCACCGATGAGCGTGTGCGCGCTGCGGGCCAGGTCCAGGCACACCACGCGCAGCCGGGCGACGCGCCCTAACTCGCTCAGCAGCGCCATCGCGTGCGGTGGATCGAGATGGTGCAGCAGGTGAATGCACGTCACCACATCTACACTGCGATCGGCAAATGGCAGGTGTGCGCCTTGCGCGCAGATTCCAACGTCCCCTGCCCGGCCCTGACGGGCGACGCGCAGCACATCCAGCG
The DNA here is from genome assembly GCA_025998955.1 of Candidatus Roseilinea sp. Lineage (NCBI taxonomy): Bacteria > Bacillati > Chloroflexota > Candidatus Thermofontia > Candidatus Roseilinea > Candidatus Roseilinea sp. The sequence goes on from AP024676.1 coordinate 4,113,165, forward strand.
ACACATCCAACCCTAGCCAACGCACCGCGCTAACAGTTCGCCGGGCAAAAGCGACGAAGTCCCCCGATCCACAACCGACATCCAGGCCGGTATAGCTTGCCTGGGTGGGGGGCAAACCGGACGTGGCCAGTCGCAGCGCCAGCGCAAAGACGCCCAGCCAGCGATCGTAGCGCGCCATATCGCGCAGATTGCCGCGCAGTTCATCGAGATCGCGATAGGCGCGCTCATCCAGCAGCTCGGATGCCGATGACCGGTGACGCAGGAAACCGCGCATAGCGCAAGCACATCAGCGCATGGCGAGTCGCTTGCGCCGGTGCAGCGCGTAGCCGGCCAGCATCAGCGCTGCCAGGCCGATCAGCAGCCACTCATGCGGCTCGGGCACGGCGTTCACCAAGGGTTGCGTTTCGCCGATGTTCTCCTGTTCGCGCGCGAAGCGATCGTCGCGCTGCGACAGCTCGTCCAGCCGCTGTGCCTGAGCGGCGTTCACCAGCACGATCATCGAGGAATACGGCGTGACGATGGCGCGCTCGGTTGCGATGCGATGCAGCGCGTCCAGGACGCCCAGGTCGCTCAGCCGGCCACGCTGCCGCCGCATCTCGCTTAGGATCAATTGGCGCGCGGCCAGCGCCGCGAAGGGATCGTCCGGCGCGTGCGTCACCTCACCGTTCGCAGGCAGCGCCGAGGCCGGCGCGACGATCCACGTGTAACCGTCCACTACATCCACGCGAGTCGCCGGGTCTGCCTGTGCTTGCAAAGCGATGCGTCGCAGCGCTTCATCTACGCCCTCGGCCACGCCGCCGCCGGATGATTGGATGGCTTCGAGCGTCGCATCGTCGTAGCCGAGCGTCAGGTCGCCGTCGAGGTGCACCATCCACACCGGCGCGTCGAACTTGGGGGTCTGCGCTGCGTGCGTTTGCTTGGCGTAGGCCGTGCCGTCGGTCAGCACGATCACGGCGTCGTACTGCCTGCCGGCGCGCAGTCGGTCGAACTGCGTCAGCAGCTCGGCGGGGTTTTGGCTGCCGAAGTAGAACAGCGCCGCCGTGTCCAGCGCGGCCAGCCGACTCACGGATGGCGCTTCTCCGTAGTTCGGCCCGGCGGTGAGGTAGAGGTCGGCATCGCCGAGCGCGGCCCTGAGCTGCGCCAGCGCCGCCTGCACCGCCGGGGCGTGCGCGGCCATGCTGCGCGACCGGTCGAGCACGACCGCCGCGCGAAATCCATCCGGCAGCTTAGCCGGCGCATCGTCGGCCGGGCGCGCGACGACCACCGTGCCGTCGTCGAACGTCACGCGATGCGCCCGGCGTTCGGCTTGCGACCGGGCGGGGATGAACGCCGGCAGCCAGGCGTCGGCCTCGACCTGCATCGGCGCCCCGTTGACCAGGCGGACGGTGCTCTCGTCCCAGAAGGCGTTGCGCTTCTCGGCCAGGCGCGGCATAGCCCAGCCGGCGTCGCTCGCCATCACTCGCCACGTCAGCCACAGGTGCATTTGTGCGCCCTCCTGAACCTGCGACCGCCGCGTCGTCGGATCCCAGATTGTGCGCTTGGGTTCGATGGGGAACACGCGCAGCCGGTACTGGCGCGGCCCAATCTGCTCGAGCAGCGCCGGGTCTTGCTGGATGGTGATCTCGCCGCGATACACCTCTTGCGCTGCGCCGCGCGGCGCGACGCGAAACGCGAAGCGTTGGCTGCGATCCGGGTTGTTGCCCAGCCAGACGCCGGTCAAGATCGCTGACTCGGGAAGGCTGAAGTAGTACACCACCTCTTCCCGCCGGGGCATCAGGTTCTGGTAGACCTCGTATAGCTCGACGTCCGCCCAGTCGCCGTGTTCGGTCAGGGTCAGCTCCTGGCGCAGGATGCGCACTTCGCGCTCGTCCACGGCCTGCCAGGCCTGCGTAGCGCGATCGGCGATCCACGTCGAGCGCACCGCTTGCACGACGGTCGCCCGCTCGGCTTGGTTGATCGGCCGGTCGAAGAATTGCTCATACAGCTCCGCGGCGCGCCGCGAGTCGTTGACGAACGCCTGCGATTGCCAAGTCTGCGTTGGACTCGGCGAATATGCCTGCGTAGGCTGGTAGATCAACGGCTGCGCGACAACCTCATACCAGCGCGCGATCGCCTCGGCCTGCGCCTCGGAGAAGCCCAGCCGTCTGCGATACATGTCGCGCACGTAGAACGTCTCGCCGGCCGCGCTCATGTAGCGATACGGCGCAAGGTAGGCGTTGAGCAAGCCGGCGCGGATGGCTTCCTGTTGGCCGAGCAGCGCTTCCGCCTCGGCGCGCGATTGCGGCGGCGCAGCAAGCAACGCGAACGCGCGCTGTTGTGGTTGTTGGTTGGCGACGACAAAGGCCGCCGCGCAGGCAACCGCGACCGTTGCCGGCAGCGCGACGGCCAGGGGGCGGCTCAGGCGTGACCACAGCGCGCGGACTTCGCCGAGCCAGTGCACCGCATAGATGGCCGGCGTCACGACCGGCGCGATGATCAGCAGCGTGCCCGAATACATCAGCAGCACGAAGCCGAAGACGGCGAACGGCACGAAGGCCAAGTCCTGAATGCGGCCGTAACGAATCATGTCGGGCACGGAGCGAACGGCCGAGGCGAGCGAGTCGAGCAATAGCGCCGCCACCGGCAGCGAGTAGAACGCCAGCCACACAGCCGCGTAGACGCCGGCCAGCAACAGCCCGGTCAGACCAATGGCGCGGAGCGCGGTGACCAGCATCCCGCGTTCGTCGTTGCGCCGGTCCAGCAAGCGCCAGAGCAGCGCCGCCAGGCCGACGAAGGCGACGACCATGATGACCGTCACCGGCGGGGTCGCCTCGCCGACCACGAAGAAGCGCACGCACAGCACCAGCAGCAATGGTCCCTCGACGCCGTAGAAAAGGGCCAGCAGGCGATTCGGCTGTTTGAGAAGCAGGGTGAGGCCGAGTATGACCGACGCGATCGGGATCAGCACGATCAGGCTGCCGAAGAGCAGGATCGAAGGTTGCACCCATCCCTCGCGCACGGCCTGAGCCAGGCTTACCAGCACGACCGGCGTGAAGCCGAGCGTGAAGAACAAGAAGAAGATGACGTTCCACGACCAGAAAATCGCGTAACCCCAAAAGGGCCACTTCACGATTTGCTTCATGTGTCCCTCCGTCTTTCCAGGCAGGATAACTTTGGATGGGCGAACAGACTGAACCTACAACACTGACTTTAAGACCGTGTCAATCCTGAACCCTTGTCCACCTCGGTGTAGCGCAAATGTGTGGCGGTCAGCGGGTCTCATCGAGAGAAGACACACCGACAACCGATGAACACACGTGCGGCCCGGCCTGGCTTCTATGCCTTCCACTCTGCCTCCTCCGCGCAAAAAGTTACCCACTTTTCTGCGCTACACCCTGTCCACCTCGCAAGTGCGACTGCGCTGCGGACTGCAGCGCGAGATACAGAGCTTCGGCATCCGCGCCGCGCGGGTCAATCGCCTCGTCGAACAGCACGGAGACCATCAGCCACCGCTCCGGTTGGGGCGACAACGCCGCCCACAGCCGCGCCGTGTAGTCGTCGGTGACGCGCGTCGCGGATTGGAACCAGTATGCCGCGCTCAGTTTCATCGCACCGGCTTCATCCGCGAGCGACAGCACGCGCACCGGTGCTTGACCGGCGACCAGGTACGTTGCCTCGCTCTGCACGCGCAGGCCGCCGTTCTCAAGACAACGCTCCGGCTTGTGATGGGCGCGCCAGTGCGTGCTGGTCACCAGCAGGAGCGAGCCGGTGTAGCTGCGCCAGTTGAAGCGCACACGCTCCACGCGCTCTGCGCCGTCCTCGAACAGCCAGGTCAGCTCGCCCGGCTTCAACGGTGCAGGTTGTATTTGCAACTCGTTAGGCAGGGCCAGCGGCGATGAGGCGACAGCCGACGCGGCCGGCGCATCGCGCCCGGGCACGCCTAACCAGTTAAGCGCGAGCAAACCGGCGATGAGGCCGGGCACAAGCCAGCGCGCCGCGCGCACTTCGCGCCGTATGGCCGGCTCGTCCGGCTGTGCAACGAGCGGGGCGAGGCGCAGTAACCCGATGCCGGCAGCGCACGCGATGATGAAGGCCAGCACCCCCAGCGGCACATGCAGCATCTCGGCGAGCAGACGCAGCCCGAGCACCTCACCGCTGACGACGAGCGCGGCGACGCGCGCCGTGTTTGCGATGAACAACACCGCCGCGAACGCCAGCGCGGCGACCAGCCAGCGCACCCCTAGCCGGCGCCCCTCAATCCACGTCGCGGCGAGCAGAAACAGCGCACCGGTCCACAGGCTCTTCACCCCGCTGCACGGCAGATCTACCTGCGAGATGCCGTTCTCGAAGACGAGGATGGTCTCCACGCCCATGCTGGCTATGCCTCCGGCCGCTAGCCCATCCCGCACCACGGCGGCGGTGGCGATGCGCATCGGATAGCCGATGAATACATCCACGAAATCGCCGAACGGCAGCGCGCCGATCAGCAACAACGCCGCCGGCAGCCCGGCGCGCCAAGTGTGCGGAGCGATCCACAGGCCGAGCAAGCCATAGCTGGCCAGGCCGAACAGACACGCGGCAAGAATGTTCACGTCGAGGACGCGCTCGGCGACGAGATAGCCGGCGAGGCCTAAGGCCATAAGCATTAGCGCCGGCAGGTGGAGATGCGGCGCGGCATCGAACCGCAGCCAGATGCCATCGCGGCGTAGCTTCAGGGCGATGAGCGCCAGAATGCCCAGCAATAAGATCTGATTGGTTCGGAAGTCCTCGCGCACGAAGACAACCGCCAGATAGGCGAACGCCTGGCGAAACAGCCCTAACCAAAGACAAACGACAGCCGCATTCATGGCGAGTTGCGGCCAGTTTGCCGGCAGCGCCGACGCCCGCACGACGCTCGGTTGTTGCGTGCTCATCGCAGACGAATGTAGTCAGTCGAAACCGGACTCGCTGAACGATTCACCTGCTCGTACCCTATGCGCGTGTCGCTCATTGATCGGCGTATTGCGCGCTACTCGATCCATACGTTCGGCAAGCAATCAGGTTGCGATGGGCGCAGAGCCAACGGGGCGTTGACGCAACGTGAATGCCAGCATCGCCAGCGCGATGACGCCCACGACGATCTCGGCCGCTACGATGCCGCCGAAGCGCTGCGCCGCCGCGGCCGAGCCGTTGGCCAGCGCGTGGATGCCCATCGCGGCCAGCACCCATCCAAATCCAACGCCCTCGACCGCGCGCATGACCATTACGCTCAGGCCGATGTGCAGCATGATGGCGAAGGCGCGTTCGATCAACGACGCAGCGATAATGCCGGCGCTCACGTTGCGCAATGTGGCCAGCTGCGCTTCCAGCGCACCGGCCTGATCGGGCGAGAACGCGCGCACCTGCGCCAGCAGCGCGTCTGCGTTGAGCAGCACATAGGCGTTCGTCACGCCGGCGCCGATGCCGACCAGCAGAATCGCCTCGATGCCGCCATGCCCCGCGCCGAACATCACAGCATTCTGCCAGCCGCGCACGTCCTTGGCCAAAAAGCGCAACACCAAGTAGCGCGCCATCTCTTCGAACAAGCCGGCCGTGAGCGACAGAATGATGACGTTGGACCAGAAGTTACCCTCCTGACCGAAGTCCCAGCGCAGCGCTTGGCTGATCAGGGTCAAGCCGATCAGCAACGGCATGCGCACCCCCTGTGAAGCGACGAACGCGAGCGCGCCCCATATCCACGAGCGCCAGAGCGCGGGCAGACGCCGGCGCAACACGATCGCCAGCACGATTACGCCGGCGAAGATCAGCAGTGCCTGAAGCGCGAAAAGGAGGATGGGTGACATGATTGTAGAGACGAACTGAGGATTGGAGATTGGGAGATTAGAGATTAGAGATTAGAGATTGAGAGATTAGAGATGTTTGAAGTTGAGATGGATTGGCGACCCGACGACCTGCCGAGCGGATTGATCTGGCGACCTGAAAGATCTAAACGACCCGCATCTCGCCGATTGCAGTAGGATAGCACGAACACAACAGTCATCCATGCGCATTACCAGCTTGACCAACCCACGCGTCAAACACGTCGTCGCCTTGCGTGACAAACGCCAGCGCGATGAGGACGGCCTGATGTTGGTCGAGGGATTCGATCCGCTGACGCTGGCGCTTGATTGCGGCGTGCGCCCGCAGACGGTCTTCATCTGCCCGGAACTGTTCAAGCCGGCGCATCGCCCGAACGCGCACGACAACCTGCAATGGCGCGTGCGCGACACCGGCGCGGAGGTCATCGAAACCACGCGGCCGGTTTTCGAGAAGATGGCTTACCGCGACGGGCCAGACGGCTGGCTGGCCGTCGTGAAACGGCCGGACTTCTCCCTGAGCCGTTTGACAGCGGTGCAGCGCAGGGGCGAGACGGGCGAGGGCATGTCTCTGCAAAGGTCACCTGCTCCGCTGATCCTCGTGGCGGAGGCCGTGGAGAAGCCGGGCAATTTGGGCGCGATGCTGCGCACGTGCGACGCCGCCGGCGTGGATGCCTTCCTCTTCTGCGACCCCAAGGCCGACCTGACCAATCCCAACGTAGTGCGCGCATCGCAGGGCGCCCTGTTCAGCGTGCCGGTCGCCCAATGCGCCAGCGTCGAGGCCATCGCTTGGCTGCGCGAGCAGGGTATCCGCATCGTCGCGACCACACCCAACCCCCTGCGCGGGCAATGGCCGATCAGCTACACCCAGTTCGATTTCACCCGGCCCTGCGCGATTGCGGTAGGCGAGGAGAAATACGGGCTGTCCAAGCTCTGGCTCGACCAAGCCGACGCCGCCGTGCGCATCCCGATGTACGGGCGCATCAACTCGTTGAACGTGGCAACGAGCGCAGCGCTGGTGATCTACGAGGCGCTCAAGCAACGCGGCATGACCTAGGCCAGCGCACTTGCGCGCCGCTCACAGCAGAATCAATTCGCCGATCTTCGGCACGCGCACGCGACCGGGCATTGCCAGGCGCGTCCACTCCAACTGGGCGCGCGTCTGCCACGCCTCATCCGTCCAGCCGAAGCCGTCATCGCGCTCGTCCTCGTGGCCGCTCAAGTGCACCAGTAGCGTTTCGCGCGACGCCAAGGCACGCACGTTGGGCAACTGGGTATAGAAACAAGCATGGCTGGCCGGCCGATCCGGCGCGCCGGCAAAGCGCCAGGTGTTGCAATCAACACACAACACATCGGCATCGCGCGCCAGCGCCACCGCCGTTGCCTGCGCATCGGTCTGTGGATCGGTGATCCAGGCGTTAGTGTTGTCCATGTCCCAGAGCAGCACGGCCTTGTGTGTTGCAGTTTGGATGACGAAGCCAGCGCAGGCGGGCTGGTGGCGCGCGGGGTCATCGGCCGCAATATCCGCGGTGTTGTGATGCAGCGTGATGGGCGTAATGCGTAGATCGGGCGCATCTATAGGCACGGGCTCGAGCGGAACACCGGCGCCGTCGAATCCCGGCGCAATGACTGGATCGGCAAAGGTGCGCCAAGCGTTGCTGTGCTCTTGCGTCATCCAACGCGCCGAGCCTTCACGACACCACGTTGGCACGCGCGTGAAAGGTTGGCCGCGCCGGATGCATGTGCGCATCCAGCCGACGCAAATGCGCCCAAGCTCAATGCAGTGATCGGCGTGCCAGTGGGTGAGCAGGATCCAGTCCAACCGGGCGCGTTCGCCGCGCAGCAGTGGATTGGCAGCCAGGCTATCGGATACGCCGTGCCCACAGTCAATCAGCGCGTGAAAGACGGTCCGGCCGTCATCGTCCGTGCCGATCAGTGACATGGACGTGTTGGCGGCGCGCTCCGGACGGATGCAGCGTGGACAATCGCAACCGAATTCCCGCGGGAAGGCATTGTCGAGTCCGTTGATGGTGAGCGAGTAATGCATCGTAGGAAAGCAACAACCGAGCTCTATTTCACCCCAACAACGTTAAACACGGATGATGCGCGGATAAAGTCGCGCTATTGCGATCTTCGTGATTCAATCCCCGATATGAAACTCGGCCTTGGACTCTACGGCAATATGCTCAACGCGGAGCACTTCCGCTTCGCCAAACAGTGCGGTGCGACGCATATCGTGGCTCACATCGTCGGTCACTTCAAGAAGCCGGACAGCGCGGCGCTCACCACCGAAGGCTCGCCGCTCTACGGCTTCGGCGTGAGCGACCCGGCGGATGGCACGTGGACCTACGAATGGTTTCGCGACCTGAAGGCGGCCATCAATGCAGAGGGGTTGGAACTGGAAGCCATCGAGAACTTCGAGCCGGCGCACTGGTACGACGTGCTGCTCGATGGCCCGCAGCGCGATGCGCAGATGGCCCATCTCAAGCAGATCATCCGCGATATGGGCCGGGTCGGCATCCCGATCATGGGCTACAACTTCAGCCTGGCCGGTGTGTGGGGGCGCGACCAGGGGCCGTTCGCGCGCGGCGGCGCCGTGTCGGTCGGTTATCACCACGCCGTCGAGACGCCGATCCCCAAGGGCATGGTGTGGAACATGGTGTACGACGTCGCGCAGTTCGACCCCGAGGGCAAACGCGGTGTGATTGAGCCGATCACGCAAGAGGAGCTCTGGGAGCGCTTCGCGCGCTTCTTGAACGAACTGCTGCCGGTGGCCGAAGAAGCCGGCGTGAAGCTGGCGCTGCATCCCGACGATCCGCCGCTGCCGACCTTGCGCGGCACGCCGCGCCTGGTGTATCGCTGGGACTTGTATCAGCGCGTGCTCGACCTCGTGCCGTCGCCCTACAACTCCATGGAGTTCTGCCTGGGCACGCTGGCCGAGATGAATGCAGCGTTGGGCGGCCGGGATGGCTTTGCCGATTTCTATGATATGGTGGATCGCTACAGCGCCACCGGTCGCATCGGCTACATCCACTTCCGCAACGTGCGTGGCCAAGCACCAGAATACGAAGAAGTGTTCGTGGACGAAGGGGACGTGGACATGATCGAGGTGCTGCGCATCTTGCACAGGAACGGCTTCGATGGCGTGCTCATTCCCGATCACACGCCGGCTATGAGCTGCGGTGCGCCCTGGCATGCCGGAATGGCTTTCGCACTGGGCTTCATGAAGGCGGCGATCACGATGATCGAGCGGGGGAGCTGAAGAGTGTCGCGAGTGTCCATAGTGTCAGTCGCGAGTGTCCATAGTGTCATTGGTGTCATGACACCAGCGACACCACTGACACCATTGACACCACCTACACTACCTGTCCACCGCGTACGTGCTCAGGAACCACGTCGGCGCGCTGCCCCAGCCATGCGAGAGCGACTTGCCGGGGTCGGCATCGGCGTCCCACGTCTCCCACCACGTCGTCGCACCGCGCTCGAGCAGATGGCCGTAATACAGCCTGATCAGCGCGATGCCCTCGTCCACGTGGCCGGTGCGCCCCAGCGCTTCGAGCACCCAGAACATACCGTATGGCTGCACGTTGGGCTGGGTTGGATCGTGCGAGATCAACTCGAGCAGCGCGTTGACGGTGTCGGTCACGCGTTCGCTGGGGACGACATCGTAGGCCAGCGGCCAGGCCTGGGCAAATAGCGTTGGCGGCGTCACCCGGCCTGCGACGATCGAAGATCCATACCGCTTCTGCGCGGGCAGGTAGAGCAGATCGTTGATGCGCTCGCGCACCTGTGCCGCCCGCGCGCTCCACGCAGTCTCGAACGGCGCGTCGTTCACCCAGCCGGCCAGCGCAGCAGCGTCGCGCAGCGCGCCGTAATACATTGCGTTGACTGGCGCAGACTGGCCATACACAATCGGCATGTCCGAGCTGTAATGCGCGGCCCAGTCAATCAGGGCCGATTCCCACCATCGCCGCCGCGGGATGTCGAGCAGGCCGGTATCGGGATGTTCGAACGCGGCCAGGTTGGCCATCAACCGCTGCACGGCGGGATAGCATTCCGACAGGATGCTGCGATCGCCGGTGCGCTCGACATAGCGTCGCACGCTCTGCACCCAGAGCATGCCGTAGTCGTGCAGATAGCCGCCGGCATCTTCGTGCGTGGACAAGGACGCGCCGGGGCGCCGGCCCACCTGCTCGGCCATGAACAGGAGGCCGCGCCGCAACAGCGCGTTGTCGCCGAACACAACTTCGTTGACGCGATCCACGATGAAGGCATCGCCCCACCACTGGCCGCGCTCGCGCCACGGATCGGCGTAGGCGTCGGTCATGTTGAGCATGGCCGTGTCGCGTCCCACGCGCCAGATCGCATTCAGCAAGGCGTCGGATGAAGCGAACATCACGCCGGCATTCACCGGATAGCGTTCCTCGATTACGCGCAATTCGCGCAGGTGGACAGGGGCATCACCCCAGACCGCGATCAACACATAGCGGCCGGCGCGGGCGTCAATCGTGCTGATGCGCCGCCGGGTCCCATCCAGCATCCACGAATCGGTCTGGTTCCACTCCGGATACAACGAGCCGAGATAGGGCAGCGGATGCCGGTCGCGCCAGAGGCGTTCGGACCAACCGATGTCAACGATCGCGCCATGCGCGCCATTCACCTGCGCTTCGATCCGGCCGTGCACCACGCGCCCTAGATCGAGCACGACAAAGCTCGGCGTCCGCCGGAAGGTGAGCGCATAACCCGCAGGCGTGGGCTCGACTGCGACGGCGCCGTCGTCGGTGCGGGGCCGGCTCAACAGCAGCCGGCGGCCGGCATGCGTCCCTTGCCGGATTACCCGTGCATCCGGGTCGAGCGGGATGCCGGAGATCAGCACCGGCCATCCATCCGGCGCGTTGCGCAGTAGAAGCGTGTGCCGTCCTGGCGGCACAGGCGCGCTCGCCCGGCGCACATCCGGATGCCAATCATCCCAAACAGTCCAGCTCAGGCGCCTGCCGTCCAGCTCCGCTTCCAGCGCGAGTGAGGCAGGCTGGACGCCGCTGGATGGATGAAACTGAACCAACGAATGCGCTGCCGGTTCGGGAACGGGCAATGTTTCGAGGATGAGTTGGGCAGCCTCGTTCAAGGAGAAGACGAACTGCTGCTCGCCCTTGGCGTCAGGGTGCAGCGTGACCAACGTTTGGCCGGGCGCAAGCACGCCGCGCTGCGCAACGCGGCCGTGAACCGGGATTTCGGCGAGCATCGGGATGGTGCGCAACCGGTAACGCGCTGAGGGGTGCGGCCGTATCACGGGCGCAGGCCAGTGCGCGTCGTCGAAGTCAAGCTGAGTCCAGTCGGCCGGCAATTGGCTGAAATCGAGCATCTCGGTTGCGCCGATCAATTGCCAGGTGTGCACCGGCGAGGCGTCCGCATTCCAGGCGGGCGAGCGGATCGCCTTCCAATGCGTCCCGGTTTGTGTGATCGTACGGCGCCCCTGCGTGAGCCGCAACTGGAGCAACGGCTGCTCCGACTCCGAGCGTCGCAGGTTGGGCGACCATTGGACCAGCACGGCGATGACGTGCGGTCCGGTGGTGAGCGCGGGGATGACATACTCGTCATACTCGTGGATTCGTCGCGAGAACCGCGCCGGCCCGCGCCCAAGTCTGACGCCGTCCAGCCAGAGTTCGTAGCGCGTATCGGCGAAGACGGCTAGGCGCGCCTGGGCGATGGGTCGCTCGATCGTGAAGGTATGACGGAACAGCGCCACCTCGTGGGCGAGCGGTCGCTGGTGATGCGGCCAGATAGCCGACGTGCCGGCGAAAGCGTCGCCTTCGCCTGGGAACACTTCTGAAGAAACAAGCTGCGGCGTCGCCGCTTCGAAGCGCGGCGAGGGTCGAACCGGCGTCGCCAGCACAGCTGCGATCAACGCGCATAGCAGCCTGAATAGGAAGCGGAACAGAGGTCTCACCGTGAGCCAATCGTCGAACGACATTCTAAACTTCGAGGCTGACGGCACCGCCCTATAATCACGAACGCGATGTCCGTGAACGACAGGCTGCGGCAGTTGCCGAGCGTCAACGAACTGCTCGCGCAAGCCAACGGGTTGGTGGAGGCCGAAGGACATCTGCGCGTAGTGCACGCGCTCCGTGAAGCGCTCGATCGCGCCCGCCAAGCCATTCGCAATGGTGCGCCGCTTCCCTCGCGCGACGAATTGATCGAGACGGCACGCGCCCTGCTGCAGGCATCCACCTATGACCGCCCGCCGACGGTCGTCAACGCGACCGGCGTGATCCTCCACACCAACCTCGGTCGCGCGCCGCTCAGCCAGGCCGCACGAGAGGCGATGCTGGCCGTCGGTCGCGACTACAGCCCGCTCGAATTCGACATGGTCACCGGCGAGCGCGGGCAGCGCGGTGAAGGGGCAGAGCGACTGCTGCGCCAGTTGACCGGCGCAGAGGCGGCGCTGGTCGTCAACAACTGTGCGGCCGCGACGGTGCTGATGCTGGCCGCGGTTGCCGCCGGCAAAGGCGTGGTGATCTCGCGCGGCCAACTGTTGGAGATCGGCGGCGGCTTTCGCATCCCCGAGATCATGGCACAAAGCGGGGCACACCTGATCGAGGTCGGCACGACCAACCGGACGCGCCTGGTGGACTACGAGCAGGCGATCCACGAAGTCGAAGGGCGCCCGCCGGGCATCGGCGCGATCTTGCGCGTCCACTCGTCCAACTTCAGGATGATCGGCTTCGTGGAGGAGGTGCGCATCGAAGACCTGGTCAAGCTTGGCGAGCGGTTCTCCGTTCCGGTGCTGGACGACCTGGGCAGTGGCGCGCTCGTGGACACGTCGCAGTTCGGCCTGCGGCGCGAGCCGATGCCACAAGATAGCCTGCGCGCCGGCGCGGCCATCGTGACCTTCAGCGGCGACAAGCTGTTGGGCGGGCCGCAAGCCGGCGTCATGCTGGGCCGGCGCGAGTGGATCGAGCGTTGCCGGCGGCATCCGCTGGCGCGCGCCTTCCGCGCCGACAAATTTACGCTGGCCGGGCTGACGGCGACGCTGCTGCACTATGCGCGCGGAGAGGCGCAGCGCGAAGTGCCGGTGATCCGCATGCTGGCGATGTCCAAGGCAGAGGTCACGGCGCGCGCAGAGAAAGTGAGATCAGAGATCGGAGATTGGCTGCTGGCGAACGGATTGCGCGCCGAGCTGGTGGACGGCGAGAGCACGGTGGGCGGCGGGTCGTTGCCGGGCGAGACCCTGCCGACGACGCTGATCGCGCTCACATCGGACGTGCGCACGCCGCACGAGATCCTGGCCGGTTTGCGCACCCGCGGCGTGATCGCCCGCATTAGCGATGACCGCGTGACGCTCGACCTGCGCACCGTGCTGGATGACGCCGAGCTGGTGCAGCGCCTACGCTTCGTATAATCCCGCGCATGAACGCCGAACGGTACGCCGTGCTGTCCGAAGCGCTGGAGCGAATCGTCCACACGCTTGTGACGGAGTACCAGCCGGAGAAGATCATCCTCTTCGGCTCGATGGCCACAGGCGACGTCGGCGAGTGGAGCGACATTGACCTGGCGATCATCAAAGACACGCCAAAGCGGTTCATTGACCGGCTGAAGGAGGTGGCTCGGCTGTGCCATGCAAAGGTGGCAGTGGATTACTTCATCTACACGCCGGCTGAGTTCGAACACATGATTGCCATCAGGCATCCTTTCGTTCGAGCAATTAACGAACAAGGCAAGGTGCTTTATGAGCGACGGAACGTCGCAACGGTGGCTTGATTATGCTGCCAGGGATTTAGCTGTCGCCAAACTCACCCGCGAAGAAGGATTCACAGCGCATGCATGCTTCTGCGCTCAGCAGTGTGCTGAGAAATCACTGAAGGCGTATTTGATTGCAACGCGAGAGGACTTTCCACGCATTCACCGGCTTCAAGAGCTGCTGGCGTATTGCGCGCTCGAGAGCGAAGACTTCTCGCAATTTCAGGAAGCATGCGAAGATCTAGATCAGTACTACACCTTGACCCGGTATCCTGGCAGCGCACCTGATGTTGGATCAGACACAATTCCGACAGCAGAAGAGACTCGGGAAGCCATTGAAGCTGCTGAGCAAATCTTGCGTTTCGTCACTCACAAACTAGGCAACTCCTGAAACCTCTCAGTCACTATTCGTTGACATCAAAACAGCGCCAACTGATCCCCGGCATCCCCGCCCTTGGCAACCGGTAACGCTTCGCCCGCAGCGAACTTGTGTGCCCAGCGCGTCGGCTCCGGCAGACGATAGCCTCGCACGCATTGCATCACGAAGCTCACCGCATGCGCGACATCTATCAGATGACCAGGAGAGACGAAGAGCGGGTTGGCGCGTTCGCGCGTCCGCAGGACGGCGCCGATCACCTGGTTCGTCTGGGGGTCAATCAGCGCGCTCGTGTCGCCGGCGTTCGGCCCAGGTTCTTCGAAGGCGCCGTAGAGCCTGGACTTACCGACGCCGATGGTCGGCCGCTCCAGCCATAGCCCCATCTGCGAGGCGATGCCGATGCCCCGCGGGTGCGCGATACCCTGCCCGTCGAACATGACGAGGTCGGGCTTGTGCTGAAGCCGCTGCCAAGCGGCGAGGACGGCCGGCCCTTCGCGAAAGGCGAGCAGTCCGGGGATGTAGGGGAAGACGAGCGGCGCGTCTGCGGTCACCCCCTCGATCGGCGTCATCTCGGGATAGCGGAGGACGACGATGGCAGCATGCGCGCGCTCGTCGGTCAGGCTCACGTCCACGCCACCGACGGTGCGCACTTCGCGGCCGTCCCACTGCAACACGAGTCGCTCGCGCAACCGCGCCTGGACCTGAATCGCCTGCTCCGGCTCGAGCGACCACGCATGCAGTTCCTTGGCCATGACTCGCATGATAGCGGCCTTTTCGATTAGAATTTCGTCATCGGCGACGACGCGAGACGCGCGCCTGATGCGCTTTCAGAGAGCCGATGGCCGGTGTGAATCGGCAGCGCCAAGGACTGCGCTTCCACTCGCAGAGCTTCCTGCGATGAGCAGGACGGGAGTTCCCGTTAACGAACATGAGAGATTAGGGACTAGGGATTGGAGATTGGAGATTGGTGGTAGCCGGCCGCCGATCTCTAATCTCTCGATCTCCAATCTCTAATGAAGTCAGGTGGCACCACGAGCGCCCTTCGTCCTGATGCGACGGGGCGCTTTCATTTTCATTCGACATGAGGATGCAATGTTGGATATCAACCTGATCCGCAAAGAACCGGAGGTCGTTCGCCAGGCCATCATCAACCGCGGCAACGATCCAACGCCGGTGGACGAGATCTTGGCCCTCGATGTGCAGCGCCGGGAAATCCTGGCGCGCTCGGAGCAATTGCGCGCCACCCGCAACGCCGTGAGCAAGGAGATCGGCCGCATGCGCGACGAAGCCGAGCGCGAGGCGAAGAAAGCCGAGATGCGCCGCGTCGGCGACGAGATCGCCATGCTGGAGGCCGAGCTGGGCAAGATCGAGGCACAGCTCAGCGAGCTGACGGCGGCATTGCCGAACGTACCCGATCCGCGCACGCCGGTAGGGCCGGACGAAACGCATAACGTCGTGTTGCGCGTGGTGGAAGGCACGCTGCCAAAGCCGGACTTCCAGCCCAAACCCCACTGGGAGATCGGCGAGCAGTTGGGCATCATTGACTTCGAGCGCGGCGTGAAGTTGAGCGGCAGCCGGTTCTATGTGTTGAACGGCTGGGGCGCGCGCCTGCAACGCGGCCTGATCGCTTGGATGCTCGACCTGCGCATGCAGCAGGGCTATGAGGAACGCTACTTGCCGTTCATGGTGAAGTCGCAGACGTTGTTCGCCGCCGGTCAACTGCCCAAATTCCGCGACAACCTGTATCACGACGCCGAAGAAGACTTCTGGATGGTGCCGACGGCCGAAGTGCCGCTCACCAACCTGCACGGCGACGAGATCCTCGACGCCGACGATTTGCCCAAGCTCTACACCGCCTATACACCGTGCTTCCGGCGCGAGAAGATGAGCGCCGGCCGAGACGTGCGCGGCATCAAGCGTGGCCACCAGTTCGACAAGGTGGAGATGTATGCCTTCACTAAGCCGGAGGAGAGCGATCACTACCTGGAGAAGATGCGCGAAGATGCCGAGGCCACGTTGAAAGGACTCGGCCTGACCTATCGCGTCAAGCTGCTGTGCACCGGCGATCTGGGCTTCGCTTCGCGCATCACCTACGACATCGAGGTATGGTCGCCCGGCGTCGGCGAATGGCTGGAGGTCAGCTCGGTCAGCAACGTAGGCGACTTTCAAGCGCGCCGCGCCAACATCAAGTTCCGGCGCGAGAAGGGTGCCAAGCCGGAATTCGTGCACACACTGAACGGCAGCGGCCTGGGACTGCCGCGCACGATGATCGCGGTGCTGGAGAACTACCAGCAGGCCGACGGTAGCGTCGTGGTGCCGGAGGCGCTGCGTCCCTACGTCGGCACCGACGTCATCCACCAGGCACACGCCTAGGGATCGCGCAGCGCTCCGACGCACCCAATCGCGACAAAATGTGCCCTTAATGCTCGGCTAATCATCCGCGCTAGACTACACAGCGGTATGAGCGCACCTGAACCCATCGTGCTGATCGGCGGCTTCGGTTCACATTGGAGCGACTATCGCTTCGCTGCACGGGTGCTGGCCAACATCGCAGGTCGGCGCGTCTTCATCGCCGGCATCACCCGCGTGACGTGGATGTTGGCCAGCCTCGCAGATTACAGCCTGCTGGTGGACCGCACGCATACAGCCGTCAGCCATGCCCTGAAGCAGACCGGCGCGCGCAAAGTCATCCTCGTGGGCCACAGCGCCGGCGGCATTGTCGGGCGCGCCTACCTCGGCGACCGGACGGTCAAGCCACACCAACGCTCATATCACGGCTATGAACGCGTGTCGCGCCTGTATATGGTCGGCAGCCCGCTGCGGGCGACGAAGGAAGCGCCGCGCCCAGGCATGCGTGCCGCTGCCTGGGTGGACGAGACATACCCCGGCGCTTATTACGCCCCGCAGGTCAAGTACCTCAACGTGCGCAGCCGGCACATCGAGGGCAAAGTCAACGGCACCTTGCGCCAGCGCGAGGCCTACTACAACTACCGCTTCATCTCCGGCAACGGCACGCAGTGGGGCGATGGCGTGGTGCCCCTCTCGCTCAGCGAACTCGAGGGCGCAGCCACGCTCGAACTGGAAGGCGTGGGGCACTCGCCGGGTTGGGGCAAGTGGTTCTTCGGCGATGCCTCGGTCATTCGCGCATGGTGGCATTACTTCGAGCTGGGCGATGCGCCGCCTCTGCCGAACGAATCGGTGGCCCTGGCCTGACCAGGCTGAGCCGCGCTACTGATCCTTGTTCGACTGGAAGGCCGGCAGGAAGGTGCGGTTATTCAACACCTCATACACGTAGTTGTCGGCCAGCGGCACGCTGCGCGTAGATCCGCCGATGGCGTAGAACTCGGTGGACAGGGACGCAATGCCGACATACCGCCAGTCCCCCATTCGTTGCTCTGGCATCTCGAACGGCGTCCATTTGTCCGCGTTGGGGTCATATCGCTCGTTGAAACCGATGAAGCCGGAGAGCCCGCCGCCCACGGCAAAGAGCGTCGAGCCGACCTGCGCCAGGCCAAGCCCACCGCGAGGGATGGTCATCGGCGCGCAGACCGCCCATTCGCCGGTCGCGATTTGGAAGTACTCGCACGTCGCATATTCCCGCCTGCCATCATAGCCGCCTACCGCGTAGATGCGGCCGTTGACGACGGCTGCGCCGAGCTGGCTGCGCGGCGTGGGAAGCGGCGCGAGTGACGTCCACCGGCCTGACTTTACGTCGAAGGCAAGCGTAGTGGTGTTCAAACCGCTCAACGTTCGGCCCCCGACGACATAGAGCCGGTCACCGAACGCCACGACGGCGTGGCCGGCCAAATGAAGCGGTAGGGGTGGGAGCACCTTCCATTCACCCGTCGTCAGGTTCAGCGCCTCGACGCGATCGGTCGCCTGGCTATCCGCCGTGGCGCCGCCGGGCACATACAGCATGTTGCCGATGACGGCAGCGCCGGCGTTCATCACCGGCGTCGGCTTGCTCGCCGCTTCTCGCCAGGCGTCGCGGCGCGGGTCGTAGACCAGCACTTCGCTCGACGGCGCACGCCCGATTTCGCCGCCGATGACATACACGTTGCCTCCCACGACGGCGACGGCCGGCCGTGTGCGCGCCGTGCGAATCGAAGCGCGAGGGTGCCAACGCGAGGATTCGACGGGCAACGCGACGACGGCCGGGTCGCTTGATCCATCAGCCGGCACAAAGTCGTTCGACGTCGCGCCAGCCTCGGCGGCGGGGCGTTGCAACAAGAGGATCGTGAGCAGCACGATGGCCACCAGCGCCGCGACGGACGCCATGCGCTGCCACAGGGCGGGTGACGGCAACGGCTGCGGGTTGGGCGCGACCGGCGTCGGTTGCGCACGCGGCGACGCCGGTTGAACTGCAATAGCAACAGGGGAGGCATGCCGGGCGTCGAGAGCCAGCTCGGGCATCGCCGCCTCGCCGGACGCTGTTGCGACAGACAGGGTGATAGGAAGCTCTGGCGCAGCCTGCGTTGTCATCTCCACCCACCCGTTGCGCACGGCGATCATGGTGACCTCAGTGCGCGACTGGGCCTCCAGCTTGGTGAAGATGTTGCGTAGGTGAACGCGAACCGTGTTCGGACTGACGTGCAACTGCGCAGCAATCTCTTTGTTGCTGATGCCCGTTGCAAGCAACCGCACCACCTCCAGCTCGCGTTCGGTCAACGGCTCCCTCGGCTCAGCCATCGCGGCGATTATAAGAAGATCAAACTGGCGACTTACGCACAATGAACGCGCGCTTGGTCACTTCTATCCTGACGTCGTGCATCAGCGCGATTTCGCCGGTCGGCGCGTTGCTGTTGAGTACGTCGCGCGCTTCTTCGATGGCCGCATACTGTAGGCCGGTTACGTCGCCTTGCAATCGCCGCACCGCCTCGCGCAGCGTAGCACGCTGCAGACCCCGCGGCAGCGCGCGCCAGGCCAAACGATCCACTGCAACGCTCTCTTGCGAGGGCTGTGCGATGCGCTCGAAGGCTACTTGCGTGGCCTGCTCGATGATCTCCACATCGGACGCAACCGTGTCGGCCAGGCGCGTGAGCGTCATGCGGATGTTCGGGTTATAACGCTCCAGGAAAGGCAACAGCTCGTGGCGGATCCGGTTACGGGTGTGATCCAGCGCATCGTTCGTCGCATCGTGGCGCGGCTGTAGCTGCTGCTCGCGGCAGTACTGCTCGATCTCCGCGCGCGAGACGTGCAGCAGCGGCCGCACAGCAGTGAGATGCGGCGCGGTCGGCAGGGCATCGCGCGTCTGCATACCGCGCAGCCCATGCAACCCGGTGCCGCGGATGAGGCGCAGCAGCACGGTCTCGGCTTGATCGTCGGCGTGGTGCGCCAGCGCCACCAGCCGGGCGCCGTGGACCTCCGCGACGCGCGCCAGAAACAAGTAGCGTGCCTCACGGGCAGCTACTTCGACGGACTGTTTGCGTTCGCGCGCCAGGGCAGCGACATCCGCCCGCTCGACGACGCACGGCACGCCTCGTTCGGCGGCGAATGCGCGCACGAACTCGGCATCCGCCGCCGATTCATCCCCGCGCAGGCCATGGTCGAGGTGCGCGATGAGCGGGCGCAGCTGCAGCCGCGGAGCGACGGCCAGCGTGGCATCGGCCAGGCAAAGCGAATCGGCCCCGCCGGACACGGCCAATACCACGCCCGTCGCACCGTCTTCTGCCGAGGCGCACAACGGCTCGAACGCCTGCGCGACTTCGCTGCGGATGCGCGAGACCAGGTTCGAGATCACGTTGCCTCCAGCCGCATCAAGAATTCGGCTGCCTTGCGGCCGGCGATGCCGCGATGGCTGATGCGGTGCTTTTCGGTGGAGGAGAGCTGTGCCATCGTCCGCCCGTTGTCCACAAGGAACACCGGGTCGAAGCCGAAGCCGTTGTCACCGCGCTGCTCGCGCGCGATGCGCCCTTCGCACACACCCTCGAAGATGTGCTCCTGGCCTTGTGGGCCGATCAGCGCCAGCACACAACGGAAGCGCGCGGTGCGCTGCGCATCCGGCGTCGTTGCCATCTCGTGCAGGAGCGCGGTGCACCCATCGCCACCCGGCGCAGCCTGGTGGTAGCGCGACGACTGCACGCCCGGCCGGCCACCGAGCGCATCCACCTCCAGCCCCGAGTCGTCGGCCAGCACCCAAAGCTCGCCCCGGTCGCGGCGATCGGACTGCTCGCGATACGCGCGGGCGAATGCCCGGCCTTTGATCAGCGCGTTGTCCAGATACGTCGCGCCTGTTTCGTCCGGCGCGCAGCTCAGGCCTACATCGCGCGGCGCGACCAGGTTCACATCGGTCAGCCCGGCCAAGGCGAAAATCTCGCGCAACTCTTGCAGCTTGTGCGCGTTGTTGGATGCGACCATCACGGTTCTCGGCATACCCGATATACTACTCCCGCCATGCGATACCTGACCACCATCGGCGACAAGACGTACACCATTGACATCAATCAGGATGGCGAAGTTGTCATAGATGGCATCAAGCGCACCCTGGATCTGCGCGCGATTGACGACGACGGGCTGTATTCACTGCTACTCGACAACCGGTCGTTCGAAGCGTTGGTAGAAGGGGGAGACGGCGAGTATCGCGTGCTACTCAACGGCGTGCTGTATTACGTGCAGGTCGCCGACGAGCGCGCCAAGCGTCTGGCGGAAGCGGCCGGCGCATTCAGCCCCACCAGCGGCGAAGTCAACATCAAGTCGCCCATGCCGGGGTTGATCGTATCGGTGCCGGTGACGGAAGGCCAGAAAGTGAAGAAAGGTCAGGTCGTCGTGGTGCTCGAATCCATGAAGATGGAGAACGAGCTGAAAGCCCCCCGCGAAGGCACGGTCAGCGCGGTCAAGGTGCAGCCGCGCCAAACCGTCGAGCAGAATCAGGTGCTGGTCGTGTTGAGCTAGTATCAACTGTTCTGCCGAGAGATCTAAACTCGACCGGACAGAACCTCAGGTTCTTCGATAATCTGAAGTTCTATTCGGCGCATCCCGACGAGTCTCTTTCAACTCGCCGGCAAGTGCGGCAGCTTCAGCAGCAACACGTCGAGTGCCAACCGCGCGTTCACGTTGCGGTCGAGGTACTGCAGCGCCTGGCCCGTGGCGCGCAACAGCGCCACAATTTGGGCAACCGACAGCGCGTTCGCCAACCGAGCGATCCACTCGCGCTGGTCAGCATTCACCAGGGCTTCGGTCGGCGCATCGCGGCCGACGACGCGCGCCACATCGCGCCACAGCAGCAGCCAGGCTTCGAGCGTTTGCGCGATGCGCGCCGGCTCGGCGCGCGCCAGCTTCTCAGCGTAGGCGAAGCGCTGCGTGCGGTTAGCGGCCAGCAGCGTGCGCAGGTCGTTCAGGCGCTCGGCACGCGCTTCGAGCACTTCATCGTCCTCGACAGCGCGTAGCGCCCAGCCGATCCGTCCGCGCGACAGTCGGGCGATGAGCGCGGCGCGTTCGCGGGCAACACCTTGCGCCAGGAGCGCCTCTTCGATGGCATGCACCGGCGCCGGCCGCAGGTTGAGCGATTGGCAGCGCGAGACGATGGTCGGCAACAGCGTATCGGTGTTCGGCGCGATCAAGACGATGACGACCGAGGGGTTCGGCTCCTCCAGCGTCTTGAGGATGGCGTTCTGGCCACTGTCGGTGATGAGGTGTGCATCGTTGACGACGGCCACGCGATGCCGGCTCTCGACCGGCGCCAGGATGAGCGCATGCAGTAGCTCGCGGATTTGATCTACTTTGATCGTCTCGCCATCGCCCGTCGGCTCGACCCATAGCAGATCGGGATGCCGGCGCTGATTCACCAGCGCGCGCGAGCGATCATCGCCGCCCAACAAGGCGCGCGCCAGTGCCAGCGCCAGCGTCGCTTTGCCGACGGCGGGCGGGCCGACGAACAGGTGCGACTGCGCGAGTTGTCCGCGCTCGATGGTGCGCTGCAGGCGGCGCACCGCCCAGTCATGGCCGATGACGCCCCAGTCGTTCATGAGCCGTTTGCCACACCGGGCAGCTGCATCAGGTCGTTACGGTCGGCTGCGCCGTGCGCGGCGCGCGCAACCGGCGGGCCCGCTTGATCAGCCGGTAGGCGAGATAGCCCAGCAGCGCGGCGAACAGCAGGAACAAGATCGGGAAGAAGATTGCCAACAGCGATCCGATGGTAGCAAGCACATCTTCGGCAACGCTGATGAACGGTGCGCCGATGCCCATCGTCGCGCCGTTGACCACCGGGCGCGCTGCTGCCTTGGTCGCGTGCACGCCGGAGGCCAGGATCAGCCCACAAATGAGCGCAAGGGTGGTGTCCATGCCCGACACCACGCCGGTGTTGGCAGCGAAGAGGATCGCGCCGGCCGCCGGTCGCACGAAGGTCTGAACGGCATCGTTGATGTGATCTACGCCCGGCACTTTGTCGGCCACGAACTCGATGGTGCCGAGCACGACCAGCGCGATGATGGCCGGCCAGCTCGCCAGCGCGTCGAACGGCGGGCTGAGTTGCAGCACGCCCAGCCGGGCCAGGACGGCCACGATCAACAAGGGGATATAGGCGTTCAGCCCGGCTGCGCCGGCCAGCCCAAACGCGCTGATGATGTTTGCCAGTGCCATTTAGATGGCAATTGTATCGCCAAATGTAAGCGCGGCATGAGCAGGGTGCATTTCAAAATGGGGGAGCGCGAACCGGCCCGCAGGGGTATGCGCTTCAGTCGCGGCGGGATCAATCCCAGCGCTGAGCATGCGGGCAACATGACGGCACTCATCCGACCCAAGTGCGTTGGGCGCTGAGCGAAACCTCAAGATTGTGAAAGCCTCTGCCGGACGGCATTGGCGTGCGCGTGCAGCCCCTCGGCTTCGGCCAGCTTGATCGCCACCGGCGCAAGCTGCTGCGCCGTCGCTTCGTCGAGCGCGATGACGTTCATCACGCGCATGAAGTCGAGCACATTCAGCGGCGGCGTGAAGCGCGCCGTGCCGCCTGTCGGCATGACATGGCTCGGGCCGGCTACGTAGTCGCCCAGCACCTCGTAGGACTGCTCGCCGACGAACACGCCGCCGGCATTGCGAATCTTATCCACCCATGCCCATGGGTCTCTGACCGACAGGCACAGGTGCTCCGGCGCGAAGTCGTCGGCCAGCGCAACCGCCTCCAACAGGTCTTCGGTGATCACGGCGCCGCTGCGTTGGGCAAACGAGTCACACACGTCAGTGCGATTTGGTTCAGGGAGATCGGAGATTTGAGATTGGAGATGGATGTTGACGGCCTCGGCCAGGCTGCGCGAGGGCGTGAGGAGCAGCGCCATGCCGGCCGTGTGTTCGGCCTGCGCCATCATGTCGGCAGCGACCCAGGCGGGGTTGGCGCTCTCGTCTGCCACGATCACGGTCTCGGTCGGTCCGGGTAGCGCATCAATGCCCACGACGCCATACACCTGGCGCTTGGCCAGCACGACGAACGTGTTGCCCGGCCCGCAGACTTTATCCACCCGCGCGATGGTCTCGGTGCCGTAAGCCATGGCGCCAATGGCCTGTGCCCCGCCGGCGGCATACACCACGTCCGCGTCGGCGATGTCGGCAGCAACGAGGATGAGCGGATGGGGCAGCAGTGAATCGCGTTGTGGCGGCGAGCACACAATCACTTCTTCGACGCCGGCCTGTCGCGCCACGACGGCCGTCATCAGCAGCGACGAGGGCAGCGGCGCCGCGCCGGCCGGCACATATACCCCCACGCGCGCCAGCGGTCGGATGAGCTGACCGAGCACGCCGCCCAACTCGGTCATCATCCAGGATTGCGCAACCGGCCGCGCGTGAAACCGAGCGATGCGCTCCGCAGCGCGCTCCATCGCAGCAACCACTTCGCCATCCACGCGGTCATAGGCGGCGGCAATGTCGGCATCGCTCACCTCTAGCCGTTCAGGGCTGAGCACAACGCCGTCTAGCCGCTGCGTCCATTCCAGGAGCGCCGCATCGCCCCGAGCGCGCACATCGCGCAAGATGCGTCGCACGGCCTCTTCCGGGTGCAAGTCTTCGCCGAAGGTCGCGATGGTGCGCCGGCGCATCCCTTCGGTGATGACGACTTCGTCAATCGGCGGGCGACGCAACAGCACTTCCGTCGCCTGGTCCAGGTCCATGATTCTCAACATCGGGCAGGCATTTTAGAACCGGCACGCTACCGACGAGCCGGATCGTCCGACCGGCTAACCACTCGGCCAGGTGTGAAACACTTCACAAAGTGGATGCCAACGCGTGCATCACATGCATCATATGCATCAGCAAAGTGTGCAATCGCCGCACCAGCGGCAAGGCAGAGAGGATGGCGATGACCGGACTGCTCACGACACACCAGGTTCAAGACCTGCTCAAAGTGGATCGGACGACGATCTACCGAATGGTGGAGGCCGGCCGGTTGCCTGCCATTCGCGTCGGCAAGCAGTGGCGCTTCGAGGCCAAAGAGGTTGAGCGTTGGCTGCACGAGCGCGCCACCCTGGCGACGCTTGAACACCGGCTGCGCGCGCCGGATGAGCCCGTGCCGGATGGTCTGCGTGCGCTGCTGCCGCTGGAGTGCGCCCAGATGATTCAGGACGCCTTCGCCGAGGCGCTGGACGTGATGATGGTGACGACCGACATGGACGGCCAGATCATCACACAAGTGAGCCACCCGTGCGGCTTCTTTACCGCGCTGATGCAGGACGCCAACGCCATCACACACTGCATCGGCACATGGAAGCAGCTTGCTGCCGCGCCCGCCATCGAGCCGCGGCTATCGCCCAGCGAGATCGGGCTGCTGTGCGCGCGCGGATTGATCCGCGTGGGCAGCGAACTGAAAGGCATGGTGGTCATCGGCGGTATCGCGCCGGAGCGTTGGCCGCCCGACGACGACCGGCTGCGCGCGTTGGCGCAGATGTTCGGTGCAGACGAAGCACGCGTTCGGGCAAATGCGCACGGTGTGTATCGGCTGGACGGTGAGCAACAAGCCAAGGCGTTGCGCGCGGTGCAGCGCGTGGCCGACATCTTTTCGCACATCGCCTTGATTCGACAGGGGAGCGACGGGAGGACGCCGCTGCCCAGGGAGTAAGCAATATGAAGAAGCTGTTGATTTTGGGCGCCGGCACGGCCGGCACGATGGTCGCCAACCGGCTGAGCCGCGTGTTGCAGGAGGACGCGTGGAAGATCACGGTCGTTGACCAGAGCGAGACGCACTACTACCAACCCGGCTTCTTGTTCATCCCATTCGGCATCTACGGCAAGCGCGACGTGGTGAAGCCGCGGCGCGACTTCATCCCGCCCAGCGCCGAATTGATCCTCTCGCCGGTGGAGGTGATCGAGCCGGAACGCAATCGCGTGCGACTGGCCAAAGACGGGCGCTATCTCGACTACGACTTCCTGGTGATCGCCACGGGTGCGCACATCCGCCCCGACCAGACACCCGGCCTGGCCGAGCACGAGTGGCGCCGATCCATCCATGACTTTTACACCCTGGAAGGCGCGTTGGCCCTGGCGCAGCACCTGCGCACGTGGCCGGGTGGCCGGTTAGTGGTGAACGTGGTGGACAACCCGATCAAGTGTCCGGTAGCACCGCTGGAGTTCCTGATGCTGGCCGATTGGTTCTTCCGCGAGCGCGGTGTGCGCGACCGCGTCGAGCTGATCTACGCTACACCGCTCTCCGGCGCGTTCACCAGGCCAATCGCTTCCAAGCTCCTAGGCGGGCTGCTGGAGGAGAAAGGCATCCAGGTCGTGCCCGACTTCATGATCGAGCGTGTCGAGCCCGACGCGAAGAAGATCGTCTCCTACGACGAGCAGGAGGTGGCCTACGACCTGCTGGTGAGCGTGCCGCTGAACATGGGCGACGAGGTCATCGCGCGCTCCGGCCTGGGCGACGTGCTGAACTACGTGCCGGTGGATAAGCACACCTTTGTCTCGCCAACATATCCGAACGTGTTCGCGCTGGGCGACGCAGCCGCCGTGCCCACCTCGAAGGCCGGCTCGGTGGCGCACTTCGCCGTGGAGTGCTTCGCCGAGAACTTCGTGAACTATGCCGATGGCCTGGAGATGCCCCACAAGTTCGACGGTCACGCCAACTGCTTCATCGAGTCGGGCTTTGGCAAAGGGTTGCTGATTGATTTCAACTACGACGTCGAGCCGCTGCCCGGCCGTTATCCATTGCCCGGCGTCGGGCCGTTCACGCTGCTGGAAGAGTCGGAGGTGAACCATTGGGGCAAGCTGATGTTCCGCTGGATGTACTGGCACATCCTGTTGAAGGGCAAGGAACTGCCGCTGCCGGCGCTGATGAGCATGGCCGGCAAGCGGCGCCTGAATTGAGGAGGGCGCTATGGAGACCGAGTTGATCCGTCAGAACGGCGCAAACGAGGCCGATAGCGCAACGACCCTATCGGAGCTGAGCCGGAAGATAGACGCGCTGGCCGCCCAGGTGCAATATCTGACCGAGCAGGCGCAAGTCGCGGAGCGCGAACGTCAGGCGCGCGCCGAGCTGATGCACGATCTCACGCCCATCCTCAACGACGCCTTTCGGCTCTCCGTTACACAACTCGAAGAGGTGCAGGACGACGTGGATCTGGCCGACCTGCTGCGCCTGCTCAAGCGACTGTTGCGCAATGGCCGGAACATCGAGCAGCTGCTCGACCAACTGGAGAGTCTGAGCGACCTGGCCGACATCGTCGCACCAATCGGCGATGACGCTTTTGCCCGAGCCGTGGATGTGCTGGCCGAGATGGAGCGCAAGGGCTACTTCGCCTTCCTGAAAGGCGGCTTGCGCATCGTGGACAACATCGTCACCTCGTTCACCGAGGAGGATGTCAAACAGCTCGGCGACAACATCGTGCTCATTCTGCGCACGGTCAAAGAGATGACCCAGCCGGAGGTGATGAACTTCCTGCGCAATACCGTCACGCTGACCGAGCAGGAGGCGAGCGCGCCGGTGGACATTTCGTACCGCGCGCTGCTGGCGCAGATGCGCGACCCGAACGTGCGGCGCGGTTTGGCGCTCACCATGCGCATGCTCAGCAACGTGGGCGCGCAGGCTGCGGCCGTGGATTCGCAATGAAAGTTACCGATTACAGGTTACAGGTTACAGGTTGCAGGTTGCGCCTGACCAGGAGGTAGATATGACCACACGCGTAATTTCAGGGAAGACCGTTCAGGTGAACGAGGAGGGCTTTCTCCTCTCGCCGGACGAATGGACCAAAGAGATCGCCATCGAGATTGCGAAAGAAGAGGGCATCCCGGAGCTGACACCGCAGCACTGGAAGGTGATCGAGTGGTGCCGCCAGAACGCCGTGAACGGGCGCTCGCCGACGCTGCGACAGATCACCGCCGGCACCGGCATCAGCACCAAGGAAATGTTCGCGCTCTTCCCCAAGGGCCCTGCGAAGAAGGTGGCGCACATCGCCGGGCTGGGCAAGCCGGAAGGGTGCGTATAGAGGAGGCGTGAAATGACCGACGAAACACGCAAGATGGCCTTCATTTGCTCGAAGGGCACGCTCGATATGGCCTATCCGGCCCTGGTGATGGGTTGGGCGGCGCTGGGCAACGGCATAGACGTGACGATCTTCTTCACGTTTTGGGGACTGGACATCATCCGCAAGTCGCGCCAGGACCACCTGGAGATTGCGCCGGTGGGCAACACCAGCATGAAGATGAGCATGATGGGCATTCATGCCGACAACGCCGGCATCCCCAACGCGATCGGCGTGTTGCCCGGCATGACTGCGCTGGCCACCAAGTTGATGAAGGACAAGATGAGGGCGCTGGGCGTACCGCCGGTGAGTGAGTATCTGCAAATGCTGGTGGACGGCGGCGCCAAGCTCTACGCCTGCAAGCTCTCGGTGGACATGATGGGGCTGAAGAAAGAGGACTTCGTAGACGGCGTGCTGGACATCGTGACCGCGGCTGACTTCATTGACATGACCGAGGGCGCGCAGATCATCTTCATTTGATGCGCAGGGCAACAGCAGCGGTCGGGCCACGCCGCTCGGCCCGACCGCTGCTGTTGCTTTTCGGCAGGCATGGCGTTTAATCCCGTTGGAGTTGATTTCGCTATGCCGATTACGATCACGAACATCAAGTGCATCCTGACCGCGCCGGCCGGCATCGGCCTGGCCGTGGTCAAAGTCGAAACGTCCGACGCCGGACTACATGGTGTCGGCTGCGCCACCTTCACCCAGCGCCTGACCCTGGTCAAGGCTGCGGTAGAGGATTATCTTCGGCCGCTGCTGATCGGGCGCGACGCTGCGCGCATCGAGGACATCTGGCAATTGTGTTATCAAAACAGCTACTGGCGCAATGGCCCGGCGCTCAACAACGCCATCAGCGGCGTGGATCAGGCGCTGTGGGACATCAAAGGCAAGCTGGCGAATATGCCGTTGTATGACCTGCTGGGCGGCAAGAGCCGGGATGGCGTGGCCGTCTATCGCCATGCCGACGGCCGCGACCCGCAGGAGGTGCTGGACAACGTCCATCGCCTCAAGGAGCAGGGCATCATGTACATCCGCTGCCAGCTCGGCGGCTACGGCGGACTGGCCAAGCAGAACCGGGCCATCGGCAAGCGCGCGAAGCGCAAAGCGCGCGAGAACGAAAAGCCCTACAACAACGTCGGCGTGTACGGCGGCATCAAGGGCCAGGTGCGCAGCCCCGAAGGCGCGCTGCCGGGCGAATACTATGACCCCGACGTATACATGCTGTCGGTCGAGAAGATGTTCGACTACATCCGCAGCAAGATCGGGTTCGAGACGCCGCTGCTGCACGACGTGCACGAACGCCTGCCGCCGATCGAGGCGATGCGCTTTGCCAAGGCGCTGGAGCCGTATCGGCTCTTCTTCTTGGAGGACGCGCTGCCGCCGGAGAACATCGAATGGTTTCGCCGCATCCGGCAGCACGCTGCCGTGCCGTTGGCGATGGGCGAGCTATTCACCCACCCGTTGGAGTGGAAGCCGTTGATCGCCGAGCAGTTGATTGACTTCATTCGCGTGCACATCAGCGACATCGGGGGAATCACGCCGGCGCGCAAGCTGGCGGCACTGTGCGAGGCCTTCGGCGTGCGCACGGCCTGGCATGGGCCGGGCGACGTGTCGCCGGTCGGCCACGCCGCCAACGTGCACCTCGACCTACACGTGCACAACTTCGGCATCCAGGAGTTCAGTGGCTTTCCCGACCCGCTGCCGGAGGTATTCCCCGGTTGCCCGGAATTGCGCGACGGCTACCTCTACGTCAACGACAAGCCCGGCCTAGGCATTGACATTGACGAGAAGCTGGCGGCGAAATATCCCATCCACGGCGACATGGGGCAGTTCAAGGGCGGTGTGATCTACTGGACGCAGAGCCGGCTGCCCGATGGGACGCTGTGGCGGCCCTAGGGCAGTCGCGCCAAAACTATCGAATGTTCTGTGGGCAGCGTGACGAAACTCACTTGCATCTCAGGCCGGATTGTTACAATCTCACACCGAGAGGTTGCAGATGAAACCCAAGTTTGTGTTCGGCATTGGTTTGATCGTCGCGGCGGTGGTGGCAGTGATGGTCTTCACCATCATCGGCAACAGCAGCATGGAGGTTCAGGTCAATGACCTGATCGCCAAACGACAGGCCGGCCAGATCGCGCCGGATCGGTCGCTCAAGCTAATCGGCTGGGTGGTCGGCGACAGCATCGTGTATGACCCGAACTCGCTGCACCTGGAGTTCGACGTCGTGCATTCGCGCGAAGACCTCTTCGACAACCTGCCTAACGCGCAGCGTGTTCGTGTGGTATATCGCGGTGTGAAGCCCGATACGCTGATGCACGAAGCGCGTGCGATTGTCACCGGCAAGGTGGACGGCGACGGCAAGTTCTACGCCGGCAACTCGCCCGACGCGTTGCTGCTGCAGTGCCCGACCAAATACGAGAACGCTGCCAAAGAAGCCAGCAAGTGACCGGCGACAGCGCCCAGCGCGCTCGAAGCCGCGCTGGGCGCTCGAGCTACTTACGGTTTCACCACGCCGATCGTGAGCAGGATATTGGCATAGATGCGCTGCTCGCCGGTGGCGATGACGAGCGCCGTGTCGGGATCACGACACAGGTCGTAAAAAGCGAAGCGCTCGTGTCCGCGCACCGGTACATCTTTCGGCAAGAGCGCCCGAAATTCGGCGATGATGGGCGCCTCCGTCCCCTCAGCCGTTAGCATGATGTCAGCGGCCTCAATGGGGATTGCATCTACTAACACACGTAGCACGTCCACAGCATTGACCAGCCCCGGCGCCAAGTTGAGGTAGACGCGCCGGGCAGCAGGGTGTGCCCGCGTGCCGAAGGGATAGTTGCCGTCGGCAATCAGAATCTTTGAGCCATGGCCGGCCCCGCCAAGGGCTTCGAGGATTTCGGGATGGAGTAGGTTGTACTTTAGCATCGCTGGCTTGCGTTTTACCACGAAGGCGCGAAGGACGCACCTCGTTTCATCGTGATTGGGCCAGATGCGCCGCCACGCGCAGCGCCTGCGCCGCGATGGTCAGGCATGGATTCATCGCCGCACTGGAGGGGAAGAATGACGCGTCCACTACATACAGATTGTCCAGGTCCCACGCCTTGCAGAATGGATCGAGGACGGATGTGGCCGGATCGTCGCCGAAGCGCAGCGTGCCGCACTGGTGGCTGTTGGTCTCGATCGGCATGAGCTGGTGGATGAACTCGCGATAGCCGACCGAGCGCAGCATCTCCTTCGCAGCTTGCACCAGCCGATGGTGCGCTGCTTCGTTCTTGAACTTACGCCGCACGCGGATGCTGCCGTCGCTGCCCAGCGTGACGCGATTCTCCGGGTCGGGGAGGTCTTCGCTCATGATCCACCAGTCGCTACTGTGGCGCGCCATGCGCCGGCGCTCGTCGGCCGAGAGGTATGGCCGGCCCGCCGCGATGTATCCGCCCGCCTGAACCTTGCCCATGATCTGCAAGTTGCCCAAGGGGTATTTCGAGCGCGCGCCGGGTAGATAAAAGTCGTTGACGGCCAGCGTCTTGTGGAAGGTATCACCGTTCTCGCACGAAGGATCTATTGCGATCAGCGTCGAGTTGATGTGCGCCATGTAATTGCGCCCGACCTGGCCGGATGAATTGGCAAGGCCGTTCGGGTGCGCGTCGTTCGCCGAGCGCAACAGCAGCACCGCCGAGTTGACCGCGCCACACGAGACGACGTAGATGCCGGCATGCAACACGAAGCGCGCGCCCTCCCGCTCCACCTCTACACCGGTCACGCGCCGGCCGGTCGCATCCGTCAGCAACCGGCGGGCGAGCGTCCGCGTCATCAGTTGCACGTCCGACGACGCGAGCGCCGGTCGCACGCAGCATACGTCGGCGTCGCCCTTGGCGAGCAGTTGGCACGGGAAGCCATCGCACGTGAAGCAGCGGATACACCGGCCGCCCTCACGCCAATCCACGCCGATGGGCAGCGAGAACGGATGAAATCCCTGCTGCCGCAGCCGGGCAGCCAGGTCGGCCATGTAGGGCTCGTGCGGCAACGATGGGAAGGGGTATGGCGACGAGCGCGGCGGCTCGGTCGGGTCCTCGCCGGCTTGGCCATGCACCAAGTAGATGCGCTCGGCTTCGGCGTAATACGGTTCGAGGTCTTCGTAGGTGATCGGCCAGGCCGGCGATACGCCCTCCTCATGCTCCAGCGCAAGGAAGTCTTCGCGCCGGAAGCGCGGGAAGGCTGCGCCATACATCTTGGTGCAGCCGCCAACGAAGTAATACACGCCGGGGCGGAAGCCGCGCCCCGTGTCTGCATCGAACCACGTTTCGTCGGCTTGGTAGCGCCGTCGGCCGATGACGGCAGTTTCGTCCCAGTTCTCCGGCTCCTGAGGCAAGAAGTCGCCGCGCTCGATCAGCAAGATGCGCGCGCCGCTGTTGCGCAAGGCATAGGCCAGCGTCCCGCCGCCGGCACCGCTGCCGATGATGATGACGTCGTAGCTGCCAGGCGCATTGCTCATGGACTATTGGTGATACGGCAGCCACCAGGGCTTGGGCCGGGCCTCGATATCCCAGTGCACGTGCTTGGTCTCGCGGAACTCGTCTAGTCCCTCTTCACCTAGCTCGCGCCCGCCGCCGGTGTACTTCATGCCGCCGAACGGCCCGGCGTAGTTGTCGGTCAACGGGTCGTTGATCCAGATCGTGCCGGCCTTCACATCCTCGAAGAAGCGGCGCGCCTTCTTGGCGTCGCTGGTGTAGAGGCAAGCGCCTAGGCCGTAGATGCTGTCGTTGGCCAGTCGAATCGCCTCGTCGAAGCTGTCGTAGGTCATCAGCGGGATGGCCGGCCCGAACGTCTCCTCGGTCATGATCTTCATGCTGTGGTTGACGTCCACCAGCACCGTCGGCTCGTGAAAATAGCCCGGCCGATCCGGCACGCGCCCGCCGGTCAACACGCGCGCGCCTTTGGCCTTGGCGTCGGCGATATGGTCTATAACCTTCTGGCGGTATTTGTCGCCGATCATCGGGCCGATGTCGGTTCCCGCGTCCATGCCGTCGCCGAGCCGCAGCGATTTCACCAAATCCACCAGGTTGTCGGTGAAGCGCGACGCCAGGCGCTGCGGCACATAGACGCGCTCGGTGCTGGTGCATACCTGGCCGGCGTTAATCAGCGCCGCGTAAGCCACAGCGCGCGCGGCCAACTCCGGGTCGGCGTCATCGGCGATCACGAAGGCGTCCTTGCCGCCCAGCTCGAAGTGCGTCTTCTTCATCATCGGCGCGGCGATGCTGGCGATCCGCTGGCCGGTGCTCAGCGAGCCGGTGAAGGCGATCATCGGCACGTCGGGATGGCGCACCAGCGCCTCGCCGGTGCGGCCGTCGCCCGTCACCACGTTGACCACGCCGGGCGGCAGGTGATCGAAGGCGATCTCGCACAGTTGCAGCGCGGTGAGCGGCGTCATCTCGCTGGGCTTGATGACGACGGTGTTGCCGGCGGCCAGCGCAGGCGCGACCTTCCAAGCCAGCAACAGCAGCGGATAGTTCCACGGCACGATGCAGCCCACCACGCCGTACGGCTCTTTGATCACCATGTTGAGCACGCCGTCCTCGGTGCTGGGCAGCACGCGCCCGCGCGAATGCCGGCCCAGCTCGGCGTAGTAGTCGAACGTCGAGTAGGTCCACACGACCTCCTCTTCGTTCTCGCTCAGCGGCTTGCCTTCCTCGCGCGTGAGCAACTCGATGATCTCGTGGGCGTGCGCGCGCATCTTGTGGCTGGCCTCGTGCAGCAGCTCGGCCTTCTCGCTGGCGCTGACGCGCTTCCAGGCGTCGAACGCGCCTTTGGCAGCCTGGACGGCAGCATCCACATCCTCGGCCGTGCCCAACGGCACACGATCAATGATCTGGCCGTTCGCCGGGTTGTCTACGGCGATGGTTTCCGTGCTCTTGCCCGAAGTGAATTGTCCGTTGATGTAATGCAGTTTCATGCTGTGAACGTTGGAATTACGCATCACGCGAAGGCCTGCGCCGGCGCGTCACGTTTTGCGTGCATATCGCGGCTATAGGTAATCTCGAATGTTGTGCGCCGCGGCGTAGGCGGCGGCCTCGGCGCGATTGTTCACGTGCAGCTTGGCAAAGATGCTGCTGACATAGTTGCGCACGGTGCCCTCGCCCAGCACCAGGATGTCGGCGATCTCGCGATTGGTGCGGCCCTCGGCCAAATGCGCCAGCACGCGCAGCTCCTGCTCGGTGAGTAGCGCGAAGGCGCTCTCTTCACGTTTGCGCGCCATCTCGCGCATGCGGGCGAACACCCGTGATGTCGTCGTCGGGTCGAGCGACGCCTCGCCGCGGCCGACGTTCTCGATCGAGCGAATCAACTCATCGCTGCCGATCTGCTTGAGCACGTAGCCCGATGCGCCGGCAGCAATGCTCTCGAACAGCGTGTCGTCGTCGCCGTAGGACGTGAGCATGATCACCTTGACGTTCGGTGCGGCCTGGGTGATCTCGCGGCAGGCTTCGATGCCGCTCATGCCGCTGAGTCGCACGTCCATGATGACGATGTCCGGGCGGTGCATCAGCGCCTTGCGCACGGCCTCCTGGCCGGTGGCTGCTTCGTCCACGACCTCGAACTCGGGATGGCGCGCCAGCAGCGTGCGCAGGCCGATCCGCACGACTTCATGATCGTCTACCAAGATCAAACGCAACCTCGACATATCACTTGCCGTCCAGTTTCCTTATCACTAACGTCACCGTCGTCCCCTTGCCCGGCTCGCTCTCCAAGTTAAAGTCGGCGTTCAGCAGCGCGGCCCGTTCACGCATGTTCAGCAGCCCGCGCCCGGTGCGCATGGCCGGCTGGACGACGCCCTTACCATTATCGCGAATTCGCACTCGGACGATCTGCGCGCCAGCCCGGCCGTCGCAGGCATCATAGCGCAGCTCCACTTGTGCATGTGTGGCCGAGGCATGTCGCGCGATGTTGCTCAGCGCCTCGCGCACGATCTGGTAGATGTGTTGGCGTTGTTCTGGGGAGAACGTCACCTTACCGCATCCCTCGACGTTCCAGTCGGTCGGGATGGCGGTGCGAATTCGAAACTCCGTCACGATGTCGAGCAGGCCGCGCGCCAAATCTTCGTCGCCGGCCACCGACCGGCGCAGGTCGTAGATGTAGCCACGAATCTCCTCGTTGGTCTTGTTCAGCACCGCCAACACGGCGCCGAGCTGTTCGCGCGCGCGTTCGGCAAGCCGACCGGCGCCGTTGTGCGATTGGGCGGCCAATTGCTCCACCATGTGCCGCGCATCGTCCACCATCAACCCGGCGGCGTAGATGGATTGAATCGTGCCGTCGTGCAGATCGCGGCTGATGCGTTCGCGCTCGGCCATCAGCGACTGCTGCCGCTGGAGTGCCTCGTTCAGCCGGTCGGTCTCGATTCGGAAAGCATCCAGCGACAGGAAGAGGAATGACGCGATGACGGCGCCGACGATGCTGCGGTAGATGCCGACCGGGATTCCGGTTGCCTCGAAGAGTCGCTCGGCGTTGATGGTATTGGCCGGAAAGAACGGCGCTGTCGGCACGACCACGCCTTCCACCAGCGCGTAGAAAACGAAGCCGAAGCCGGCTACGCGCAGCACGTTGATCAGGCGCTCGTTCTTGAGTGGGCCGACCAGGCGGCCGGCTTGCAGGCGCAAGCCATAGGCGACCAACAGTGCCGAGGGCAGACACAAAGCGTAGCGCAGCAGCGCCTCGACCGTGGCGTTGTTGACCACGTCTACGCCGCTGGTCAGGGCGCGGTTGGTCGCCAGGATGGCCGTCGCGACGAGCACGACCACCAGCGGCACATACACCGCCGCCCAGGACGGCATCGCCGGCTCGCTCAACCGCAAGCCGAAGCCGAGCAATGTGGCGAAGGTCAGCAGATGCACCAGCAACTGTAGAAAGCGCAAGTTCTGGATAACATCCGGCGGCAGCAAGCGCTCCTGCAGGGGGATGAACGCATTGCCCCACACGGCGACCGCCTCGAGCGCCCCGAACGCTGCCAGCCAAGGCAGGGCGCGGGCCAATTCGAGCCGGCTGCGTTGCATGAACCACTGCACGCCCATCATCACCGCCAGCAAAAAGAAGACCTGGCCGTGCACGAATTGCACGATCGAATCGTTGATCGTAAAGAAGACTTTAAGCTGGTCAACCACCAAAGCCTATTATTAACCAGCGATCCTTACGCCTCGGTGAGAGCGGACACGCTTGGGTGCATTCGTGCCTAGGGGCAAAATTTGCATCGTAGGGCGCGGACGCCGTTCCGTGCCTAGATGTGCCGCAAACAGGGCAGAGCGCGCCCTCGTAAATACGTCGGCCCCCGTTGGCGAACGCACTCACGCACTTCGCGGAAGTGCGGCATCCGTATAATGTCCGGCGTCGTGATTCCTGCGTCGGATCTACTCGGTATCGCAGCAGGCATCGTCGCCCTCGTAGCGCTTCTCATCCTCCTGAACGCGATTTGGGTTGCTCGCTGGGCGCAGCGAGCTGCCTACTACGGAGTTCGCCGAGATGCACAACGCACCGCCAATCGAAGGTTGACCCTCTCGAGCTCGGTCTTCGTGTTGGCCGGCGCGTTGTTGGCGATGCGCTGGGCACTGCCGCGTGAAGTCGCTCAACCCCCGCCTTCGCCCGGCGCAACTCGCGCCGAGGCGGGCGCAACCATCGCGTCTCTCGCGCCAACTGCCGCGATTCTCGATGTCACGCCCATTGTCGCCACCATTACCGAAGAGACGCCGGCGATTCAACCCACCCCATCCCCCACGCCGCAGCCAACACCCCAGGCGACCCCGATCCCGGAGCCGACATCGGCGCTGACCAGCCCACTGGCGACACCGGCGAACGCATCAACGACGACCGGCGAAGTGCAGCCGCCGCCCGATCGGCGCTTGGTACTCAACGCGATCGCCAGCGGCATTGACGCAAACGGCGCACCCATCGGCGCCGGCACGACGTTCACGCGTGGCATCGAGACGATCTACATCTTCTTCGACTTCCGCGATGTGCCGCCGAGCGCGCTGCTACGGCATTCTTGGTTCCGCGATGGCGGCAGCGTGTTCTTTCGTTCCAAGCGGCTGACGAAGAATGGCCAAGGCACAGACTACGTGTCTTGGTCGCCGCCGGGCGGATTCCAACCGGGCCTGTATGAGGTGCGCATCGCGCTGGGCGGCGTGCCGCAATTCGTCGCCAACTTCGAAGTGCGCTGACGCGGGACGCAAGACGTGAACCGCAAAACGTAAAACTCGATACGTGACACGTAACACCTAACGTCTGATCTGTGACACATCCAAGCGCCGATGACCATCGAAACTTTCGCTTCACCCTTCTCCCACCGCTACGGCAGCGAGGCCATGCGCGCGATCTGGAGCGAGCGCCACAAGCGGCTGCTCTGGCGCCGGGTGTGGGTGGCGTTGGCCGAGGCGCAATGCGAGTTGGGCATCGTCTCGCGCGAGCAAGCCGATGACCTGCGCGCTCACATGGAAGAGGTCACCGAAGCCAGCATTGCCCGCGCGCTGGAGATCGAACGCGAGATCCATCACGACCTGATGGCCGAGGTGCGCGCCTATGCCGAGCAATGCCCCATCGGCGGCGGCATCGTTCACCTCGGCGCGACCTCGATGGACATCGAAGACAACGCCGATGCGTTGCGCCTGCGCGAAGCAATGGGCCTGGTGCATGCATCATTGACCGGGCTGATCCGGGCGTTGGCCGACAAAGTGCTGCAATACGCCGATTTGCCGGCGATGGCCTTCACTCACCTACAGCCGGCCGAGCCGACCACCGTCGGCTATCGCTTGGCGCAGTATCTGCAAGACCTGCTTATGGATCTCGACGAAGTTGAGCGCATCCGCGACGAGATCAAAGGTAAAGGATTCAAAGGCGCAGTAGGCACATCGGCTTCGTATCTGGAATTGCTGGAATCAGGAACGAGGAGACTAGAGATCGGAGATTTATCAGATGCCCAATCCTCAATCTCCCATCTCCAATCTCTCGAACAGCGCGTCCTCGCCAAACTCGGCCTCGCCGCCTTCCCCGTCGCCACACAGACCTACCCGCGCAAGCAAGACTGGCAGGTGATGAACGCGCTGGCCGGCATAGCCCAGTCGCTCTACAAGTTCGCCTTCGACCTGCGCATCTTGCAGTCGCCGCCGATCGGTGAGTGGAGCGAGCCGTTCGGCGCGAAGCAAGTCGGGTCATCGGCGATGCCGTTCAAGCGCAACCCGATCAACGCCGAGAAGATAGATTCGTTGGCCCGGCTGGTCGCCGCGCTGCCGCGCGTGGCGTGGGACAATGCAGCGCATTCGCTGCTGGAGCGCACGCTGGACGATTCGGCCAACCGGCGCGCGATGTTGCCGGAAGCTTTCCTGGCCGTGGACGAGATGCTCGCCGTCGCCACGCGCATCATCCGAGATCTGCACGTCAACGAAGCGCAAATCGCGCACACCATGCGCCTCTACGGACCGTTCGCCGCCACCGAGCGATTACTCATGGCCGTCACGAAAGCGGGCGCGAATCGGCAGGAAATGCACGAGCGCATCCGGGAACATGCGCTTGCAGCATGGGCCAAGGTGAGCGCTGGCGAGCCGAACCCGCTGGTCGCTTCGCTGTGCGCCGACGCTCAGATCACGCGCTACATCGGCCCAGAAGCGGCGCGCACGCTGCTCGATGCGAGCGCGTATGTCGGCGATGCGCCGCAACGCGCGCGCGACCTGGCCAGGGCGGCGCTCCAGCGCGTGGG
Source organism: Candidatus Roseilinea sp. (assembly GCA_025998955.1). Lineage (NCBI taxonomy): Bacteria > Bacillati > Chloroflexota > Candidatus Thermofontia > Candidatus Roseilinea > Candidatus Roseilinea sp. Next base: position 4,151,247 of record AP024676.1, read on the forward strand.
CGACAGTGCGGCGTGAGCGGTGTAACGGAGAATCCCTCGCCTAGGGGATGCATCCGCCGGCGCAATGTGCGATACATGACACATGACACGCGATACGATTACAACACATGAATGATCCACGCGACGCGAAGTGGCCTCGCTTCTTCGGCAGCATCTTGGTGGGCGGGCCGGTGTTGGCAGGGATGATCGTCCTCGGCATCACCGGCCAGCTTAGCGCGCTGCTTCTCAGCGCGGCGATCTTCTTCGCGCCGATGCTGCTGGGCGCTTGGTTGTTGCTGCGCAAGCCGTCGGATTGAGGGGAGGTGAACATGACAACGATGAACGGCGCAACCGTTTCGGTCGCCAGCCTGGCGAAATCGTTTGGCCAGGCACAAGCCGTGCGCGACGTGAGTTTCGATGTGCATCGCGGCGAAATCTTCGGCTTGCTCGGCCCGAACGGTGCCGGCAAGACCACCACGATCCGCATGATCCTCGACATCTACAAGCCCGACCGTGGCGAGATCAACGTGCTCGGCGGGCCGATGACCGAAGCCAAGAAGGCGCGTATTGGCTATTTGCCGGAGGAGCGCGGCCTCTACAAAGACTTGCGCGTCGAGGAATGCGTCCTGTATTTCGCCGAGCTGAAGGGCCTCTCGCGCCAGGAAGCGCGCCGGCGCGCCGATGCCTTCTTCGAACGGCTGGAGCTGGCCGCCGAGAAACGCAAGAAGGTGAGCGAGTTCAGCAAGGGCATGCAGCAAAAAGTGCAGATCATCGCCACGCTGATTCACGCGCCGGAACTCATCATCATTGATGAGCCGTTCAGCGGCCTCGATCCGGTCAACACGCGGCTGGTGCAGGATCTCCTGCTCGAAGAACATCGCAAGGGGACGACCATTATCATGTCCACCCACCAGATGCATCAGGTCGAGGAGATGTGCGACCGCATCGTGCTGATTGACAAGGGCGAGTCGGTGCTCTACGGCAGCGTGGACGAGATTCGCCGGCAGTATGCGGACAACGCCGTCCGGGTCACCGCGCACGGCGAGCTGCCGCACATCCCCGGTGTGTTGGAGACCAGCCGCAAGGGCAACACGCACACGCTGTCGCTGCCCGGCGACATGGACACACAGACATTGCTGGCGCAGTTAGCGACGACGCCAGGTTTGAAGATCGAGGCGTTCGAGCTGGCCTTGCCGACAATGGATGACATCTTCGTGCGGGTGGTGTCGGAGAGACGAACGTAAGACGCAAAACGCAAGACGCAAGACGTGAACAACTGTAGCGCCACCATGTCGAAGATCCTGTTGATCGCCTGGCACGAGTTCAAGCGCCATGTCCTCCGGCGGCGCTTCATCGGCATACTGTTGATGCCGTTGATCATCCTCGCAATTGCGACGGTGATCGGCTTCATCAGTGTCTCGGCAGCGTCGCGTTTCGAGCGCGGCGCAATTGGCTATGTTGATCCAGATGGCACGTTGCCACAGGCGACCAATCCACCGGACGCCGCGTTCACCTTCACGCGCTTCGACGACGAAGCGAGCGCCCGCGCTGCGCTGGAGCGCGGAGAGATCACCGCCTATCTGGTGCTCGCGCCGGACTTCCTTCGCAGTGGCAACGTGCGCCTTATCTACTGGGAAGATGAACCGAGCAGCGATGAACTGGGCCAAGCATTCGAACGCTATCGCAACACGCACCTGCTGGCCGGCCAGCCTCCACTGATTGCACAGCGCGTGCGGGAGGGATCAAACTTCTCCTTTAAGACGCTGGATCACGCGGGTACGATACGCGACGACGACATTCCCGCCTTCGTGCTGCCGCTGGCCTTCACCATGCTCTTCATCACAGCCGCCTTCGGCAGCTCGCAGTATTTCATGCAGGCGGTGCTGGACGAGAAGGAGAACCGCACGATGGAGGTGGTGATCACGTCGGTGACGCCCACGCAATTGATGGCCGGCAAGGTGTTCGGCTTGAGCGCGGTGGGCTTGCTGCAGATGGCGATCTGGTCCGTCGCGGCGTTCGTCGCGTTATCGGTGCTGCAACCGCGCCTGCCCATTCTGGAGAACGTCTCGCTCGAACCCGGCTTCATCGCACTGGCCCTGGTGCTGTTCACGCTGTACTACGTGATGCTCGGCGCCTTCCTGGCTGCCGTCGGCTCGATGGTCGTGGACGCCAAGCAGGGGCAGAACTACGCTTCGCCCATCATGCTGATCGCTATGATCCCGCTCTTCTTCCTTGTGGTGATCTTGTTCGACCCGAACGGGGCCTTTGCGGTGATCTTGAGCCTGATCCCGTTCACATCGCCGCTCACGCTGTTGATGCGCTACGGCATGGTGAGCGTGCCGGCATGGCAAATTGCCCTTGCGCTGGCCCTGCTTGCGGCCGGCGCTGCCGGCGCGATCTGGCTGGCCGGGCGTATCTTCCGCATCGGCATGCTGCGCTTCGACAAGGGCGTGAAGTGGAGCGAGCTGGCAGCGAGCATTCGGTTCTGACCATTTCCGACTCCCGGCTCCCACTTCGCCCGCAGGGGTGAATCGGGAGTGGGGAGTAGGGGTGAACACATGTCCAAAACCTGGATCGTCCTGAAGCACGAATTCCGGACCATCGTCTCCAAGCCGAGCTTTTGGTTCGGCATCATCGGCCTGCCGATCATCCTGGGTGCAGTGTTCATCGTCATCGGCCTGATCAGCGGCATTGCGACAGTGGCGGTGGTCGCGCAGCGCACGAGCCAGTCGAACCTGCCGCACGGGTTCGTGGACTACGCCGGCGTCATCCACCAGCCAGACGACGGCTTCGAGCGATTCGCCGGCGAGCCGGAAGCCGAACACGCGCTCCGGTCCGGAGCGATCGAGGCGTTCTACGTCATCCCCGCCGACTACGTGCAGACCGGCCAGGTGCACATGGTGATGAAGGAGCTGGACGATAGCCCGCTCGGTCCACGCCAGAGGATAGGCGCTTTTCAGCGCATGGTGAACCGCAACCTGCTGGACGACGAGGCGTTGTGGGCGCAACTCGACCGGCAGGTGAACATTACGCAGAGCGAATCGGTCGCCACGGTGCGGACACGAACCGGGCCGTCGTTCGGCGGGTTCTCGCCGCTGGTATATGGCGTAGCCGTGCTCTTCTTCATCATCCTGATGACGGCGTCGGCGTATCTGATGCAATCGGTGACGACGGAGAAGGAGAACCGCGTGATCGAGATCCTCATGTCGTCGGTCTCGCCCGCCGATTTGCTGGCCGGCAAGATCCTCGGGCTGAGCTTGGTCGGCCTGATCCAACTGGTGCTGTGGTTCGGTTCGGCCATCCTGGCGCTCACGCGCCTCCCCGTCCTCAGCGCAGTGATCGGGCCCATCTCGCCCGCGGCGGTGCTGCTGACGGTTCTGTTCTTCGTGTTGGGCTACTTCGTGTATGCCAGCCTGCTGGCCGGCCTGGGTGCGTTGATGCCCGGCTCGCGCGAGGCGGCGCAGTACACATTCCTGGTGTTGCTCCCGCTCTTCGTGCCGATCTACCTGAATACCGCCATCGCCGCCGAACCGAACGGGCCGCTGGCCGTCGCGCTCAGCCTGATTCCCTTCACCTCGCCGCTCGTCATGCCGATGCGCCTGTTCGGCGCGAGCGTGCCGCCGCTGGAGGTGGCGATCAGCCTGGTGCTGCTGGCCGGCCTGGTCTATCTGGCGATCAACGCCAGCGCGCGCGCCTTCCGCGCTCAGGCGCTGTTATCCGGCAGCAAGCCGACCCTGAAGCAGGTGATCGCTGCCTTTCGTTGAAGCACGCAGGCCGGCGTTGTTGAGATGAACATCGTCCTCGGCGCGTATCTGCTCAGCGGTGCGCCCGGCTACCGACAGGCCGGCGTGCATCGGTATGCACAATATCTACTGCGAGAAATTCCCAAGGCCGCCGCGCATCACCCAGAGGCCCATTTCACCGCGCTCATCAGCCCGACCGCCGCGCCCAAGGACCTTTCAATTTCCAATTTTCAACTTTCGATTCTCACCGCCTCGCGCACGACCGAGCAGCCCTTCAGCCGCATCATCGTCGAGCAGGTCAAGACGCCGCGCGTGCTTCGCCGGCTCGAAGCCGACCTGTATCATGGCCTCGGCTTCGTCGCGCCGCTGCGCGCGCCGTGCCCCACCGTCGTCACCGTCTTCGACCTAAGCTTCGCCACGCAGCCGGGCACGCACAAGCCGATGAACCGCATCTACCTGTCGTTGTTCACAAGGTGGTCGTGTCGGCGCGCTGCCCGCGTGATTGCCATCAGCGAGTGGACCAAGCGCGACGTGGCGCAGCACTTTGGCGTTGCGCCGGACAAGATTGATGCCATCCCGCTCGGCGTGGACCACGACCTCTTCAAGCCGCAGCCGCCGGAAGCAGTCGCCGCGTTTAGGACACAGCAAGGCATCGGCGACCATGCCGTCCTCTACCTCGGCAGCCTCGAGCCGCGCAAGAACCTTCTTCGCCTGATCGAAGCCTTCTCCCAACTCAAAACGAAAGACTCAGAGCTCAAAACTCAGCTCATTATCGGCGGTAGCCCGGCCTGGAAATACGACGAGGTGTTCGTGCGCATTCGGCAACTCGGCCTCGAGGATCACGTCCGGCTGATCGGTCGTGTGAGCGACGAGGACTTGCCGAAGTGGTATAGCGCATGTGCAGTGATGGCCTACCCATCGCTGTATGAGGGCTTCGGCCTTCCGCCGCTGGAGGCGATGGCGTGCGGCGCGCCGGTTGTCACCTCGAACGTCACCTCGCTGCCGGAGGTCGTCGGCGATGCCGGCATCACCGTGGACCCGACGGACGTCCGCGCGCTGGCCGAAGCGCTGCATTGCGTGCTGAACGATGAGGCCTTGCGCGCCGAGCTACGCGCAAAGTCGCTGGCGCGCGCGGCGCGGTTCACATGGCAGCGGACGGCAGCGCAAACGATAGCGTGCTACTTCAAAGTCGCACCTGGTTGGAGAAAGCGCTCGACAGGTTCGTAGAAGCCCCTGCGGCTACCGCTACCGCTCCGCACACGCGTGGATACCCGCCGGCAGCAGGCGCGGGCTTCAGCCCGTGTAGCTCTGCACACGCGTGAATACCCACCGGCGGTAGGCGCGGGCTTCAGCCCGCGTAGCAGTTCCGCACACGCGAGAATGCCCGCCGGCGGTAGGCGCGGCTTCAGCCCGCGTAGCAGTTCCGCACACGCGAGAATGCCCGCTGGCGGCAGGCGCGGCTTCAGCCCGTGTAGCTCCGCATACGCGAGAATGCCCGCCGGCGGTAGGCGCGGGCTTCAGCCCGCGTAGCAACTGCCCCGCGGGTAGGCGCCACAACCCGTTACAATCCATTCGACCGTGAACGCGCAAATTCCCCAGCACTCGATCAGCCTACTTTGGCCACCAGGTGCAGGCCGTGCCGGCACCGCTCTGAATGACGCTGCAGTGGCTGACCTGGGCATTGCCGAGCTTGCGCGCGCACTCAGCCTGGATAGCCGCTACGAAGGGCGCGTGCGCCAGGCGCTGCTGGCGCTGTGTGACGATCCGACCGTGATCGCCTACCGGCAGGCAGCGCTGGGAGATTTGCTGCACAACGCAGCGTTGGCCGAGGCGCTGCGCCAACTCCTGCCATCGTTGACGCAGCTCGGCTTCTACGCCGTGAACAATCCGGCGCGCCCCAACGAGACCGCACTGCAACAAGTCGTCTTTCGCCTGGGCGAGCTTGAGTCCTACGTCGAGTGCGTGCAACGGCTGCGCGCGGTGTTGCTCTCACACGCCGGCACGCTTACATCGGAGGGGTGGCGGCGTGTGCTGGATGCCTTGACCGCGATCGAAAACGATCCGGCCTTCCAGGCGCTGCGCGCCGAGCTGCCGGAGATGCTGGCAAAGGTGCGCAACATCGGCAGCGTCACCATCGGCGTCAACCTCGATGCGCACCTGCAGCCGAGCGAAGCCACGCTGCTCGCCATCAACAGCCATCGCTTCAGGGGCGCCGGGTTCTCGCTGCTGGGCAAACTACTCGGCAAGCCGGACGACAATGACGGCGGAGCCTCGCCGGGGCTGGCGCGCCTGTATCGCATCACGCTGCCCGATCACATGCCCTACACGCGCGCGAACCTAATGCTCGTGCCGCTGTTCAAAGACCTCAGCGAGATCCTCGAATCGGCAGCGCAGCCGGTTGCCGAGGCGCTGACGCGCTACGCGCGACTGAGCGGGCAATTCCTGGTATCGCTAGAAGGCGAAATCGCGTTCTACCTCGGCGCCGTCCAGCTCGTGCGCCGGATCGAAGCGGCTGGGCTGCCGATGTGCCGGCCGGAGATCCTCCCGCGGGAGGCGCGCACGTGCCAGGTACGTGACCTGTTCAACCTCAACCTCGCCCTGCGCATGCTGGCGCGCGAGCCGGGGGCAGAGCTGCGCGAGCGCGTTGTGCTGAACGATGCACGCTTCGACGATGAAGCTCGCATCTTTGTCTTGACCGGGCCGAATCAGGGCGGCAAGACAACCTACATCCAGGCGATCGGCCTGACTCACGTGCTGGCACAAGCCGGCTTGCCCGTGCCCGGACGACGAGCCTGCATCAGCCCCGCCGACGCGATCTTTACGCACTTCGCCGCCGAAGAACGGCCCGAACTGGAATCGGGCCGGCTGGGCGAAGAGGCGCGCCGGCTGGGCGAGATCTTCACGCATGCTACGCGCCATAGCCTGGTGCTGCTGAACGAGTCGCTCTCCAGCACCAGCCCCGACGAGAGCTTATATCTGGCGCGCGATGTGGTGCGCGGGCTGCGCTTGCTGGGCGCGCGGGCGATCTTCGCCACACACCTGCATGGCCTGGCCGCAGCCGCCGAGCAGATCAACGCCGAAACGCCAGGCGACAGCCGCGTTGCCAGCCTAATTGCGCAGACCCTCGCTCGTGACGGCGGGGACGAGGCCGGCGTGCGCACATACAAGATTACGCCCGGCCCGCCGCAAGGCATGAGCTACGCCCGCGACATTGCGCGCAAATACGGCATTAGCTTCGAACAAATCGAAACAGTCATTCGTCGCAAGACCTGAGCATGCCCTTCACCATCCGTCCATACCAACCGCGCGACTTGCGCGCGCTCTACACCATTTGCTTGAAGACCGGCGACAGCGGCGCCGACGCCACTCCACGCTTTCGCGACCCCGATCTACTCGGCCATTACTTCGCTGCGCCGTATGGCGTGCTCGCGCCGGAGACGTCGTTCGTGCTGGTGGACGAGCACGACGAGGCATGCGGCTACGTCCTCGGCGCGCGCGACACCACCGAATTTGCCGCACGTTGCGAACGCGAGTGGTTCCCACCGCTGCGCGCGCGTTATCCCCTACCGCCGCCCGATGATCACTCACCCGACGCCCAGATGATCCGTGCCATCCATGCCGGCATCGAAGTAGACGAGATCGCGCGCGAATATCCGGCACATTTGCACATAGATATCCTGCCGGTCGCCCAAAAGCAAGGCTGGGGCCGCAGGCTGATGGAGACCCTACTGGCGCGGCTGCGCGAGCTGGGTGCGCCGGCGGTGCATTTGGGCGTAGGCGCGCGCAACCTCAACGCGATCGCCTTCTATGAACGCATGGGCTTTCAGCGCCTCCGAGACGATCAACACGCCATCATGTATGGGATGCGGCTGTGATCTCGTCGCTCTTCAGGCCAACGTCAGCGCGAAGTGCACCTCCCCATCGCGGCGCGCGACGATGCGAAAACCGTGCTGCATGTAGAACGCTATTGCATCGTCCCACGTCTCGGTCGTCTCTAGCACGATCGTGTGATACCCGCGCGCCCGCGCTTCGTCGAGCAGCGCCTGCAGGATGCGTGCACCGATCCCGCAGCGGCGATGGCGCCGAGCGACCGACATGCGCACAATTCGTCCTATCCTCTCGCCCTCCGGCAGCAGCGCGCCGGTCCCGACGAGCTGCCCGGCCAACCGCGCGACGACGAAAACGCCTTCGGCGTAACTGACGGCGATGTCATCCAAATCTGGGTTGAGCGATGGGTCAAGCACGCCCCAGCGCTCCTGCAATCCGGCCAGGATGAGCGTCCGCGCTGCCGGCTGATCCGCCGGTGTGAAGCGCGCAATGATGAGCTCGCTCATTTACAATACTTGTGTATGCGAACGCCGCATCGCCTGATCATAGCAGGCGCAATTGCGCTGGTGTTGGGAGTACCAGCGCCTCCGGCCGTTGCGCAGCCGCCCACGCCACAGGCGCCGAGTGTCCTCTCGTTCACGCTTGATAAACAGGAGGCAGCCAGAGGCGAAACTGTCGTTGCGACCTATCGGCTTGATCGTCCTGCGCGCCGCGTGAGGTTGGTAGCCTTGACCTTAGGCGTTGCGCCACCGGGATTTCGTTTGTCGCAACGGGTGCGCAGCGCGCCTTCGCGCATGGCCGGGGTGATCTCGTTCACCGTGCCCACAGCAGCCTGGATGCTCAGCCCGCTCATACTGACGCTGGACGTGGACGGCCGGCAGCTCGCCACGCAGCGCCTCATGCTGACCTGCGATCACCCGTGGTTTTTCACCCCGCGGGTGGAAGGATGCCCGTTCGCGCCTGTGCAGGCCACGCCGGCGGCCGTCCAGCGCTTTGAGCATGGAGCGATGATCTGGCTCGCTGCGATGGATTCGATCTACGTGCTCTACGACGCGCCGCGCTTCGGCGATTCAGCGTTGCTCGAACGGTACGATGATGCATTTGTCGAGGGCAGTCCTGAGCCGCCGCTCCCCGCCGAGCCGCCCTCTGGCAGGTTCGCGCCGGTGCGCGGCTTTGGTCTAGTATGGCGGACCATGACACGCGTGCGCAGCGATCTGGGCTGGGCTTTAGAGCCGGAGCAAGGCTATACGGCATGCCTGGGCTATGCGCATTACGGCGGCAAATCCATGCGCGCCTATGTGAGCACGATAGATCGCGGTTTGCTCGAGTTCGAGATTTACTACGTTCCCGTGCGCTGGCGCGCGCTGCATGAGATCGGCGGCCGGCCGGTCACGGTTGTGGGCTGTTGATCGTAGATCGTGCATCGTGGATCGGAAGGCCACGATCCATGATTTACGTTTCACGTTTTACACCCATGTCCTCCTCACCCTACAGCGTCCTGCAAGCCAAGCTGCAAGCATGGCTGGTCACCTTGCTCACCGTCGTTGTCGAGGCGTACGAATTGGGTGCAGTGATAGGCAAAGGCGCGCGCGTCGTCGTGGGCGACGAAGTGCTGATGCCGGACGTGCTTTACGTGCCGAACAGCGAGCGCAAATCCGTCAAGGCCGATGCGATCTACGGCCCCCCGGCACTGGCCATAGACGTGCTGCACAGCGGCGTGAGCGAGGATGAGCGCGCCATGCTCCGGCGACGCTACGCTGCTGCGCATGTGCTGGAATACTGGCAGATCGAGGCCGACAAGGGGCGCGGATTTTGCTATCAGGCCGATGCGAATTGGAACTACGATCTGATCCCGCCGGACAAAGGCGGCCTACACTACTCTGCAGCCATCGTGCAGTTAGCCTTCCCGGTAGAGTGGTTTCACAAACAGCCGGGCTTGCTCAAGCTCATGGAGTGGTGGGGGATCGTGGAGACCGAGGAATGAAATCGCCCTCTGCTGCATCGAAGGGGAACAGAGGGCGATTTGTTTTGCATGCTTACCGCTTGGCTAAAGCGGCTTCGATATCGGCTTTCAACCGCTCGTAAGTCTGCATGCCGTTGCGCGAGGCGACGATCTCGCCGTTCGGCGCGACGACGACGAACTGGGGTTGACCGACGAACTTGTATTTCGCCATCGCCTCCTTGGAGCTGGTTTCGTCAATATTCAGCGCTCTGAATTCCACCCGATCGCCGAATTCCTCTTCGAGCCTGCTCACGACAGGCTTCATCGCCATGCACGATCCTCACCAGGGTGCATAGAAGTCAATGAACAGCGGACGATTAACTTCGATTGGCGCTACGACGGGGGCGGCAGTTGAAGCGACCGGCGTTGCTGTCGGCGTCGCCTGGGGCGAACCACATGCCGTCAGCGCGATCATCGCAGCCGCCATGACCGCTGCAGCCATCATTCGGGACGTTGGCATCATCGTTTCTGAAATCCTCCTCACCAAAATATGCGCCGGATCATAGGGAGCGAGGATTACAACTCGCTGAGAATGCGTCGGCAAAAGCACGCCTCTATAATCCCCTTACATCGCTGCGCACAAAACGGCCGTGAAGTGAGTTCGACATACCGGATTGGAGGATTGACCATGAAGTTTGAACGAAGTTTGACCTTATCTCGACGTAGGTTCATTCGCGCAGCAAGCATCACGCTCAGCATCGGCGTGGGGGGTGTGCTGGCAGCATGCGCGCCGGCTTCGCGCGAGCCCAGCATGCGCATCGTATATCCCGAGCCGGGCGCGCGTGTGCCTGAAGCGAAGGTGCCGATTCAGGTAGAAGTGCGCAACTTCCGGCTCGTGCGGCCGGGCCCGCCCCGACCGGGCGAAGGTCATCTCCACCTGTTCATTGACGTGCCGGCCAGCGCAATTGCCGACGGCCAAATCATCCCGCTCGATCAAACCGACAAATACGTGCACATGGGCGCACCGCCGTTCACCACGCGCACGCTCACGCTTTTGCCCGGCGTCCACACCATCACAGCGGTGATGGCCGACGGCCTGCATGCCAAACTACCCATACCGGCGCCGGTGAGCGTCACTTTCTTTGTGCAGCCCCCGCCTGGAACATAGAGAGCACTTGCACCGACGCGAGCCTGGGTGAGGGTGGCAGCGTGCTTGCCTTCTGTATGCTGAGGCATCCGCCCCAACCATGCTCGCCAAATGCGAGCGGGCACGCGGCCCGCCGGGTGCACTCGTGCATAGGGGCAAAATTTGCATGGCAGGGCGCGGACTCTGTTCCGCGCCTATCTATGCCGCGAATGGGGCAGACGTAGCAGATCCGCCTAGGCTACAATGATATCCTTCATGAACAACTCTCGATCCAAGTCCATCGCGCTGAACTCCGCTCAACCGCGCGTCTATCGCACCTTCGAGGATTGGCAAGCCGAGCAATTGCGGGACAAGCGCACCCCCGAGGAACGCGGCATCCACATCGGCTCGTCGGTCATGTGGCGGCACAGAGACAACGGCATCATCGTGACCGATCGCGCTACGGTGATCGCGATCTCCGGCAATACCATTACGTTGCGGGTCAAGGACGTTCAAGAACGGACGTGTCAGGCGGACGTCGCTGAGATCGTCGTCAACGACGACGACAAAGCCGGCTCGACACGCCGATGAGCGCAGCCTCGCTGCACGGCATCAAACCAGCGTATCCAGCCGATAGCGGCACTTGCGCGGCTCGCCGCCGAGATAAATCGGATTGTTCGGAGGAACATCCACGATCTCCACCAGGCACGCACCGGCCAGTTCACACGTGCGGCGCGAAGCCCAGTTATCGGGATTGCAGGTGATCCACAGCGGGTTCAGGCCGTGACGGCGCGCCAGCGGCAGCAACAGCCGGCAGCTGCGCGCAGCCAGGTGACGTCCGCGATAGGCCGGTTCGACGTGGTAACCGATATGCCCCAGGTAGTTGACGATGTGATCGGTGTTGGCGATGCGCAGGCTGATGCCACCCACGGCATGGCGCACGCCTTCCAGGCGCATATCGAAGCGATACGTCGGCACGCGGCCTACAATCTCGTCCAGCGGCTCCGTCCCGGCCAGGCATAGCGACAGGTCACCGTCGCGCAACGGCTCCACGGAGAAGAGCGTGACGCGGCGCAACTCCTCGAGCGTCTCGTACATGCTGAACCTCGCTTCTCTCGACCGGCGATTATCGGACGACGTCATCGGTGCGCAAACGACGGGTACACCTCACCGGCACACCGCGCCGATCTTGGTTCCCCGCAATCGCTTCCGGCAGGCCTGCCATCCCCCATTTTGAAATGCACCCCAAACGACCTCACGCCGATGTGAGTGGGATAATTGCCTCGCGCGTGCACGGATCGTATGAGCAAACGGACACCTGCGCAGGTTTACTCCGATAGGTGGGTTGCGCTGACGCGCTCGAGCATCGCATCGTTGTTAGCGCTAGCGCCGCTGATGTGCATCGCCTTCTGCCAGATTGTAGATGTTGTTCATCATAGTGCGCTGGCAACCCTCTTTCGTTGCGACCAACCCTCGCTGCATCATCAGCTTGCTCCAACTGATGACGGAGGCGCGCCGCTCGACGACCTGCAGCAGTTGATCCGTGCTGTGACGGAATGCGCCCCATCGTCGTCGTCAGGGCTCGCCGCATTGAGCATGCTGGCAAGCTTGACGCTTATCAAGGTCTCACCCCCGATCTGCATAGGGCAGCAACCCCCCAAGCCGCCTCCTCGTCGCGCTGCCTAAGCTCCGGTTCACCGTTGCATTCGAATCAAACGTTCAGGCGCGCGTGTCGTTGCGCAGCCGTCTCGCGCGCCTGCACACAGAACATGGGCTGCGCTTTCAGGAGGACAGAACGATGATCAGGAAGATGATTTTTGCGGTCGCTGCGGCGCTCTTACTCGTCGCTTGCGCTGCGCCGGCCACGCCCGCCCAAAACGCAAGCGGGCAAAGCGACATCGCGATTCGAGACGCCTGGGCGCGTCCAACCATGGGGATGGTGAGCGCCGGCGAAGGCCACTCGCACGGCAGCTCGGACAAGACCGACACCGCCAAGAGCGGCGTGAACAGCGCCGCCTATATGGTGATCGAAAACAAGGGGAGCGCGCCCGACAAGTTGCTCAGCGCATCGGGCGACGTCGCCGATATGATCCAGGTGCATCAGACCACAGAGAAAAACGGCATGATGATGATGGAGGAAGTCGCCGGCGGCCTAGAGATTCCGGCCAACGGCAGCGTGGAGTTGAGGCCGGCCAGCTATCACATCATGCTGATGGGTGTCAAGCGCGAGCTGAAGCCGGGCGATACGTTCAAGCTCACACTCAACTTCCAGTCGGGCAAAGCCATCCCGGTAGATGTGACCGTGCGCGAACCCTGAGCGCGCGGAGGCGCGAGAGACGATTGGCCTCTCGCGCCTCTCTCATCTTTCCGTGCGAGCATGTCTGATATGAATACCCGAAGCGATGGTTTCAAAGTGTTCCTAGGGGTGCTGGCCGGCATGGCGGCCATCGTGATCTTCGGGTTGCTGCTCAGCTATGCGCCGCAACTGGCTACCGGCCCAATCCCGACGCCGACGCCCGGTGGTGTTGCCGTTAGCCAGTACCGCACCATCTCGAACGTCACACTGATTGATCAGAACAATCAGCCAATGGCGCTCGAGGCGCTGCGCGGCAAACCCACACTCGTCGCCTTCGGCTATACCTTTTGCCCAGATGTATGCCCACTGACCATGTCGGACTTGCGCCGAGTGAAGCGCGAGCTGGGTGCGGCTGGCGACCAGGTCAACTTCGTCTTCATCACGGTGGATCCGCAGCGTGATACGCCGGAGGTGATCCGGCGCTACGTGACGGCTTTCGATCCCGCCTTCATCGGCTTGACGGGCGATGAAGCCACGCTGAAGAAGCTGATCTACGAGTTCGATGGGTTATTCGAGAAGCAACCGCCGCAGAGCGACAACCCGCAGAGCTACCTGGTTGCCCATACCAGCTTCATCTATTTGCTCGACGCCCAGGGCAAGTGGCGGATGAAGTATTCCTTCGGTACGCCCGTCGAGGTCATCACCAAGGATGTGCAGGCGATGCTGCGCGAGTCGGCATGACGCTTCGCCGGCGCGCGTCAACTCTCGTCGAGCACACTGCACACGATCCTGACGATCTCGGCTGTTGCTACACCGTCCTGCACGAAGTAGAGCAGGCGCCCCTGCCGGTCGAGCAGGTAGATGAACGGCGCGTGTGGGGCAAGCAAACCGTCGCGGTTTTCATACATGTGAATGCCGAAGCGCAGGGCAAGTTGGCGCATGTCGCTGCGCTCGGCCGTCAGCCCAACAAACGTCGAGTCGTAACGGCTAAGGTGCTGCTTGAGGGCGTTCGGCCCATCGGCAAGCCGGTCGGTGCCTACCATGACGAAGGTCAGCTCAGCGCTGCGCGGGCCAAGCGCGCGTTTGATCTCCTGAAACTGTGGTAACGCATCCACGCACGCCTCGCGGCACCGGATGTTGCTAAAGAAAATCAGCACCAGCCGGCCACGGAAGTCGCTCAGCTTAGCCGGGTGTCCATCCTGATTCAGCATCGGCACGTCCGGCGGCGTGATCGGATAGTCCACGCGGATGGCGCGCGGGGGGAAGGTAGGCTCCGGCGTTGGGGCAGGCGTGAGGAAGGCGCATGCGCCGAGCAACGCCATAGTTGCCAACACCCCCGGCAGGAGGGCAATTTTCATGCTGCAACTGTCGCAGATTTTGCTGAACGCGCGTTGAGATAACACGGATTTGTTACCTGGGACGATGTGACGGTGCAGGCAGTGTGGGTCTTGACAACACGATGCAAAGTCGTTAGTATCTGCCCCGACAAATTTAAGTTCGTAAGCACACTCTTATCCAGAGCAGCGGAGGGACCGGCCCGATGAAGCTGCGGCAACCTGAATCGAACAAGGTGCCAATTCCGGCAGCGAAAACTGGAAGATGAGAGCGCGCTAACACGGTAAGTTGTTATCGCCCTCTTGCACAGTTTCGCAAGAGGGCGATTCGCTTCTCAGAGTGTTCTTGCGGACTCGATGAGGAGTTACAGCATGGACACGATCACGCACGCAGTGATCCCCCCAACGGCATTGTGCTTGTGTATTTAGCGGGCCTGCCACTGCAACGTGGCATGTGACCCGCTGCCCCCACCTTTCGTATCGCCATGGTCAGATTTTGTATCAGGCTGGCCCACGCTTGTGTAGGCCGGCACAATCTTTCGCGCCTCGACATCAGGCGCACGAATGCCATACGACATCAACCGGAGAATCATGTTACCGACTCGCATACATCACAACGCGCTCGTCACGAGCGCAATCGCTGTCGCGCTCATCCTATCGGCGTGCGGCACACCAACGACGACGACTCAGAACGCCGCTCCCGCGGCTGCGAATAAGCCGGTCGAGATCCGGCTCGATTACGCCACTTACAATCCCAGCAGCCTGGTGCTGAAGGAATTCGGTTGGCTGGAGGAAGACCTGGCCAAGGACGGCATCACCGTCCGGTGGTTGTTCAGCGCCGGCAGCAACAAAGCAAACGAGTTGATATCGAGCAACGCCAGCGACTTCGGCAGCACCGCCGGCGCAGCCGCACTGTTGGCGCGCACCAACGGCGTGCCGCTCAAGACCGTCTACATCTTCTCCAAGCCGGAGTGGACGGCGCTCGTCACGCCCAAAGATTCGCCGATCAAGTCGGTCGCCGACCTCAAAGGCAAGAAGATCGCGGCTACGCGCGGCACCGACCCGTTCTTCTTCCTGTTGCGCAGCCTGCGGGAAGCCGGCCTGAGCCAGAGCGACGTGGAGATCGTCAACTTGCAACACGCGGACGGCCGGCTCGCGCTGGAACGCGGACAAGTGGATGCCTGGGCGGGACTCGATCCGCACATGGCCAACGCCGAACTCAACTTCGGTGCGACGCTGCTGTACCGCAACATAGACTTCAACTCGTTCGGCGTGCTGAACGTTCGCGAGGAATTCCTGCAGAAATATCCCGACTATGTGAAGCGTGTGATCGCCCAGTACGAGCGCGCCCGCCGGTGGATCCTGGACAACCCGGACAAGGCTGCCGAAATCCTGGCGCGCGAAGCCAAGCTCGACCTGGCAATCGCCAGGAAGCAACTGACGGAGCGCACCGTGCTCGACAAAGACGTGGGCGCGCCCAACGACAAGCTACGCGCTGCCCTCGAAGCCGTTGCCCCGATCCTGGTGGACGAGAAGCTGGTGCAATCTGGCACCGATCCCAAGGCTGCGCTCGCCGAACTCTTGGATTTGACCCCTGCGCTTGCGGCGATCAACCGGTGAGATGACGCTGGCCAACTCACGCGCATTGACAGGAGCATCGCCGGAGGCGAAGCGAGCCGGCGCGCGCATCGCTGCACGCCGCTGGCTCGCCCTGGTCGCGCCGGTGGCGTTGCTCACCGCCTGGTTCCTGGCGACCGACGTGCTGCGCATCTTCTCGCCCAACCAACTGCCCTCGCCCGGCCAGACGCTGCGCACGGCGCTCGAGATGATCGCCAGCGGCGATTTGTTCCGCCACATCGGTGCCAGCCTGGGGCGCGTGGTGCTCGGCTTCACCGTTGGCGCAGCCATCGCCCTGGTCGCCGGTGCGCTCGTCGGGTTATCGCGCAGCGTCGAAGCGGTGGTTGATCCAACGCTACAGGCGCTGCGCAATATCCCCTCGCTGGCGTGGGTGCCGTTCCTGCTGTTGTGGTTGGGGATTGACGAAGCGCCGAAGATCACGCTGATCGCCATCGGCGCGTTCTTCCCCGTCTATCTCAACCTGGTCAGCGGCATTCGCCAGGCCGACCGCAAGCTGGTCGAGGTAGGCTACGTGTTCGGATTCCGCAGCTTCGAGCTGGTGCGCCGGATCGTGCTGCCGTCGGCATCGCCGTATCTGCTCGCAGGCTTGCGCATCGGCTTCGGCCAAGCCTGGCTGTTCCTGGTGGCTGCCGAGCTGATCGCCAGCACGCGCGGCTTGGGTTTCATGCTGATTGACGGCCAGAACAGTGCGCGTCCCGACATCATGCTGGTCAGCATCATCACCTTGGCGCTGTTGGGCAAGCTGAGCGACAGCGCACTGCGCGTCATCGAACGACGAGCACTGAGCTGGGCAGACGTCTTTCAAGGCAGATGAGCGCAGCTTGTCTTTCGTCCTTCGTCTTTCGTCTCGTATCGTGCGTCCCTTCGTTGGGGTTGCACGCATGGGAAGAATGGAAGAGGAAGGATGACCCGATGAACGATCTCTCAGATGAGTAGTGCCATCAAGATCGAGCGTGTGACCAAGCGATTCGACGGCAACCTGGTGTTGAACGAGTTGTCGTTGGAGGTGAGGCCGTCCGAGATCGTCAGCCTGATCGGTCCGAGCGGCTGCGGCAAGAGCACGCTGCTGCGCTTGCTCTCCGGCCTGGAACGCGACTACGACGGTCGCTTGCTGATTGACGATCAGCCGGTGACCGGGCCAAGCCGCGCCATTGGGCTGATGTTCCAGGAGCCGCGGCTGATGCCCTGGCTGAACGTGCGCGACAACGTGCGCTTCGGTCTGCGCAAGGAGAACGGCTTCGAAGCGCCGGCCGCCACGGCTCGCGTGGACGACTTGCTGCGCCAGGTGAAGCTCGACCATGCCGCCGGCCATCTGCCTCGCCAACTCTCCGGCGGCATGGCGCAGCGTGCGGCGCTGGCGCGCTCGCTTGCGACGGAGCCGGGCGTGTTGCTACTCGACGAACCGTTCAGCGCGGTGGATGCGCTCACCCGTATGCGGCTGCAAGAACTGCTGCTCGAAGTCTGGCAGCGCACGCAAGTGACCATGGTGCTGGTGACGCATGACCTAGACGAGGCGCTCTACCTCAGCGATCGCGTCGTCGTCATGAGCAGCAGACCGGCGTCGGTGCGCGAAGTGCTGCCGGTCAAGTCGCCGCGCCCGCGTGACCGGCGCGACTCGGAGTTGCTGCGCCTGCGCGCACATCTGCTCGAAGCACTCGACGTCGTCCACGCCTTGGAATCCGTAGACCTGCCCGCAGGTACGCCGTTCGGCGTGTGAATTCGTTTAGAGTATGCGTCGAGCGCATTACACAATCTCTGGCGATAGAGGACGCGTCAGAGACTAGTCAAAAGGAGAAATGAACATGAGCACATCTGCATATGCCCATCCCGAAGCATTGGTCAGCACCGATTGGCTGGCCGAACATCTGAACGACCCGAACGTTCGCATCGTGGAATCGAACGAAGACCCGCTGCTGTACGATACCGGCCACATCCCCGGCGCGATCAAGATTGACTGGACGACCGACTTGAATGATCCGGTCAAACGCGACTACCTCGACTCGGCACGCTTCTCAGAGCTGCTCAGCAGCAAGGGCATCGCCAACGATTCGTTCGTGGTGTTCTACGGCGACAAGAACAATTGGTGGGCGACCTATGCCTTTTGGGTGTTCCAACTGTTCGGGCACGCCAAGGCCGCCATCCTGAACGGCGGGCGCAAGAAGTGGATTGACGAAGGCCGCCCGCTCACGCGCGATGTGCCGTCGTATCCGCGCACCGAGTACAAAGCGCCACCGCGCGACGACAAGACCATCCGCGCCTTCCGCGATGAGGTGCTGAAGCATGTGCAGAACAACGGCACCTTGGTAGATGTGCGCAGCCCGGCCGAGTACACCGGTGAACGCCTGCACATGCCCGAGTATCCGAACGAAGGCGCACTGCGCGGCGGCCACATTCCCGGCGCAAAGAACATCCCCTGGGCGCAAGCGGTGAGGGAAGACGGCACGTTCAAACCCCGCGAGGAACTCGAAGCGCTCTACGGCAGCAAAGGCATCACGCCGGACAAGGACATCATCGCTTACTGCCGCATCGGTGAGCGCAGTTCACACACGTGGTATGTGCTGACTTACCTGCTCGGCTACCCGCGCGTGAAGAACTACGATGGAAGCTGGACCGAGTGGGGCAACAGCGTCGGTCTGCCGATCGAGAAGTAGGCTTGCGCATCCTGCGTCTTGCGTCCTGCGTCTTGTGTCTTGCACACCACGCGAGACGCAAGACGCAAGACGTAAGACGTGAACCGATCCCTTGCTCATGGCTAACCCGACCTCTGCTCCCTGCGCCGACGGTATCCCGCTGCCCATCGTTAGGCTGA
Organism: Candidatus Roseilinea sp.; assembly: GCA_025998955.1. Taxonomy (NCBI): domain Bacteria; kingdom Bacillati; phylum Chloroflexota; class Candidatus Thermofontia; genus Candidatus Roseilinea; species Candidatus Roseilinea sp. The sequence continues at coordinate 4,169,942 of AP024676.1, forward strand.
ACCGAATCGTGCTGGCCGCCGGCGTGGTCATCGCGCTGATCTTGAACCAACCGCTGATCACGACCGCTCTCTTCTTGATCATCCTGCCTGCGGCGTTGTTCGGCCGGCGCGCCAGCTTGATCTATCATGTAGGCCGTCGCATCTTCGCCCGACAAATTCCGACCGCCTCGACCGAGGACTTCCGTGTACAGCGCTTCAACAACCTCATCGCGGCGGTGCTGCTGGGCGCAGCGCAGTTGGCGTTTGCGCTCGGCGCGCCGATCGCCGGTTGGGCGCTGTCCCTGGCAGTCGCAATTGCCGCAACGGTGGCGCTGCTTGGCTTTTGTCTGGGGTGCTTCCTGTATTACCAGCTCCGGCTGCAGCGCTACCGCTTCTTCGCTGCGCTCAAGCAGTGAGGCTAGACCCTAAAGGCCCTCGAGACCTTTAGGGTCTTTCGTTCTTCCATGGAGAGCTATCACTTCGACACCCGGCTGGTGCATGCCGGCGAGCGGCCGGCCGAACGCGTCGGCTGGCACAATGCGACGCCCACCAGCGCGCCGATCCACTGCAGCACCACCTTCCTATACCCCACCGCGCAGGCGCTGGACGCGGCATTCGCATCCGGTGGAGACGAAGTGGTTTACACCCGCTGGGGCAATCCCACCGTCCAGGTGCTCGAGGCACTGATGGCCGATCTGGAAGAAGGGCGCGGAGCAGTTGCCTGCGGCTCCGGCATGGCGGCGCTGTATCTGGCGTTGCTGGCGGCCGGCACGCCGCGCGGCGCAACCGAGCCGCACCCACGCCACATCCTCGCCTCACGCGACCTCTACGGCACGACCGAGACGTTGCTGCGCGACTTCTTCACCGCACAATCCGTCGCGGTGAGCTACTGCGACATGAGTGACCCGGCCGAGGTGAAAGCGGCGATCGGTGCCTACGAGCCGGACGTGGTGCTGCTCGAATCATTGTCCAACCCGCTGCTCAAGTGGGCCGACGTAGAGGCCATCGCGCACTATGCCCATCAGGCTGACGCGCGCGTGATCGTGGACGCTACGCTGGCCACGCCGGTGCTGCACCGGCCACTGGCGCAGGGTGCGGACCTCGTGGTGCATAGCGCGACGAAATATCTCAGCGGTCACGCCGATGCAACCGGCGGGATCCTCGTCGCACGCACCGGTCTGCTGCTCGACATGGCGCGGCGCTACGCCATCCAGCTCGGCATGATCCTCGGCCCGTTCGAGGCGCGACTGATCACGCGCGGCATCCGCACGCTGGGACTCCGCATGCGCCGGCAGTGCGAGAGCGCGATGACCATCGCGCAGGCGTTGCAAAAGCACCCGCGCATCCGGCGCGTGATCTATCCGGGCTTGCCCGAGCACCCCCATCACAGCCTGATGGCGCTGCAAACGTGCGGCCAGTTCGGCGGCCTGGTCTCGTTTGAATTGGCCGACGCCACGCGCGAAGCCGCCTTCGCGTTCATGAACCGGTTGAAGCTGATCCTGCCCGCGACCAGCCTGGGCGACATCTTCTCGCTGATCACCTATCCGCCCATTTCGTCGCACCGCGAATTGACCGAAGCCGAGCGGGCCGCGCATGGCATTAGCGATGGCTTGCTGCGGTTGTCGGTCGGGATCGAAGACCCTCAGGATATCCTGGCCGACATCGAGGGCGCACTATAAGATCGGCGCGCTTCTCCTGTGTTCAGTAGCGGAAGATCGCTGCCAAGCCAGACGCCGCCGGCATATGCGATGCCAGCAAGGCGTAGACCGTTCCGCCGTGCGCCAGCGTTTGCACCACGGCGAGGTCGAATAGATCGGCGTCGCCGGGCTGGCGTTCCGGCCGCGAGGTCATGTGATTCGTAGCGGCGTCGTAACTCCCCCAGCTATGTTTCGTTGGATCCACGAACAACGTGTCCACGCGACCCTCATGCGCGGCTTGGAGAACGACGCCCACATCCTCCGACGCGCGCTTTGCGCCGTGCGCCTCTTTGGTTGCCCGATACGCACCGACGGCCTTAGCTTTCGCCTCATCGAACTCGCGCTGCATGATCTGCCAGGCCGCTTGATGAAGCTGGCCGAGCGTTAGCAACTCCGGATTGCCGCGAATCTCTTGCGCGTGCAGATGCGCGTAGGTGTTGATCTCTCGGTACATCGCCAGCAAGTAATCCACACCGCTCAGGATGAGCGGCATCGTCTCGCCGTTGAGCATCGGGCGCAGGCGACGTTCGACCTCTTGCACGAAGCGATGCATCCGCCCGTGCTCATCCTCACGATGGCCGTATCGAATGCCGATCGGCCTTCCCGTTGGGCCAAGGCCTGCGGAGCGAACCAGACGTTGCTTCTCCGGCTCTTCCACACGCAGCGCGTCGGCGAGGTTGCGCGGCATTCCTTGCACATGGACTTCAGCGATGCCGTCGCGATTGCCTTTCAACAGTCGCACATCGTTTTGGCTCAACGCCAGCACGAAGAAACGCGCATCGTCCGTCAGCAACGGCACGAGCGGCGTGATGTGATGGCGCTCGCTCACCACTACCAGTGACTCGGTCGGGTAAGGCAACCAGTGATGGCTGAAGACGCCATCGTAGATAAACAGCGCCAGGCCGTCTTGCCGACCGTCCCAAAAATTCGGGCTGGCCGCCGCATCGAGCACTGGCTGGACGAATGACCGCGCGGCGCGTTCGTTCTTGTTCCGCCGACGCGCCGCAGGAGCATGCGCCGGATGCACCCGGGCGGTCATCGCGACGCCAGCGTCTTCTTCCAGCAGCTCCGCCAGCTCATCCCGCGCCGCATCCAACAAATTCTTCAGCCCAACCTGGTCGTTGAGGATGTCCGACGCCGTGCGATGGATCGGCATATAGATCGAGACGCACCAACCATCGCGTGGACGAGCGAGATCGAGCAAATCTTCTCGCGCAAACGTGGCCATAGTCCTCCTCCGCTCGCACTCGATGCGCTGAGCGCGAGCACACTGCTGCGTAATCTTCCTCCGCTCACGGATGAGGGCGTACCAGCAACACCGGCGCGCTGGCATGCCGCACGACACGGTCGGCAACGCTGCCCATCAAGAAGCGCCGGATGCCGCCGTAGCCGTGTGTCGCCATCGCGATCAGATCCGCGCCTTGGTGCTCTGCCATGTCCAGAATCGCTTCGGCAGGCCGCCCAACCGACACCGTGGTTTCCACCCGAATGCCCGATTCGGCTAGGACGGTCGCAACTGCGTCGAGGCGATCGCGAGCGGCCGCCGTCGCATGTTCGATCCATCGAGCGAGATCGGCGCTGCCCGATGCGATCGAGCCGCTCATGACGCGTTCCCAGCCGAACTGAGCGCGGGTCACGATGACCTCCGGCGCCGGCTCGGGGACGACCTGCAACAGCAGCACTTCGGCGCCGGTGCATGTAGCTAGACTGTGCACATAGGGCAGCACGGTGTTGGCCAGCTCAGAGCCATCCAGCGGGACGAGGATGCGCCGATATGTGGGCAGTTCCTCGGATGAACTCTCGCGGAGGCCGGCCGGGCGCACCAGCAGAACCGGCGCAGTGGCATGCCGGACGACGCGATCGGCGACGCTGCCCAACAGGAAGCGGCTGATGCCGCCGCGCCCGTGTGTGGCCATAGCGATCAAATCGGCGCCCTCCTCGGCAGCGATATCGAGGATCGCCTCATCCGGTTCGGCGATTACGACACGCGTACGCACCACGATGCATGACTGCGCCAATTCGGCGGCAATGGCGTCGAGGAACCGGTATGCCTCAATCTCGCGCTCGACCAAGTCAGGCTTGAGCGCCTGTGCCGCCGAGTGTGTGACGCCGGACTGTTCGTGGCCTGCGGTTGCGGCGCGCATCGGCGGCATATCGGCTGCCGCTTGGCGCTCCAGCATCGCCTTGGATAGGCCGTTCACGCCCAGCACCGGCTCTGGCAAGGCATGTAACAATACGACGCTTGCGCGGCTGCATTGCGCTACCCGTCGCACATGGGGCAGCACCGCATTCGACAGCTCCGAACCATCCAGAGGGACGAGGATCTTGGTATACATGCCCCTTACCTCCAGACCGCTTGCAGCGCCGCCCTTCCGACCCAGCCATCATCGCGGACGGCCATCCGTCAAGCGGCAATCCGTCTTCGTACAGCTATACCATACCCTCCAACTGTCCAAAATACGCCCTACTGTAGGCGGGGAAAGCGCCTAGCAGAACGGGTAATTCAAATACCGCGCCTTGCCCTTATGGTGACATACGAAAAAGAGAGCCGGACTCCTTCGTGGAAGCCCGGCTCTCTTGTGCTAGATCATTGACCGATCGCCGGACTAGCGGAACGGCGGCGAGTAGAGCAGCCCACCCTGCGTGTAGAGGCTGTTGATGCCGCGCGGGATGGCCGTCTTGGTATTGGGGCCGAGATTACGGTCGTAGATCTCGCCGTAGTTGCCGACGGCCTTGATCACGTTCACCGCCCAGTCCTTGCTCAGGCCCAGCTTTGCGCCCAGGTCCACCTTCTCATCGGCGCCGAGCAAACGCCGCACTTCGGGGCGCGTGTCGTTCGCGGCCACGCTGTCCACGTTCTCGGAGCTGATGCCGAACTCCTCGGCAGCGAAGGTGGCAAACACCGTCCACTGCACGATGTCGAACCACTGGTCATCGCCATGGCGCACCATCGGCCCCAGCGGTTCCTTCGACAGCGTTACATCCAGGATGACGTGATCGTCGGGGTTGGGCAACACCGAGCGGCGCGACACCAAGCCGGACTTGTCGGTGGTCACCGCGTCGCAGCGCCCTTCGGCATAGGCGCCGAACGTGCCGTTGGCGTCCTCGAACACCGCCGGCGTGTATTGCAGATTGCGCGCAGCCATCTGGTCGGCGAGGTTCAGCTCGGTGGTGGTGCCCTTTTGCACGCAGATCGTCGCGCCGTTCAGATCTTCCAACTTGGTAATGTTGGAATCTTTCGGCACCATGATGCCCTGGCCGTCGTAGAACGTGGTGGCGACGAAGTTCGCGCCGTTGTCGGTATCGCGGGTGAGCGTCCACGTGGTATTGCGAATGAGCACATCAATCTCGCCGCTCTGCAAAGCAGCGAAGCGCTGCTCCGCCGTCAGGGGACGATACTCGATCTTGTTCACATCGTTGAAGATGGCCGCGGCCAAGGCTTTGCAGTAGTCAATGTCGAAGCCGCTGAACGCGCCGGTGGGATCCACAAAGCCGAAGCCCGGCACCTGGCTGTTGACGCCACAGATCATCTTGTCGCGCGCTTTGATCGCCTTGAGCGTCTCGCCGAAGCCCGACGGCGCCGCGGGTGCAGCAGGCGCGGGCGTCGGCGCAGCCGCGCTGACATCCGCAGGGGCAGCGGTCACCTCGACGATGCGCGTCACTTCGACGACGCGCGTGACTTCGACCGGCGCCGCCGGAGCAGCGGGCGCCGCTGCGGGGGGCGCCGCGCACGCTGCGAGCGCCATTGGAACTGCAACGAGTAGACCGAGCGCTTTTCTTGACCGTATCATGTGTCTTGCCTCCTTCTTCGAGAGATCTAATTTCGAGTGATCTGACGGCTCGACAGGGAACCGCGCTGCGCGCGAATTATATGGAAGGCTGCGCGAATGCGCATGCAGCGCGTAACGCAGTGAGCAACCGACTCATGTGCCGGGGATCAAGCGCGTCCCCGCCAACGCCGCGCGATAGTCCTCCAGCGCGAAACGGCCGCCGCCCACGCTCATGGCATTGGCCGCTCCGGCTGCGACCGCGCTGCGCAGCGCATCAGGCGCGGTCGCGCCTTGGCTTAACCGGTGCACCAGCGCGCCGAGGAACACGTCGCCGCTGCCGATGGAGCTGACACTGCGCACTGTCGGTGGCTGCGCGATCCACGAACCGCTCACGCCGACCATGGCAACGCCTCGCCCGCCCAGCGTGACGATGCAGTGCCGCCACGCATATCGTTCACGGAGGACATGCGCAACGGCCAGCGCATCCGCTGGCGCTTCGACAGCACGCCCGGCCAGCGCCGCGATCTCATCGCCGTTGACCTTGATGTTTATGCCGGCCACACCCGCAGCCGCACGCAGCCATTCGCCGCTGCTATCCACCCATACTTCCACCCCCAGCGCGCGACACGCATTGAGCAGCGCCGCGAACATGGCCGGGGTCGGACCGGTCGGGACGCTGCCGCTGAAGGTCACCGCGCTTGCGCGGTGGGCCGACACACAGGCAACGACGGATTGCGCGAATCGCTGCCAGGTTTCCTCGCTCACAGGCGGCCCCGGTTCGTTGATGAGCGAGGCATCTCGCCCGTTGCCATCCACGATGATCGTGGCGCAGCGCGTCTCGGCCTCGTGCCACGTCCACTCGCCGGGCAGTCCCTCGGCCTCGGCAAGGTGGGCAAAGTGCCGGCCGGTATGCCTGCCCAGCAAGCCGGCGCACAGCGCGCAGCCGCCCAGCCGGAGGATGCCGCGTGCGACGTTTAGTCCTTTGCCGCCGGCAACGGTCAGCACCTGGGTCGCGCGGCTGACGCCGTGGAGTCGGAAATCCGGGACGATCAAGGTGCGATCGAGCGCCGGGTTAGGTGTGACACACACGATCATGACACTTCACAATCCGAGGGAGAGGTCGAAGCAGCGCAGGCGTGCCAAAGGCACATGCGGCATCGCAGTTGGGAGTATGCGAACCATGGGCAAATCACCGGCAAACGCTCGCCATAAAAACGTTGCGTCTTCTTCCATAAACCTGTATAATTGGGAGTCGTTTATAGGCTGTCATCTCATATCTGAGTGCATGCGCGATCATCATAAGGAGAAGGAGGGTCAAGCTGTGGTGAAGTTGACTAAGCTGGAGAAGACGATTCTGGAGGCGATCAAGACGGCCCCGCTGGGGTTGCCGGACTGGAACGCGCTGGCCAAGGCCGAGCACATCTCGCTGGATTACATCCAGCAGCGCGTCGAGTGGATGCGCCGGGCAGGTATCATCAAGTAGCTGCCCGCGCGCGGGACCTGAATTCGCGAAGAGCGGCATCAGCCTTGATGCTGCTCTTTCGTTTTCCCGGGTAAGAAGCAACCTGATCTTACGGAGAGGTCTCATAAAAAACCGATCGTTGCTTATACTCGCTGCACTGCCTCTCGCTCTGGCCGCTTGCGGTGGACCACCGCCGGCGCCTGTTGAGATCACCCGCGAAGTCGAAGTGACGCGCGAGGTGGAGGTGACGCGCATCGTTGAAGTGACGCCGGCTGTGGCGACGGAACAAGCTGCACCCAAGCGGCAGCACGCCGGCCGAGGTGAAGGCGCGCGGCAAGCTTGTATGCGGTATCAACGGCCAGTTGCCCGGCTTCAGCTTTGGCGACGCCCAAACGGGCAACGTCGCCGGCTTCGATGTGGACTTCTGTCGAGCCATCGCGGCAGCTATCTTCGGAGACAAAAACGCCGTCGAGTTCAGGCCGTATGCTGCAGAGCAGCGCTTCGCCGCGCTGCGCAACGCCGACGAGCCGGTGAACTTCGCAGCCATCACATTCTAAGATGGGCAAGGGTTGATGGTGCGCAAAGACAGCGGCATCCCGCCAAACCACATCATCCTTGACGCGACGCTCTCGAAGGAACCGCTCGCGCCGGTGATGCATCAAGGTGATCCCCAATGGCTCTACCTGGTGGATTGGGTGGTGTTCGCGGTCATCGCGCCGCCGTTCCAGTAGCATCCTTAACCTTTCACTGAGGCTGCCTGCGCTCGTTTCTCCTGGAGAGAGCAAGCCCAGGCGGCTTGCAGACGCCGGTCGTTATAATCGCTGCCGATTATCGCTAGACACACATAGCGCTTTCAACATCCGCACACAGAAGGTCTTTTCATGTCCATCCTCGCAGACAAAAACACACGCCTGATCGTGCAAGGCATCACCGGCCGAGAAGGCGACTTTCACGCACGCCAGATGCACGCTTACAGCCCGATCGTCGTGGGCGGCGTGACGCCCGGCAAAGGCGGCATGGTGACGGACTACGGCGTGCCGGTGTTCGACACCGTCGGCCAGGCCGTGCGCGAAGTGGGCGCCACCGCCAGCGTGATCTACGTGCCGGCCCGCTTTGCGCCCGACGCCATCATGGAAGCCGCGGACGCCGGTATCAAGCTGATCGTGTGCATCACCGAGGGCATTCCGGTGATAGACATGATCCGCGTGCGCGCTTACCTGGATACCAAGCAGTCGCTGTTGCTGGGCCCGAATTGCCCCGGCTTGCTCACGCCCGGCCAGGCCAAGATCGGCATCATCCCGGGTAATATCGCCAAGCCGGGTAACGTGGGCGTGGTGTCGCGCAGCGGCACGCTCACCTACGAAGCGGTGAACGCGCTGACGCAGGCCGGCATGGGCCAGAGCACCATCGTCGGCATCGGCGGCGACCCGGTGCGCGGCCTGGGCTTCCTCGAGGTGATCAAGATGTTCAACGAGGACCCGGAGACGGAGAAAATCGTGATGATCGGCGAGATCGGCGGCAGCGATGAGGAAACCACCGCGGCGTGGATCAAAGACAACGTAAAGAAGCCGATGGCCGGTTTCATCGCCGGTCGCTCGGCGCCGCCCGGCAAACGTATGGGGCACGCCGGCGCGATTATCGAAGGCGGCATGGGCACGGCAGAAAGCAAGATCGCCGCGATGAAGGCTGCCGGCATCCGCATGGCCGAGCTGCCGACGGACATCCCGGAACTGTTGCGATAGGTGGAGCGTATCACGGATTGCGTATCGCGTTTTACGCCTTGTGTCTCACGTCCTGCGTCTTGCGTTTGGCCTTTGAGTTCAGCACATGCAATGTCCAAGTTCTACGTGGTGTGGAAGGGTCGCGCGCCGGGGGTGTATGACACCTGGTCGGAAGCGCGAGCACAGGTAGAGGGCTTCGCCGGCGCGCGCTACCAATCCTTCCCCAATCGTGCCCAGGCCGAAGCCGCGTTTGGAGCCGGCGATATTATGCGTGGTGAGCGGGCTGTGCCGCCGTCTCGACTCGACCAACTACCGGCCAAAGTGCGCACAGGCTACGCGGTGGATGCCGCGTGGAACGCGCGCTCGAAGGTGATGTCGTATCGCGGCGTCGAGATCGCCACCGGCAAAGAGATCTTCCGTGACGGGCCGTTCGAGGACGCAACGAACAACGTCGGCGAGTTCCTCGCCGTTGTGCATGCGCTGGCCTGGCTGAAGGAGCGCGACAGCCGCGCGCCGATCTACACCGACTCGAACAATGCCATCTTGTGGGTTGCGCAAGGCCGCTGCCAGACAACGCTGACGCGCACCCCACGCAATGGGACGCTGTTCGAGCGCATTGCGCAGGCCGAGCGCTGGCTGGATGAGCACGAGTATTGCAACGCCGTGCTGAAGTGGCGCACGCACGAGTGGGGCGAGAATCCGGCCGATTTCGGCAGGAAGTGAAACGATGTTCAACCTCTCCGCCATCCGCAACGAATTCCCGGCGCTGGCGCGCGAGCACAATGGCCGGCCGCTGATTTTCTTCGACGCACCCGGCGGCACTCAGGTCACGCGCCGCTGCCTGGACTATATGGTCGAATACCTCACGCGCCACAACGCCAATACTCACGGCGCGTTCGTCACCGCGCAGGAGAGCGACGAGATTATCGAAGCGGCGCACGAGGCGGCTGCCGACCTGCTCAACGCCGAGCGCAAAGAGGAGATCATCTTCGGCCAAAACATGACCAGTCTGACCTTCGCGCTGAGCCGCAGCATCGGCCGCACGCTGCGCGAGGGCGACGAGATCATCCTCACCCGGCTGGACCACGACGCCAACTTCTCGCCTTGGCGGTTGATGGCCGAGGAACGCGGCGTTCGCGTGCACGTGGTGGACATCCATCCCGAAGATTGCACGTTGGTCATGGAGGACTTCGCGCGCTACTTGAACGCGCGCACCCGGCTGGTCGCCGTCGGCTACGTCAGCAACGCCGTCGGCACGCTCAACCCCGTCAAGCAGATCGCCGAGATGGCGCACGCCGCCGGCGCGATGGTCTTCGTGGATGCCGTCGCCGCCGCGCCGCACCTGCCGATGGACGTGCGCGACCTGGACGCCGACTTCCTGGCCTGCTCGACCTACAAGTTCTGGGGGCCGCACCAGGGCATCCTCTACGGCAAATATGACCTGCTCGACCGGCTGCCGGCCTACAAGGTGCACCCGGCCGGCGCCCGGCCGCCCCACAAGTTCGAGACCGGCACGCAGAGCCATGAAAACCAGGCCGGATTGCTGGGCGTGATCGAATATCTGGAATGGCTGGCGACGCAAGCCGACGTTGCGCCACAATCAGACACGAGCCTGCGCAGTCCCCGCGCCGTCGCGATCCATCGCGCCATGCGCGCCGTGCAAATGTACGAGGCCGAGCTGATCGGCGACCTGATCGAGCGCGTGACGGCGATTCCCGGCGTGCGCTTCTTCGGCATCCGCGAGCGTGCGCGCATGAATCAGCGCGTTCCTACCATCGCAATCCGCTACAAGGACGAGCACCCGCGCGCGACCGCCGAGCGGCTGGCCCAGCACGGCATCTGTGTGTGGGACGGCAACTACTACGCCATCAACCTAACGGAGCGGCTGGGCGTCGAGGCGAGCGGCGGCATGGTGCGCATCGGCCTCACACACTACAACACGCGCGAAGAGGTTAACCGGCTGCTCGATGTGCTCGAAGCGTGAGCTTAGCTGAACCGACACGGGGACACGGGGACAAGGAGACAAGACGCCGCTATCGTCTCCTTGTCGCCTTGTCGCCTTGTCTCCTGGTCCTGCTCGTTCTTGCCGCTACGTGGAAGCTCACGCTAGGCGACCGGATCATCGCGCGGGGCGATCTGCTGCTCTATTTCTATCCCCTGCGCGATTACGCCTCGCAGGCCATTCGCGAGGGACGGCTGCCTTTGTGGAACCCATACACGTTTATGGGCGCGCCGTTCCTGGCCAACTCGCAGGTCGGCTTCTTTTACCCGTTCAACGTCCTCACGGCCTGGTTGCCGGTGGAGCGCGCCGTGTCATGGAACATTGCGCTGCACTTGATCATCGCAACGCTCGGCACCTATGCCCTCGCGCGCCGTGGATTTGCGTTCAGCCGAGTGGCAGCACTTGCCAGCGCGGTAGCGTTCGGCCTGGGCGGCTACCTCGGCGCGCAGGTGGAACACCTGAACCAGCTTCAGGCGTTGGCGTGGCTGCCGGTCGGCGCGCTGTTAGTCATCGGGACAGCGGGGCAGGCTGCCCGAATCAATCAAGTGAGTCAGGTCAATCAAGTCGGTCAGGTCGGGAATGGGGCAGGGCTGGCGCTGGTGATTGCGTTGCAAATCCTGGCCGGCCACATGCAATCGCTCTACATCAGCCTGGTGACGCTGGGGCTGATCGCGCTCATCTTGACGATTGCCGGGCTGTGGCGTAGCCGGCCGCTCAATGTGGAGGCGACGTCCCGTGCTGCAACGCCACTACTCGTTGTCATTGCGGCGGCCATCCTTGCTGCCGCGATCTGCGGCGTCCAGTTGCTGCCTACGCTCGAACTCTCGCGCGAGTCGGCACGCGCCGGCGGCTTGCCCTTCAACGAGGCGGCGTCGTTCTCCTGGCGGCCATGGGTGATTGCGCGGGCGCTCATGCCAACCTACGGCGATCCGCTGTTTGCAGAGTATGTCGCCTACCTCGGTGCGAGCGGGCTGGCGTTGGCGTTACTCGGTGGATTAGGGATTAGAGATTGGAGATTAGGGGTGCAAGCTCGTGAAGAGGCTCAATCTCCGATCTCTAATCTCCTTCCTTTGATTCTCGTCGTGATCGGCTTCGTGCTGGCGTTGGGTGTGGCCACGCCGCTGTTCGGCATCCTGTATCGCTTCATTCCCGGCTTCAACCTGTTCCGCGCGCAGGCGCGCTGGCTGATCGTGTTCGCGCTAGGCGCGGCGCTCCTCGTCGGCCTGGGCGTGCAGCGTTTACAGCACGGCCTGAGCACGACGCAGGCGCGCAGTTGGTTCATCGCCTGGCTTGCGCTGATCGGCCTGTGGATTGCCGGCTTGCTCATCGGCGCGCGTCTCTCGCCGGAGCCGGAGTACCGCGCGCTGCCTGATCGCAACGTGATGATGGGCTGGATCGTGGCGCTGGGAACGGTGACGGTGTGGGTCGCGTGTGCATGGAGATTGGAGATAGGAGATTGGAGATTGAATCGCAATCTCCAGTCTCTAATCCCCAACCTCTTCTTTCTCATCCTCGCGCTCGAACTGCTGGCCGCCTCGCAATTCCAACCCTACGCGCGTGCAGCCGACCGGCAGGCGCTCACCTCTCTGCGGCCGGCGACGGCGCACTTGCTGGCCGAGGCCGAAGCAGGGACGATGCGCACCGGCCGCATCCTGGCGCTGTCCTCGCTCTTCTTCGATCCCGGCGACAAGGTCGAACAAGAGCTGCTCTTCGGCGCGTCGCTCAGCGCGGACGAAATCTATGACCGGCTGATTGCTGCCAAGCACAAGGAGATCATGTCGCCCAACCTATCGTTGTATTACCGGCTGCCCGGCGTGGACGGCTATGACGGCGGGCTATTGCCGACGCGACGCTACGCCGAGTTCGTGCGTCAGTTTGCGACGGCACCCGCCGGCACGATAGACGGCCGGCTGCGTGAGTGGTTGACCGGCCCACCGGCCAACCACTGGCTGGAGCAGATGGCCGTGCGCTACCTCATCGCCGACAAGACGCAGGATGTCTTTCTCGATGGCGTGTATTACGACCTGCTGTTCGGCACGCAGATCACCCCGATCACTGCCGGCATCCCGCTGCGCCCCTTTCCGTCCACGGCGCTGGGGCTGGTGCTGAGCGCCGAAAACGCGCAAGCCGGCGAAGCCATCGCAACGGCGGAAGTGCGTTTCAGCAGCGGCGAGATACAGACCTTCGAGATTCGCGCCGGCGAGCCGCGCACGCCTTACTTCGGCGTGCGCCTGCGATGGGAGAGGCGAAAGACGCCGCTTGTCATCTCTCTGCGAAGCCTCCAAAGCGCCGACGATGCGCGCATCACGCTGCGCGGCATGACCGGCATTGATGAGACCGATGGGACGTTTCACTTGCAGATGGTGACGGGCGATCACGATATGCGTCTGGTTCACTCCGGCGACGTGAAGATCTACGAGAACCTGCGGCGCGCGCCGCGCGTCGCGTTGCAAAGTGGGCAGAGTGCGCCGATTGGCATCGAGCACGTCGGTGGGGAGATCGTTGAAGAGCGGCCCGAGTTCGTGCGCATTCGTTTCCCCGAGCCGACGCCAAAAAGTTTGCCGTACCGCCTCATCCTGCGCGACGCGTGCTTCCCCGGCTGGGTCGCCCGCGTGGACGGCGTCGAGATGCCGATCGCGTGTGCCGACGTACTCTTCCGCGCTATTCCCCTGCCCGCCGGCGCGCGCGAGGTGACGTTTCGCTACGAGCCGCAGAGCATTCGTATTGGTCTGATCATCACAATCGTTGGAGGGATGCTCTGGTTGACGTTCGTCGCGTTGGCAGGGCGTCACTTCTTCATGCGCGGGTCGAGCGCGTCGCGCAATCCATCGCCCAGGAAGGTAAATGAAATCACCAGCACCGAGACGACGATGGCGACCGAGAGTAGAAAGCCCGGCTGACTGCCGATGATCGAGTAGGCGTCGAGGAAGAGCCGTCCCCAACTGGTGATGAAGAAGTCGTTGGGATTGAGTGAGGGTCGCAAGCCCAAGCCGATGTAGCCCAGGATCGCTTCGGCGATGATGAAGCGCGGGATAGCAAAGGCAATCCACACTACCAGCACACCAACGCTATTCGGTAGGATATGGCGCGCGATGATGTGCGCGCGCGACGCACCGAGGCTCTGCGCCGCCTCGACGAAAGCCAGGTTCTTCAGCGCAAGCGCCGAGCCGCGCATCAAGCGCGCTAATCCCGACCATGATACCGCTGCCAACGCCAACAGGAACAAGGGCACACCGTTGGCCGCTTTGCCAAGCGACGTGTCGCCCAGCGTCACCATCACCAGAATCAGCAGTAGTTCGGTGGGTATGGCGTAGAAGATGTCGGTGATGCGCATTAACAGGTTGTCGGCGCTGCCGCCCAAGTAGCCGGAGACGAAACCGAGCGTCGCCCCGATCAGCACGACGATCGTCACCGGCAACACGCCGGCGACGATGGACGTGCGTGTGCCGTACAGGATACGGCTGAGCACATCGCGCCCCTGCTGGTCGGTGCCGAGTGGGAAGCTCGGATCGAACGCTTTGCCAGCCGGAGATTCGGATTGCCAGAAGGGTGGTAAGAAAGCTTTGGACGCGCCGTAGTCCTTGATCGGGTTGTGAGGTGCGAGCGATGAAGCAAAGATCGCCAATGTGATATAGATCACCACGAGCACGCCGCCGACCACCGCAGCACGGTTGCGGCGCAGACGCCGCCAGGCCAGTGTCCATTGCCCTTGCGACGGTATGGCCGGCGCGGCAGACGACGCGGCGCGAGGCAGAGAGGTAGTTGCCTGGGCCATGCGTCACTCCACACGAATGCGCGGATCTACCACGCCGTAGAGGATATCCACGCTCAGGTTGCCTAGCAGAATCAATATCACGTAGAACAGCGTCGTGCCCATGATCATCGAGTAATCACGGTTGCCGATGGACTGGATGAAATCGCGCCCGACGCCCGGCACGCCGAAGATGTTCTCAATGACAATCGAACCGGTGAGCAACCCCGCGACCGCCGGACCCAGCGTGGTGATGACCGGGATGAGCGCGTTGCGCAGCATGTGCTTCCAAATCACCGCCTGCTCTACCAGGCCCTTCGCGCGCGCGGTGCGCACGTAATCCTGGCGCATCACGTCGAGCATGGTCGAGCGCATCAGCCGTGCCGTCTGCGCCATTGTGCCGAAGCCGAACACGATGGCCGGGATGATGAACGGGGCGATGCCCGCCCAGGACTTTTGCACCACCGGCATCAGCTTCAGCCCCACGGCGAAGATGAGAATAGAGAAGAACGCAACCACGAAACTAGGCACGGCGATCCCGATGTTCGTGATGAATGTGAGCGCGTAGTCAATCCACGAGTTTTGCCGGAGCGCCGAGAACACGCCGGCGGGGATACCGACGACTAAAGCGAATGCCAATGCCAAAACGGCCAGGCGCAGGGTGTGGCCGAACTTCGAGTCGAAGAAACTCTTCTCGGGCGGCGGTTGGAACAGAATTTGCTGCACCGTCTTGCCACGCTGGCGATACGATGGACCGAGGTTACCGCATACCGCGCCGCACACAAACTGGCCCTCATCATCGAAGTCGCCGATGAGGTAACCGATGAACTGCCGCCAGGCCGGCTTGTCCAGGCCATACTGACGCGCCAACAGCTCTTGTGTGCGCGGATCTACTTGCTTCGATTCGGGGTCGCGATCCCACGGGCCGCCGGGCGCCGCTTTCATCAACACGAACGTGATGAGCGCGACGACGAACAACACCGGGATGAACCAGAGAAAGCGCCGTGCCAGAAAGGTCGTCATGTCCAGAGGTAAACAGAAACCAGGTTTCTATATGAGAAACCTGGTTTCTGTCGCCACGACGCGCCCAGCCCTTAGTTCGGCAGCATGGACACGTCAATGTCAATCGTCGCGGGCACGGTCGAACCCGGCCAGTCGGCGTCTTGCGAAGTGGTGACGATGCCTTTCACCCATGGCTTGACCATGTAGGCGTTGACGTTGTTCCAGAAGAAGGCTACTGGGTTGGCATCCACCAGGCGGTCCTGAGCCTTCTGATACAGCTCGGCACGCTTGGCCGGATCGAGTTCGACATCGGCCTGGGCGATCAGCTTGTCGAACTCCTCATCCTTGAAGCCGATGCGATCGGCGAAGGTGGTGCTGCCCTCGAAGTACACGCTCAACCAGTTCTGTGGGTCGGGGTAGTCGGCGCACCAGCCACCGATGAACATCTGCAGGTCGCTCTCGCGATCCTTCTGCTTAGCGGTGAAGGCCGTCGGCTCGACCGGCTTCAGCTCCAGCTTGAGCTCGTCGCCGAAGATTTCCTTGAAGCGCGCGCCCAGCCACTCATAGCGCACGCGGTTGCGCGGCGTGTCACCGAAGGTGAGCACGATCGGCGGCAGATTGGCGACCGAACCATAGGAAGATTCGGTGATGAGCTGCTTGGCCTTCTCAGGATCGTAGGCGAAGCGCGTCTCGCCCTCCTTGAAGCCAGGGAAGCCCGGCGGAATCCATGTCAGCGCCGGCGAGCCCAGACCTTGCAGCACATCCTTCACCCAGCGCTCGCGGTCGAGCGCATATGAGAACGCCGCGCGCACCTTGGGGTCGGTGAACGGCTCCTTGAAATTGCGGAACTGCAGCGCAATCGTGCATGAGCCGGGATAGATCATCGCCTGCTTGCTCAGCTCCGGATCCGCTATCACTGCTTGATAGTCCTCGGCAGCCAACGCGACAATGTCGAACTCGTCATTCTTGTAGGCCTGGAAGGCGACGTTCGAGTCGGTGATGTATTGGTATTCGATGCTCACCTTCGGCACATCGCCCCAGTAATTTGGGTTGGGCACGAACACGCCCTTCACGAAGGGCTCGAGGCTCTTGAGGATGAACGGGCCGTTGCCCGTGTGGAACTTGGAGCTGTTCCACCAGTTCTCGCCGCCTTCCTCGATGTTCTCCTGCTTGGCCGGATAGGTGACCCACAGGCTCATCACGGTGTGGAAGTAAGGCGCAGGCTTAGACAGCTTCAGTTTCAGCGTCAGGCAGTCCTCCTGCTCATAGTCCTTGCACGGTTGGCCGGATGAATCGAGTGCCTGCACGCTCTGGCGCACTTGTTCTTCGAACTTCTTCTTGTCCTCATCGGTCTCGGCGCCCTGCCACTCCGGCGCGCCGGCGATCTCGTTGGTGATCGTGGCATACTCGCCCGCGGTCGCCGGATTGATGTTGCGAATGATCGAATACTCGAAGCGCTTGGCGTTCAGCGGTGTACCGTCGCTGTACTTCAGGCCCTTGCGCAGCGTGAAGGTCAGCTCGGTGGCGTCCGCGTTGTATTCCCATTTCTCGGCAGCACCGGGCACGGTCTCCAGCTTCTCGTTCAGCTTGGTCAGGCCCTCGTAGATCAGCTTGAGGTGGGCGATCTCATTGACGAAAGAGGACTTCTGGGGATCAATGACGTCGGGATACGTGCCCAGGTTGATGCGCAGCACTTTGGGCTTCTCGGTGGGGACCGGCGTGGCTTCGACTACAACGGTCTTCTCGACCTCGACGACCTTTTCTTTGACGACTTCCTTGACAACCTCGACGGTCTCTCGAATGACCTGAGGCTGCGCCGGTGCGACGGGCTGGGCGCACGCCGCGAGCAGTATCGAGGCAGCCACCACGACGCCGCTCATCGTGACAAAGGTTTTGCGACTCATAGTCTCTTTCTCCTTGCTACTTGAGGGATGGCTGCGGATAGACTCCGCTCGACCTTGCTCGATTTTAATGCTAATTTCATTGAGCGCTAAGGTTAAAGTCCGGGCCTTATTCCGCGACGAACTTGACCTCCGGCATGGGCAGATGTTCGGTGCCCAGCTTGCGGCGCAGCATGGGGATCAGCCCGCCGGCCTCGATGATCGCCATGACCGACGCGCTCAAGGGGGGAAAGGAGAAGGTTCTGACGCTACCGGTATCGCTGGTGGCGATAGGGTCGGCAGTGCCGGACGATCCAACCCCACGGACACCATTGACACTACCGACCCGAATGACACTCCGCTCTAAATCAACTGTGATGACATCGTCCTTGCGAATCGCGTCCACGGCTTCGGGGCAGACAATCGGCAGCACGCCGTTGTTGATGCAGTTGCGGAAGAAGATGCGGGCGAACGACTTGGCGACGATGACGCGCACGCCACACATCTTGATGCACACCGCTGCCTGTTCGCGCGACGAACCGCAACCAAAGTTCTTGCCGCCGACGATGATGTCGCCCGGCTGCACCTGCTTGGCGAAGTCTGGGTCGAGATCTTCCAGCGCGTGCGCAGCGAATTGATTGATGTCGGTGAGGGTGTAGGTGTACTTCCCCGGAAAGATGACGTCGGTGTTCACATCGTCGCCGTACACCCAGCAGCGGCCGGTGAAGTGCATTGCGACGAGATTATATGCGTTCACCGACCAGGCTGCTCGAGGAAACCAGTGGTTGCTCAGTGCCGAATTACTTGTAGATCGCGCTCGCTATAATCCCGACCATGGACTTGACCCTGGCGGTTGTCATATTGGCGATTACGATTGCGTTCGTGTTCATCTTGGTGTGGGTGATTGTGGTCGTGCCACAAAACCGTGCCCGCAAGAACCAAGAGAAGGTCATCGAAGAGTTGAAAATCGGTGAGCAAATCGTCACGGTCGGCGGCGTAATCGGGAAACTCACCTATCTGAACCGCGAGGAGGATTTGGCGCGCATCGAGGTTGCGCCCGGCGTAGAGATCCGCATCATCCCGGCTGCAATCAGCCATCCGCTGGACTACATGCAGCGCCTAGCGCGCATGGAGCAGGAAGCCAGCCAGCCGAGGGCGCAGCAAGCGAAGCAGTCCAAGGGGAAGTCGAACGCACCGGCGAAGAAGTGAACGCGAAGCCGCAGTGGGCCGCCGCCGGCCGCCTGCCAGGGCTTCCGCGCTTCTGGCGGGTCGAGGCAGCGGCGCGCATTGTCCTCGCCGCGCTCTACAAAACGCGCTGGCCCCTGCTGATCCTGGCCACGGTGCTTGTCGGCGGCACACTGCTCTTTTGGCTCACCGGAACGCATGCGAACCCGCTGCGGGCGCTGCTGTATGTGCTCAATCTCATCACGCTGCAGGCCGGGCCGGATGACCTGCCGGAGTCGTTGCCGTTACAACTCGCATCCGGCGCGATCATGCTCGGCGGCCTGATCGCCCTGGCCGGCGGCGCAGCGCGCGTCATCCAGCTCATCGGCGATCCAAAGGAGCGGCAAGTGGCGATTGCATCCACGTTTCACGGACACATCATCGTCTGCGGCATTGGCCGCGTCGGCTACCGAGTGATCAACGAACTGCTCGAGTTTGGAGAAGCCGTCGTCGGCGTCAACCAGCGGGCAGATGAGGAATGGCTCGATCATTTGCGCCGCGCCGGCGTCCCGATCATCCTCGGCGATGCGCGCCGCAAGCAGACGCTGATCGAGGCCGGCGTCGAGCGCGCCTCGGCCATCGTCGCGTGCACCAGCGACGAGTTGACCAACCTCGACATCGGCCTCGACGCGCGCGAGCTGAACCCCAACATCAAAGTCGTGCTGCGCATGTTCGACGCCAAGCTGGCGCAGAACGTGTCTAAGGGCTTCAACATCAAGACGGTGTTCAGCGTCTCGGCGCTGGCTGCACCGGCCTTTGCTGCAGCCGCCACGCGCACGCGCGTAGATTATTCGTTCAAGCTGGAAGGGCAGTTGCTCAACGTCAGCACGGTCACCTTCGAATCCACCTCGCCCTTCATCGGTAAGACGTTGGAACAAATCGAAAACGAGTTGCAATGTGCCATCATCGGCGCATGGTCAGGCAATGGCATCCAGATGCGACCTGCGCGCGACCACGTTGTGCAGCCCGGCGAGCGCTACTACGTCGTGGGCGACCTGAAGGCGGTGCGGGCGTTGAACGAGGGACGGTGAGAGGACATGAACTGTAGACGTGGATTGTGGAACGTGTATCGTCAATCGCAAATTGCAAATCGTAATTGTGAGCGGTGATTCGAGAGTCGGAAGATGCGCTTCGATGTGTTTACCCTCTTCCCCGGCATGTTCGCCGGTCCGTTCGGCGAAAGCATCATCAAGCGCGCGATAGACGCCGGCTTGATCGAGATTCACATCCACAATATCCGCGATTACGGCGTCGGCAAACACAAGATCACCGACGACATGGCCTACGGCGGAGGGGGCGGTATGGTGATGAAACCCGAGCCGATCTTCGCCGCCGTCGAGAGCGTCCTGGCAGACGAACGCGATCCGCGATCCACGATCCACGCTCCGCGCCCCAAAACCCCCATCATTTTGATGAGCGCCAGCGGGCGCACGTTTACCCAGGCGATCGCGAAGGAACTCGTGCAACATCCGCGCCTGGCGTTGATCTGCGGCCACTACGAGGGCGTGGACGAGCGCGTGCGCGAGCACTTGTGCACCGACGAGATCAGCATCGGCGACTACATATTGACCGGCGGCGAGCTGCCGGCCATGGTGGTGATTGACGCCGTGGCGCGGCTGGTGCCCGGCGTGTTGCCGCCCGGCGTGCCGGACGAGGAATCGCACGCAGCGGGCCTGCTGGAATATCCGCACTATACCCGCCCGGCGGAGTTTCGCGGCTGGCGCGTGCCGGATGTGTTGCTGAGCGGCAATCATGCCGAGATCGCCAAATGGCGGCGCGAACAAGCCGAACGCCGCACACGCGAACGCGCCAAGAAGTCGTCCGAATGAGATCGCGCGCGTCGTCAGGCCACGGATTCGGGTGCATTCGTGCATAGAGGCAAAATTCGCGGGTAGGGCGCAGACTCCGTTCCGCGCCTAGATATGTCGCGAATGGGCGGAGCGCGCCCTGGCGAATACGTCTGCCCCAGCGTAAACGCCTGGGCTGAAAGGGGGCGGGATGCGCGCGGCTGGCCCGTATGCTCAGCGTCGGGATTTATCCCAGCGCGACTGAGGCGAACACCGCTGCTAGCCAGTCCGCGCGTTCTCCCATTGTGAAATGCACCCCATGCACCCAATTCACCTAAGCGATAGTACAATATGTCATGCGCAGTCGCGCAACAGGATTTATCGCTCTCATTCATCTTTTTAGGAGGTCGTTCATGAGCACTTTCCAGATTTGGAGCCCGTTCATCGGACTCGCCGTCGCCGGCCTGCTCTTCGTGTGCGGCTTCGCCACCTTGCTGCTGCCGCGGGAGAAGGCGATCAGCATGCCGCTCGCCGGCCGCATCAATGAAGCCTTCGGGCCGGATGACACGTGGCGCTTCGTGCGCTTCATCGGCGGGTTCCTCATGGTCGTCGGCGTGATGTTCGTCATCGCTTCCCTCGCCGCGCTCCTGAACAACGTCACGCTGTTCGTGCCCTGAAGCGCATCGCAACCCCGTGCGCCAAGAAGCCAGGCTTCATCGAGAAGCCTGGCTTCTTTTTTTTGTTACACTTTCGCGCTGTCATGAACGTTACAGAACTCGTCGCACACTTCGAGCAGAACTTCGGACGGCAGCCGGCTTTCGCCGCGCGTGCGCCTGGGCGCGTGAACCTGATCGGTGAGCACACCGACTACAACGACGGCTTCGTGCTGCCGATGGCGATTGATCGCGATGTGACCATCGTCGGCGCGCCGCGGGACGACCGCGTCGTGCGGCTGCGCTCCGTCAACTTCGGCGACGAAGCCGACTTCGCACTCGAGCGCATCGCGAAGGCGCACGACGGCGCTTGGAGCAACTATGCGCGCGGCGTGGCCGACGTATTACAGCAGGCCGGCTTTACCCTCCGCGGCTTCGATGGCGTGATCTACGGCGAGGTGCCCATCGGCAGCGGGCTGTCGTCGTCGGCAGCCATCGAGATGGCGACCCTGATGGCGTTCACCGCCGCAGGGGCGAATGGGCCGGCACCGCTGGCCTTGGATGGCGCACAGGCCGCCCGGCTGGCTCAACGCGCCGAAAACGAGTTCGTCGGCGTGAACTGCGGCATCATGGATCAGTTCATCTCGTCGCTGGGCAAAGCCGGCCATGCGCTGTTCATTGATTGCCGCTCGCTGGCCTACGCACTGACGCCGATGCCCAAGGGCGTGACCGTGCTGGTCGTAGATACGTCTGCGCCGCGCAGCCTGGCCGCCAGTGCCTACAACGAGCGCCGCGCCCAGTGTGAACAGGCAGCCCATGCGCTCGGCGTGTCGGCGCTGCGCGATGTGTCGGTCGAAACCTTCGAGCGGCGGCGCGGCGAGTTGCCCGACCTGATTGCGCGCCGCGCCGCGCACGTGGTCTACGAGAACCAGCGCGTGCTCGATGCCGTCGCTGCGCTGCGCGCGAACGACGTAGCGACGTTCGGCCGGCTGATGAACCAATCGCACGACAGCCTGCGCGACTGGTATGCGGTGAGCAGCACGGAGCTGGACACGGTCGTGGACATCGCCCGGCGCGTCCCCGGCGTATATGGCGCGCGCATGACCGGCGCAGGCTTCGGCGGTTGTGCCATCGCCTTGGTGAGCGACGCCCAGGCCGGCGCGCTGGCACAGGCCATCGCGCGCGAGTATCCGCAGCGCACCGGCCGCGAGCCGAAGGTCTATGCGTGTGTGGCGAGCGACGGCGCAAGCTGGAGGGCGCTATGAGATTCCTGATCACCGGTGGATCGGGCTTCTTGGGCATCAACCTGACGCGCTATCTACTGAACAAGGCGCACGAGGTGATCTGCTACGACATCGCGGACTTCGACTATCCGGAGCGCGACCGCATCACCTTCATCCAGGCGGACATTCGCGACCGCGCTGCGCTGGACCGCGCCATGTCCGGCGTGAACATCGTCGTGCATACCGCTGCGGCGCTGCCCCTCTATTCCAAAGAGGACATCTACACTACCGACATCGTCGGCACGCGCAACGTGGTGGATGCGGCCTATCAGGCCAGCGTGGAGCGGCTCATTCACATCTCCTCGACTGCGGTCTACGGCATTCCGGATCATCACCCGCTCTGCGAGGATGACAAGCTGCAAGGCGTCGGCCCATACGGCGAAGCCAAGATCGAGGCCGAGCGCATCTGTCTGGAGTATCGCGAGAAGGGTATGTGCATCCCGATTATCCGCCCCAAGTCGTTCATCGGTCCGGAGCGCTTGGGCGTGTTTGCCTTGCTCTACGACTGGGCACGCGATGGGCGCAGCTTCCCCGTGCTCGGCAACGGCAAGAATCGCTACCAATACCTCGACGTGGAGGATCTGTGCGACGCGATCTACCTGTGCTGCACCCTGCCCTGTGAGAAGACCAACGACACGTTCAACATCGGCGCTAAGGAGTTCGGCACGGTGGCCGAGGACTTTCAAGCCGTGCTCGACTACGCCGGCCACGGCAAGAAAGTCAAGCCCTTTCCGGCCGAGCCGATGATCTGGGGTCTGCGCGTGCTGGAGGCGTTCAAGCTCTCGCCGTTGTATAAGTGGGTGTACGAGACGATCGCCAAAGACTCGTTCGTGTCCATTGAGAAAGCGGAGCGCGTGCTCGGCTTCAAGCCGAAGTACTCCAACAAGGATGCGCTGCTCAGGAACTACCGATGGTATCTGGATAACTACGAGAAGTTCGCTAACAAATCGGGGGTCTCGCACCGCGTGCCGTGGAAGCAAGGGGCGCTGGGAATCATCAAACGGTTCTTCTGATGGCTCGGACTCCGGCAGCGGCTACGCTTCGACCATGGGGTAACGCGCAGTTCGCCGTTCGTCCCGATCGCCCTTGCGGTCGCTGCCGGCATCTGGCTGGCGTCGCAGTTTCCGATGCCGGCCTGGTTGCCGGCGTTGGCGCTCGGCGTCGGCCTGTTGGCGGCGTTCGGTGCCTGGCAGCTGCGAAGCGCTCCTGAGGTCATCGGGGTGGCAGCATTTTGCGCGTTGGTCGCGTTCGGCGCGCTGCGATACACCCTGAGCGCGCCGCTACCTGCTCCGAATTCGATTGCGCGCTATAACGGTCAGCGCGTGACGCTGGAAGGCGTCATCGTCGCCGAGCCGGACGTGCGGCCGACACACACGAATTTGCGCGTGCAGCCGAAGCACGTGGTCGGCGCAACCGGCCGCGACGATTCGCTCGGCGACTTGGTGCTCATCCGCATGCCTGCCGCACCCGGCGCGATGCGCTGGCGGTATGGCGAGGTCGTGCGCGCCGATGGCCTGCTCGACGCGCCGCCGCGCATGAGCACATTCGATTATCGCGAGTATCTCGCCCGGCAGGGCGTGTTCTCGTTGATGTCGCGGCCACGCAGCCTGGCGCGCATCGGTGAAGGCTATGGCAACCCGGTCTTCGCCCGTTTGCTCGACGTAAAGGATGCGGTGCGCCAAACCGTCCGGCGGATGCTGCCCAAGCCGGAATCGGCGCTGCTAAACGGCATCTTGATCGGCGATGACAAAGATATTCCCGAAGACATACACGAGGCATTCCGGCGCACCGGTACGTCGCACATCGTCGCCATCTCCGGCTTCAACGTCAGCGTCGTCATTGCGCTGGTGATCCCGCTGCTCGGCCGGCTACTCAACCCGCGTCGGGCGGCGCTGTTTGCCATTCCCGCGATCGCGTTGTATGCGGTCTTCGTCGGCGCGTCGGCCTCGGTGGTGCGCGCCGCCGTCATGGCCGGTATCGGGTTGTTCGGCGCGTTGTTCTGGCGCAAAGGGTTCACGTTGAACACGCTGTGCACAGCAGCGTGCCTGATGCTCGTCGCCAACCCGCATACGCTGTTCGACCTCGGCTTTCAACTCAGCTTCATGGCGACGCTGGGGCTGGTGCTCTATGCCGATCGTCTGTCTAGGCCGGTGCGGGCGTGGGTGCAATCGCGCCTGCGCAACGATCATGCGCAGAAAGCGACGATGCTCATCCTGGATGGCGCGCTGGTGACGCTGGCGGCGCAACTGACAACGTTGCCGCTCATCCTCGTGACCTACAGCCAGTTCTCGAACATCGCCTTGCTGGCCAACGTGCTTATCCTGCCCTTGCAACCGCCGATCATGATCCTCGGCGGGCTCGCCGCGTTCGTCGCGCTCTTCACCCCGCACGCAATCGGCGCGCTCGTGGCGCTGCCGGCCTATGCTTTCCTTACCGCCACCATTCGCATCATTCAATGGCTGAGCGGGTTCACGGCGGCAGTAGTTCCGGTATATGGCTTCGGCCCGCCGGCGGTGCTGGCATATTATCTCGTCTTGCTGGCGCTCACCACCCTTGCGCTGCAGCCGGCTTCCGAACGGCGCGCCATCGCCGGCCTGATCCGTTCGAACATCAAGACGACGGCAATCTTGGGCATCGCGTTCGTCGCCATCGTGCTGGGTAGCGTGTATTGGTTCCAACGCCCGGACGGCAAACTGCATGTGATCTTCATAGGCAGCAGCGCCGTCATCCAGTCGCCATCGGGCAAACAGGTCGTGTTCGCTGGCGGCGGCGATGTGGCTGCGCTCCTCGATCGCGTTGCGCCGGTCTGGGATCGCGAGGTCGAGCTGTTGATTGTGCCGCAGCGCAGCGAGCGCAGTCGCAGCGATGCGCTTCCGTTGCTTCATCGCTATCGTATCGGGACGCTCCTCATGCCCGGCGGCGACGAAGCGGAGGGTGAATCGTTGGCCGAATGGCAGCGTGCCCTTGCGTCGAACGTCGCACGCGTGATGACGGCTTCACCGGGCATGTCGCTCACGCTGGATGCGAACGTGTCCGTCGTGATCGAAACGCGCGTGCCAGGGCGCGATGGCCTGCAAGTCATTGGCGCGCGCCTGATCCACGGCGCAGTGACCATGGATCTGGTCGGCAATCACCGGGCAATCAGCCATCCTACGAGACAAGACGTGATCTTCCTCGGCCCGGCCAAAGCCGATGCGGCGAAGCTGAACAATGCGCGACCTCGTTGGATTGTCTGGGCAGATGCGCCAGGCGCACCGCCGGCAGGGCTCGATCCGCGCATTCGCGTGGTCAACCTCAAGGACATGCGGCAAATTGCGTACACGAGCGATGGCACACGGCTGATCGCGCGAGGGAGTTAAGCGCTCAACGCGCTCCGAGCGCGTGAGCTTCAAATGCACCCGCATCAAGCGTCCTGTATAATCTGCGCAAGGTGACCACTTATGGAATGGCGCAGCACGGTTGACGAGTTCTTGGCATCCCTTCAGACAGAACGCGGCGCTTCGGCCAATACGATCATGGCCTATCGCAACGACCTCACGCAGTTCACTAACTATCTGGGTGCGACGTTGCCTCATGATGCGAATTGGTCGAACGTAACCACCGAAATGATGGAGGCCTATGTTCAGCGACTCGCAGAACAGAACTACACGGCCTCGACCACCGCGCGCAAAGTCGCTGCGTTGAAGACTTTCTTCCACTGGCTGAGCCAGCGCGGGCTGGTATCGGAGGATCCGACGCTGCGGCTACGTTCGCCGAGGGTGGAGAAGCGCACGCCCCGCTTGCTGAGCGAAGAAGAGGTGACCCGCCTGTTCGAGAGCGCCTCGAAGATGCCGCCGCCGCGTTCGTTGCGCGACCGGGCGCTGCTCGAAGTGATCTATGCGACCGGCATGCGCGTATCGGAGGCCATCAGCCTGCGCCTGAGCGATGTGGACTTCGAAACGAACACCGTGCGTTGCGCCGGGCGCGGCACGCGCCAGCGCACCATCCCGCTCACGCCGCAGGCGGCAGCGGCGCTGCGAGATTATCTGGAGAACGCGCGCGGCGATATGGTGAACGATGCGAACACCGACTTCGTGTTCGTCAACCCGCTGGGCAGCAAGCTGACGCGCCAGGCGGTGTGGCAACTCACACGCCAGCATGCCCAGGAGGCCGGCATCGAGGGTGAGCTAACGCCACACACCCTGCGCCACTCGCGCGCGGCACACATGCTGAACAATGGCGAGGACATCCGGCGCGTGCAGGAATGGCTCGGCCACGCCAACCTAGCAACGACGCAGATGTATCGGCCTCGACAAGACAAAGAGAACAAGCTCGTCCCTGTCAACTCCTAGCTGCCCGGTAAGCTCGGAGTAAAAACCAGTTGCATCGCCGTGTGCGTCGCGCTATAGTCGCCTACGTCTCATGGCGAATGTAGCGGCTTCCATACAGGCGACGCGTGAATCTGTTGAAGCTGCATCGGCATACCTGCGTCGTCTAGACGCGCGCCCGTGGCGCGTGCTCATCATCCTTGGCAGCGGCCTTGGGGCGCTGGCCGACGAAGTGGCCGACGCCACGTGTGTCCCTTATGCCGACATCCCCGGCTTCGCGCGATCTACCGTCCCAGGCCACAAGGGCCAGTTCGTGATCGGCACACTGTTCGGCGTGCCGGTCGCCATCATGCAGGGGCGGATGCACTTCTACGAGGGGCATCCGCTGTGGCAGGTCACCTTGCCGGTGCGCGTGGCGCGCGCGATGGGTGCGACGCACACGATTGTCACCAATGCCGCCGGCGGCATCAACCGCGAATTCAACGTCGCCGATGTGATGCTCATCACCGATCACATCAACCTGGTAGGCATGGCCGGCCACAACCCGTTGATCGGGCCGAATCTGGACGAGTATGGTCCGCGCTTTCCCGAAATGACCACCGCCTACGACCCCGAACTGCGCCAGCGCGCGATACAGGCCGCGCAGGAAGCCGGCGTCGTGCTGCGCCAGGGCGTCTATGCGTGCGTGGCGGGGCCGAACTTCGAGACACCGGCCGAGTTACGCTTCCTGCGCGCCATCGGCGCGGACGCCGTTGGTATGTCCACGGTGCACGAGGTGCTCGTAGCGCGGCATGCCGGCCTGCACGTGCTCGGCCTCAGCGGCATCACCAATGTGGCGCGCCTGAGCGCGGACGAGGGTGAGCCGCCTTCCCATGAGGAAGTGATGCAGGCGGGCAAACGCATCGCGCCTAAGATATTCGCCATCGTGCGCGGCGTGTTGCCGCATTTGCTCTGAGCGGCCCGGGTGATCCGGTCACCGGCCGCCGGTTGTCAAGCGCTCAATGGAAGTCATCCTGCGGTTGCTGATCGAACTGCGACTGGTGCTGATCGCGATCGTCGCGATTTGTTGCGCAGCATTCATCTTCACCGGGCTGAGTTCGCTGCGCGAATTACGCCGGGCCATGTTTCGGCTGGAGCGCAGCGCCATCGTCAATCGCATTGTGGACGCTTGGGTGAAAGCCGGCCTGTTTGCGATCCTTGGCCTGGTGATCTGGATCGTGACGAACGCAGCGCCCGAGCCGGAAGCGCCGTCGGGCGTGGCCGAGAACCCGCTCGTCTTCACGCCGACGGTCGAAGGGAACGCCGTGGAACCGACACCGATGCCCACTGCCGACCTCTCCGCTGCGCTGTTGCAGATGACGGCGACGCCGGCCGCGGCCCCGGCTGGGGTCGCGACGGTGGATCCGAACGTGGCGCTGCCGACGCCGGTCAGCCCGCCGACCGAGACGCCGATCCCGTCGCCAACGCCGATTCCCCCAACGGCAACGCCGGCCCTGCCGCCCACGCCCACGCAGCCCCCACCGCAAGATCAGTTGCCGTTCATCGTGGTCGTCACTGCGACGCCTACTCCGGGAGCCGTCGCAGCGCGACCGGAGCCGACGGCGACGTCCACGCCGTTGCCTACACCCACAGAAGCGCCGACCGCCCCACCGGCCGATGTGCTGGTCCGGGACTGTCCCAATCCTGTTGCAGCGCGCATAGATAGTCCGGCCGCGGGCGAAGTCGTGTCCGGCATCTACGTCGTGCGCGGCACGGCGGACTTCCCCGGCGGCGTCGGTCGTTACAAGCTCGAGATCCTTCGTCCCAACATCCCTGGTTGGGCCTTTCTGTGGGAGAACTACAACGCCGTCAAAGACGGTGTGCTGATGCCCAGGTTCGACTCCTCTCTCTTCCCGCCCGGCATCTACACGCTGCGGCTGTCGTTGGTGGACGCAGCCGGGCAGGACACGGGCATCTATTGCAGCGTCCAAATCAAAATCGCCTGACCATGCGCATCCGTCCCGCCGAACTTGCCGACCTGGAAGCCATCCTCGCGCTCGATCACAGCTACACCACCGATCACGTCTGGCAGATGAGCGGGCAGAACGCCGCCGGCGAACAGACGGCCACTTTCCGGCTGGTGCAGTTGCCGCGCCAGATCCAAACCCCATCGCCCTACGAGCCGCAGGTGCTCCGGCGCTGCCTGCACCGCTGCGACTACTTGTGGGTGATGCAGGCGCCGGCGAGCCATGAAATCTACGGCTACATCGGCATGGCGCTATTGCCGTGGCACAACACCGGCTGGATCCCGGCCTTCGCCGTCGCGCCTCACATGCGACGCAAGGGCATCGGCACCCAGCTGCTACACGCGGCCATCGCACAAGCGAAGGCTGCCGGTTTACACAGCGTCACGCTGAGCTTGCAGACCAAGAACTACCCGGCTACACGCTTCTGCCAGACGCGCGGCATGCGCTTCAGCGGCTACGCCGATAATTACTACGCCGGCCGCGACATCGCCTTGTTCTTCGCATATAGAATCAAGTAATCGCAGCTGACTCATCGTATGGACGCCTTGATGGGCGCCGTGTTAGGCGCCGTTCAACTACTCAACCGGATCACGGTCACCGGCATCCTCGTCACCGCGTTTGCGCTGGTGATCTACATCGGGCTTTACAACCGGCGCAGCCCGATCGCGCGCGACTACGCCATCGTCCTGGCGTGCGTCATCGGCACGTATTTGGGCGACCTGCTGGCGCAAGTGTCAGAACTCGACCCGCGCACCGACAGCACGGAACTCTGGCTGCGCCTGCAATGGATCGGCATCGCGTTCATTCCGGCGGCGTCGCTGGCGTTGTCGGATTCGTTGTTGCGCGCTACAGGCGATAGCTCACCGCTGCGACAGCTTGCGGTGAGGATCGGCTATGCGATCGGTGCCGCGACGTTCGTCTTGATCCTGGCGACGGCGCTCGTCGCAACGCCGGGCGTCTCCAACGAGGGGCTCGCGCACCTCACGCCGGGCCCGCTGTTCTACCCGTTCACGCTCTACTACTTCGGCAGCGTCGCCTGGGCGACGTACAACGTCTTCGAGGCACGCCGGCGTTCGTTGACTGCGACGAGCAAGCGGCGCATGACCTACTTCGCGATCGCGTTCGCTGCGCCGGCGCTCGGCATGTTCCCCTACTTGCTGCCGGTCGGCTGGCCGGAGGCCTTCCCGCGCTTGTTGCCCTGGCTTGCCATCCTGCTCGTCAACATGGGTGTCGGTGCGGCGATCACATTCATGGGCTATACGGTGGCCTACTTCGGCGCCAGCGCGCCCGACCGGGTGATTAAGCGGCGCATGGTGAAATACCTCATTCGCGGGCCGCTGACGGCGGCGGCGGTCATCACGGCTTTCGTGATCAGCGCGCGCGTCGAGCGCTGGCTCGATTTGCCCGGCACCTTCATCGGCCTGGTCGCTGCGGCGACCATCATCCTGATGGTGCAGTGGTTCATTGACATGGTGCAGCCCACGCTCGACCGCCTGATCGCCGGCGACGACGCCGAGGAGGTGCGCCGCCTTCAGCAGTTCAGCGCCCGGCTGATGACGACGTCGGACCTCACCCAATACCTGGAGAACATCCTCGCCGCGCTGTGCGACCTGCTGCGGGCGCGCACGGCGTTCGTCACCACCTGCCTGACCGATGGGCAGGACGCCTGCGCTGCGCCGATCAACGTGATCATCGGCAACTTCGCACCGGACGGCGCGAACGGTGCGCTCCCCGTGCCGCCCGACGCCGTGCGCTCGGCGACAGCGCTCCAGCCTGGTCGCGCTGCCAATGGAGTGAATGGTGAGCATGTAACGTCTCGCCGCCCCTTCGAGGTCGAAAACGACTTCATCGTATGGGGTGGCTACTGGTTGATCCCGTTGCGCTCGCAGGATCATGATGAGGTGCTGGGGGTGATGGGGCTGGCCGCGCGCACTGCCGAACCGGACTTGAGCGACGAAGAGCGCGAAGGCGTGGCCGTATTGGTGTCGCAAGCCGCGCGCGCGCTGGAAGATGCGGCCAAACAGCGCCGCGCGTTCGAGGCGTTGGAGCGGCTGGTGCCGGAGGCGGACGATATGCAACGGCGCATGGCCGGCACGCGCAACCCCGCCGCGCCCACCGTCGCCGACTTCGAGCGCGTCCCGGTGGACAACCACGACGATTTCACCCAGTTGGTGCGCGACGCGCTCAGCCAGTACTGGGGCGGACCCAAGCTCGCCGAGTCGCCCTTGCTCAACCTGCGCGTGGTAAGTGAGGCGATGAAACAGGAGAACGGCAACGCCACCAAAGCGCTGCGGCGCGTGCTCGCCGAGGCGATCGAGCGCCTCAAGCCCGAC
The DNA here is from genome assembly GCA_025998955.1 of Candidatus Roseilinea sp. Lineage (NCBI taxonomy): Bacteria > Bacillati > Chloroflexota > Candidatus Thermofontia > Candidatus Roseilinea > Candidatus Roseilinea sp. Next base: position 4,200,799 of record AP024676.1, read on the forward strand.
GGCACGCGCAGCTTCACCGCCGCCGAGTGGATGCTCTACAACATCCTCGAACTCAAGATCATGCAGAACATGAAGGTGCGCGACGTGGCGCGCAAGCTGGTGATGAGCGAGAGCGACCTGTATCGCAAGCAGCGCGCCGCGTTCGAGGAAGTCGCGCGCATCGTGGCGGAGATGGAGCGCGAGGCACGCCGGCGCGAACAGCAAGCGGCCTGGTTGCCGCCGGACGGTGGCCTGCGCCCGCGACCTGGCCGCGAAACGGAAGAGCCGGCTGTGGAAGCCGGCCCCTCTGCGTCGCAGTGATGCCAACGGGGTGGAACCTGAGGGTCTCGGAGAACCTCAGGTTCTACTGTCCGTTCACCGCACCACGATGGTGATCTGGCGCGTGTGGCGATCCACGGTGATCGAATCGCCCACTGCCTCTTGGGCCAGGGGTGCCAAGTGGCTCGTCCCCGGCGCTCCGGTCGAAGCCGCGCCGTCGCGGCTGCCCTTCACCGGATCGGCGTTCACGCGCATGCCGGACGACTCATCGGCGCTGACCGCTGCCGTGAGCGGCAGGCCGGGCGCGCTCGGCCGCCAGAAGGTGTAGCTCCAATTGAGCGCCCAACGATAGCTCCACGACGACTGGTTGCCGTTAGCCCTAAGCAGGATGCCGTTGAACCGCACATCCTGATGGGTGAACGGCGCCAGCACGTTGCCCGGGTTCGGGCGATACTCGAAGCGGTCAATCTCCGCCGTCCACGTCGGGTTGTGCGAGGTGACCGTGAGCGCATCCAGCCGGACGGTGTTGATACCGGGGTTATACATGCGCACGTTGATCCGCATGTAGCACTCTCTGCCCGCGCCGAGGAAGACCGGGGTGACCGAGATCTCATACCAGATCTTCGAGGCGGCCTCCAGCGCGCGGCGGCAGTTGATGCGACCGAAGCCAAACTCCGGGTCGCGACCGGCCGGGCCGAGGTCGTCCGCCGTCCGCTTGATGATCTCTTCCACCTCCCACGAGCGCAGTTCTGGGTCTACCGACAGGATCAAGGCCATTAGGCCGGCCACATGCGGCGTGGCCGACGAGGTCCCGTTGAAGTTAGGGACGTATTTGCCGCCGCTGTAGCCGGCTGGGCCGGTGATGTCCGGCGCGTAGATGTGCACACCGGGCGCGGCACAGTCCACTTCGGGGCCGTAGCTCGAACCCCACCACGTCTCGCCGTCTAGGCTGGTCTTGCTCTTGCGCTGATCCCACTCGTTGGTGGCGCTGACAGCCATCAAGCCGGGGATGGTCGGCGACAGGCGAGCCGGGTAGATCACCGGCGGCGCGTCGCTGTTGCCCGCTGCGGCGGCGATGGGGCAGCCCTTGCCGCCGCGACCGTGCGTCTGCGCATACTTGAACGCGTTGGTCACCACGGTGCTGGGCGAGACGCTATACGAGTTCGACAGCACATCGGCACTGCGCGGTGCTTGAACGGCTTTGTAGATGCCGTCGGCCACCTTGGCGTCGGTCGTGCTCCAGTAGCCGCCGCCGATGCCCTTGGCGATGCGAATGCCGACGATCTTGCAGCCGGGCGCAACGCCGACGCCGCCTTTGCCGTTGATCGGCATGGCGGCCACGCCGGCGCAAGCTGTGCCGTGGGCGTCGTTGCCGTCGGGCTGCGGGTTGTCGTCGCCTGCGAACGCGTCGTATCCCGGCAGCTTGTAGACGATGTCCTCATGCGTCATGTCGCAGCCCTCGTCGAGAATCGCGATGGAGATGCCAGGGCTGCCCGGCGAGATCTCCCACGCTTCGGGCGCCTTGATCTTCCGCAAATTCCACTGCGAGGCGAACCCCGGGTCGGACGGCGCTGCCGGGCCGGCGAGCACACCTGCGTCCTCGGTGGGTGCAGCCACGGCGAAACGATCGAACGCGCTGAACTCCTCGGCCATCGGCCCGCGCAAAGCGTGCGTCGGGGCGCCGTTGGCCAGTGCCTCGCCCAGCCGCGGCGCGAGATGGACGAAGTTCGGCTGGGCGAACTCCACCAGCGCGTTCTCCTGCAGCGCATTCGCGACGCTGATGATGTCGAGGTCATCTTTCTCGGCCACCACCAGGTCTACACCCGGCTCTGGATAGTCGTGCCGCTTGACCTCCAGGTTGTATTTGTCCAGCAGCTTGCGCTGGGCTTCTTTGCCGGCGTCCGGCTTGAACTTGACCAGGATTTCGCCGACCGGCACGAGGGCGACTTCGGTGTCGCCGGTCGCCGGCTCATACACCTGCGGGCCGGCAGCCACGCCCGGCTCGGCAGCAACCATGGCGCGTAGTGTCTCCAAGCCGGCCTCCCCGGCCTTCGCCGTCGCTGCGCCGGCGGTCGCAGGCGGCAGCGCGATCACCGTGAGCGAGTACTCCGGCACCTCCAGCACCTGCGCCGGCGCGGACATGGTGGACAGGCGCTCGGCGATGCCAGCCGCCGCACTACGTGCCGACGCCCCTTCGCCGGTCCCGCGGATGGCCAAGAAGCGCGCCGAGACGTTCAGCGGCACCTTGCGCCCATCAGCGTAGTAGTAGCGCTCGGTCGAAACGGGTTGATTTTTGCTAGCCATTTGTTTTGCCTCCTATGAATTGGCATTTTCGAGAGCACACGATTCGTAGCGCTCTTCCTTTTGAGGCAAGGCTCACCTGGCGTGCGGTCAATTTGCGTTGCGGTCAGCTCGTTGCCCCCTCGATGATCACTTTACACCCTGGCGCGTTTTCAGTGCGTTAGAAGTCAGCGTCAAGTCAACCTCCTGGTCGGCCGAAATAGGCCTATATCACCACGCAATCTTATAATCTGCGCAGCTGTTCGCGCATGACCCGTCCGGTTGGTAGTCAGGAGCGCAGCAAAGCGACTATGGTATGAACAACGGAGGAATGGCACAAATGAACGATTCGGCACCGTCGAACCATATCGAGCATGTTATGACGCTCGTCAAGACATACCCATCTGGCGCGGATGAGTGGATATGCCCACAATGTGGGCGACACTTTGTAATGCAATGGCCACCTCACTACAAACGCATCATCCTGCAGGCGGGCGATGAACATGTCTATCATTCAGCATCCAAAGGTGGCCTGCTGTTGGGCCACCCTGAAATCGCGCCACTCGACGATGTGGATGGCGCGACGCAACAGGACGACGATGCGACGAACGGCGCACTGGAGGTATGGTCGGAGTGGTTGGATCAATTGGATTTTGGCGACGACTCGAACGATGATTCGAGCGACGAATAGCCGTTCAGTAAACCTGTAACAGCCCGCCTTCCAGCCACGAATCAATTGCAGCGGGCGCGCGACCGCCTGGCGGTGACAGCGGTACCAGGCGCACGCCCGTCTCCAGCCGATACAGCCCTGATGGCAACGCCCGACCGGCCAGCTCGATAACGTTCGTTGGGGTTGTTAGCGTGCCGCGTCCTCTGGCGACGAGCAAGCGTTGTTGGCTGCCGAGCTGCTTGGCCTGGACGACGGCGTAATAGCGATAGACGCGTTCGGGCGCTTCCGATGTGTCATCCGCAAAGTCGAGCATGAGGCGAATCTGGTAGGGTTGATTGGCTTGTAGCGAGCTGGTATTGCCGTGCGCCTCGCCGCACTCGAGAACTAGACTGCTCACGTGTGGTGCTCTGGTATGCGCAGATTCCACCTCGCTAATGCCGAAGGTGAGCGCGATTGGTTGGAGCTGTGCCGCTTCATGGGTAGCGGCTTCCAGCGGCTCAAAAAGGTCTTCCTCATGGAAGCCCGAGCGGAATCCCGCGCGTTCTGTGATGAATGCGATGACGGACACATCGTCCCATCCCGCCCAGGATTGTTCCTCACCCGACTGAACGTGAGCGACACGGGTGCGGCGCACGATGTCGTCCTCATTCAGCAACAGCTCTAGCGTGAAAGTAGCATAGCGCTGGTGGTCGGAGACGGTCGAGCGTGCCTCGGATGTCTTGTCGGCTATGGGCGCGGCCAAGACATTGGCGGAGAAGACGCCCGTTGCGGCGTCGCGGCTCGTCGCCGCCGATGCAGTATGCGACGGTTGCCCGCGCGCTTTGCTCTTGCCGGTGCCTGTTTTCTTCTTGGTCATGACCTCGCCTCCCCGGACGTCTGTCCCGAAGCGTCGCTGCCAGCGCGAGGGCCGCTGGCAGCGACGGTCTGTGGTGTGAGCTTTGTCCGCTCATCGCGACGGTTTACGGGCCTGGGTTGAAGAAGTTCAGGAATGGGCCTTCCACCATCCCGGCGATGGGATACGGCGCCCCCGGAGGCGCGTCATCGTGCAACTGCAGCGTGGTCACCAACTTGTAGACGCCAGCAGGCACGGTGCCGGCCGGGACGTTGATGTCTGCTGCGTAAGTGCGCGTTGCGATGCCGCCGGGAAAGCTGAGCGCGCCGGCCATAGTGCTGACCACGAGCGGGCCGGCGATCGGTAGCGCCAGCTCGGCACCTGGGCCGATGGACTCCAAGAAGGCGCGCAGGCGAAACTCGTCCACCAAGAACGCTGCAAGCGCGCCGCGCATCTTCCACTCCACATGCACGCGCCAGTTCTGCGTCGTGCGGATGTGATTGGTGGGCACCGGCGTGTCTGGCTCGGCGATCTCGATGACTTGCACGTCCATCTCGCCGTCGTATGCGGGTTCGAGCACCGCGGGAACACTGATATGTGCCATTTGTCTTTCTCCTTTTCGATCTGACTGATTGGATTTCAGGTCTATTCGGAGACCTCCCCCTAGCGCCTCGACCATTGGGCCCGTATGGCTTTCGGCGCGCACACACACTTCTATCCGACCGCACTTAATCGGCGCTGTTGCAGCGCTTAATTTCGACGCCGCTCGAATTAAGCGACTCGCGTATGGAGGGGCGCGGTGCACTTCACACGGCTTCGTGGCGGCGGAGGCGCTCGTATAGCGTGACGGTGGCTTCTACAGGTTCGACGCCGAGCTCTTCGCGCAATGCCTCGACACAAGCCTGGTATTGCCGTATTGCCAGCGGATACTGATTCTGGCGGGCATAGCAGCGCATCAGCCGGCAGTGAATGTCCTCGCGGCACGCATCACGCGCCAGGATGAGCTGGCACAACGCGGCGCATGCTGCGAATTGTTCACGGCTTAGACGAATGCAACTGAGCCTGTCGAGGATGTCGAGATAGGCCAGCCGCAGCCTCTCGCGCGGCAGGGTCGTCCATTCCTCGTACGGGCTATCGGCCAGGAAGTCGCCGCCGTAGAGCGAGGCAGCCGCCTCGTATTCGGAGATGGCCGCATCAACGTCCCCCGTTGTTTCCCGTTTGTATCCCAGGTCCGCATGCTGCACGAATGCCTCGACGTCCAACCATACGGCCAGTTCGGGGTTGAGGCTGTAGGCGCCATCCTGGAACACGATGATCGGTACAGCACTGATTTCTTTGAAGACACGTCGCAGGCTGTGTAGGGCAACATTCAAGCTGTTACGCGCGGCATCTGGCGCAGCATCGGGCCAGAAGACGTCCATGAGCACATCACGGGGGACGGGCTGGCTGCGGTGAGCGAGCAGGTAGGCGAACACCGCGCGCCCTCGGCTGCTGGCGCATCGTTCGATCGGCCGGTTATTGATCATGATGCGCAGTCCACCCAACGTGTGCACCGTCAGCCCCAGGCGAAGCTGCACGTTCGCATCTGCGGCTGCAGCCGATTGCGCGGGCAAGTCACCCAGGTGCACGCTCAATCCCTCGCGCGCTTCGACGCCCGGCGCAGGAACGTGGGAGCGAAAGCCGGTGACGGACAAAAGCCTTTGCCACCATCCACCCTGCGCCGCACCCGGCGCCGGCAATTCGACGGTCGGCGATGCGGCAGTAACGGTGGACGCCGGTTGAAAGAGCGAGTGCAACGCTTTCTGCGCCTCACGCATCGCTCGATCTGCCAGCTCACAGGCGTTGCGATGATAGGCGTGCTGTTGTGCTAGATCGCGCAACCGCGCGATCAACTGCTCGGCTTCGCGGATGTGTTCGACCAATGGATCATGCGAAGCATGCGCTAGCAAGGTTGCCCGTCCCAGGTGTGTCGCGGCCTGATCCCAGTCACCCTTGTCGCAGGCGTGTTGGGCACATTGCCATGCCTGGCGCACGAGTTCAGTGGGCGCCGACGCCACTCCGGTGAATTCTCGACCGGTTCGGTCAAAGACCTCAGGCAAGCCCGTCAAGGACAGTTGAGCAGCCAACGTTCACTTCCCCCTTGTCGGCTCTTGACCAGAGTTGCGTTCTCAGCACGTTTCGATGCAGGCGCGCGTCGGATGGTCATGTGGTGAATCGTTGGCGTGTGAGTGATGCAATGTTCCCCTTGATGCAATTCGCGCTGATGATTGCGCCTGCCACGCTTGCTCATCAGTTTACATTCGCCTGCTTCTCAATGACATGCACACTGTCGGCGGCGTGGCGCTGAGCCAGCAGACAATCGCGAGACGATTTGTTTTTGCACCCGGCTGGCCTACAATCGGCTGCGCTATGAAGAAGGCGCTCATCGTTTACGGCGGGTGGGAAGGTCACCAGCCGAAGGAAGTCTCCGAACTTTTAGGCGACGCGCTGACGCGCGATGGATTTTCGGTCGAACGCGCCGACACGCTCGATGCCTTCCTCGACGGCGCGCGGCTCAAGTCGCTGGATTTGATCGTGCCGATCTGGACGATGGGCACGATCAAGCGCGAGCAGCTCGAACCTTTGCTGGATGCGGTGCGCAGCGGCGTCGGCCTGGCCGGCTGCCACGGCGGCATGTGCGACGCCTTTCGCAACGAGACGGAATACCAGTTCATGACCGGCGGCCAATGGGTAGCGCATCCGGGCAACGACGGCCGGCATTACTGGGTCAATATCATTGATCGCAACCCCATCACCGAAGGCATACAGGACTTCGAGGTGTGGAGCGAGAAGTATTACATGCACGTAGATCCGGCCATTCGGGTGATGGCGACGACGACTTTCGAGGACTACGGTGACACGATCATGCCCGTGGTGTGGACGAAGACCTACGGCAAGGGGCGGGTGTTCTACTGCTCGCTGGGACACCAGGCGAACATCGTGGCCATGCCGCCGGTGCTGACGATGATGGCGCGCGGGATGCGCTGGGCGGCCGGCGAGTGGCAGACCGAGATGGGGTTGCCGTTTGCGAAGGTGTATTGCTAAGGAGTCGGGAATGGGGAGTTCGGAGTGGCGATCAGAAATCAGAAATCAGAGATCAGAGATTGGAGATTGGAGATAAGCGATTGAGGAGTGGAGATCGTCGCCATCATCCCCGCCGTTAGCATGAAGGCGTGGGCCAGCTCCACCAAGAAGAAGCTGTGATCCACCAGGCCGTGCGCGAGCATGGCGGCCAGCAAGCCGGCGCAGCCAACGGCCAGCGGGCGGTTGATCCGCAGCGTCTGTTTGATCAGCAGTCCGTAGCCGATCATCAAGCCGGCGCTTGCAACCACCCCGAGCGTCCCCAACCGTGACGCGAAGTCGAATAGCGCGTTGTGCGGGTGCGACAGGTTCGGCTCTTGCCAGGCGGCCGGCAGGATATAGAAGCTGCGGTAGGCGTATAGGAAGTTGTCCGGCCCCACGCCCAGTAGGGGGTGGTCGCGCCACATGTTGAAGGCGCTCTGCCAGAGGTTCAGGCGGAAGAAGCCGGTGCCGCGTTGCAAGTCCAGCGCGCCGGCGAAGCGCGTGCCCTCCAGCAGCGACTGCGCCGCGCCGCTGAGCAGCACGGCAAACGCCAGGGCCATCAACCCCAGCAGCCCGATCCCGACCCAGCGCCAGCGCCCGCCGGCCAGCAGCGCCACCGCGATGATCGCCGCCGGCACGCCCAGTAGCAGCGCCCCGCGCGACTGAGTGAGCAGCAACGCAACGGCAACAGGGATGAGGCCGACCAGACAGAGAAGCGCTTGTGGCGCGCGAGCTGTCAATCGTTGTGATGTTTCGCGATTGACGCCCTGCGATCGCCGGCCCAGGATCACGACTGCCAGCATGAGCGGCAGCGCGCGCTCCAAATAGAGCGCGTCGTTGTTGGGCGAGCCGAACACGCTCTTGATGCGCGGCAGGCCGAACTCGGCTTCGATGGTGTTGCCCTGAACGTAGTTGACCAAGCCGATCATTGCCACGGTGATTGCGCCGAGCACGAAACTGTTGAGGATCGGCGCAATTCGCTGTGTTGTCGTCGCCCCGGCCTGGCGCGGCAGCGTCCGCAGCATCAGATAGACCAGCGCCGGCTCGGCGATGACCAGCCGCCACTCGCGGAACGCCTCGACCCGAAAGTCGGCCTGCAGCGCCGAAAGCAGCGCCACGCCGACCAGCGCAAGTACGCTCCAGTCGAACAGGGAGAGATTGGAGATTGGAGATCGAGACCAGGTATGACTTCCCAATCTCCGATCTCTAATCTCTGATCTCCGCCTAAAGCCGATCGTGATCCACCGGATCGTCCACGACGCCAGGCACATCAGCGTGAGCAGTTCGACCATGGCGAACGATCGCTCGAACAGTCGCTGCGGCACGAGGTAGAACGGGATGAAGAAGGCCAGCAACGTCAGGCCGGCCTCCAGCCGCAGCAGCACGAGCACGAACAGCGCCGTGAGTGCGATCAGGCTGACCACCATCGCCGGCGACCAGAACAGGACGCCGGAAGCGAAGCCGGTGAGGACGACGTTTGGCCCGAGGCCGAGGTTGCGATAGGCCGTCGCGGCATCCTGCGCCCAGGTCAGCGCTGAAGTGAGCCAAAAGACGAGCGCCGCGGCAATAGCCCGCGCATTCCACCGCATGGCATCGTCCTGGTCACCGCGCAGGCGCGCCATCCATGCCGCCCACCATTCGCGCCAACGGACGCGTGGGGCAAGCACAATCAATGCGATCGCGCTCAGCGCCCCCATTCCTGCCGCAGACCACTCGCCGATCTCCAAACTCCAATCGCCGGCCGGGGCGCTGCTCCAGCCGATCAACGCCCATTGATTCCAACCGCGGTCCACGGTGATCTCTGCAATATGCTCGCCTTCGCCTAGGCCGTTGGCGACCGGAATCGTCTCGATGACCGGATACAGGCCAGGCGAGGTCATGATGAGATACGCACCGCGCGGCTCGGTGGGCAATCGGTTGGCCGGACGACCGTTCACGCGCACGAAGGTGTAGGCGCGGTAGTTGCCCCGTCGCACGATCAACGCCAGCGCATCACCCGTGAACCGGAAGCGCACCTTCGCATCGGGCCGGTCCGGGATGTCGGCGCCCAGCTGGCCGAAGCGCCATCCTTCGCTGAAGGTCGCCTCTGGGTTCGGCGCGGTGCAGTCCGGCTTGGACGCCAGGATCTCCGGCATAGCGGTCGTCACATTGTCAAGGTTGAGCGAGCGATACAGGCTTTGCGGCGACTTGCAGTGGGCAAATAACTGGGCGCGCGGCGCGCGCGCAGCGTCGCCGACGGCCTGTGTCAGCGCCTCATAGACCGACCGAGGGCGGCCTTGGGGATCGAGCAATGCGAATCCCCAGCGCGCATCGGCCTCGGGCCGCGCATCACGTGGGCGCGGCTGAAGGCCGTCCACGAACATCGCGCCGACCCATGGCCACTCCAACGCGGCGCGCTGCACAGCCCGGCGGGTGTAATCCGCCTGTTGCGCCTCAGTCGTATTCCCCCAAATCGAAGGCTCGCCCTGCCAACCCATCGGCAGCGCGTTCCACCCGAAAGAGGTCAGCCAGATCGCCTTGTGGCCATCGTTGTGCGCTGCCATCATCTCGCGCATCAGGATCACGTGCGAGAAGTTCAGCACAGCAGCATCCACACGGCGGTCGTCGGGCGGGAAGTCGAAGCCGTAGGCTTTGGCCGCGGCAATGTCAAAGGCCTCGTGCCCGCCGAGCTGATAGAGCTTGAGCAGGAAGGTCTGCGGGGCGAGGTTGACGTTGCTCTGTTCGACGGTGGGCGCCAGGCCGGCCAGCACGATGCGCGCGTGCGGGTTCACCTCTTGAATCGCGCGACGCGCAGCACGAAGCATCTGCAAATAGTACGTCGGATCTATGAGCGCGTTGCCCCATGCTGCGCTCAGGTTCGGCTCGTCCCAGATTTGGTAGGCGAAGATGGAAGTGGGGACTGGGGAGTTGGCGGTTCGATTCCCCACTCCCCACGCCCCACGCCCTTCATATCGCTCCGCAAACGCTCGCACGAACCGCGCGTAGTCGTCCACGTCTGCAGGTGGCGCGGTTTCGGTAGGCGGGAACTGCGCCGAGGCGGACGGCGCGCGCGCCCATGCCGGCGTCGTCCATAGTACGGGTAGCACGCCGATGCCGTGGCGAGCAGTGGCGCTGAAGATGCGGTCACTGGCCGACCAGTTGAACTGTCCGCGTATTGGCTCGATCTCGCTCCAGCGGAACTCCTGCCGCACCCAGCGCACCCCCCGCTGGGCCAAATCGGCCAGTCGCGCGTCGAGCGTGTCGTCGTCGTACTGTTCGAGGGCGGCGTTCACACCCAGGCGCAGCGACTCGGCCCCGAACACCGGCTGCGGGAAGGGGAGAACACGCCCACGCTCGTATAGCGCCTGAGCAGATCGCAAGCCGATCAGGGATGTGACGGACAACGCGAAGATGAGCAGCGCGGCGAGGAACAGCGCGCGGGAGCGCCGGGTTGACGAATTCACGATCGCGCCGGTGATTGTACGCGGCTGCGGCGCAAGGGACGCGCTCCGGGTGCATTCGCCAATCGGGGCAGACGTATTCGTCTGTCTCATTCGCGGCATGTATAGGCGCGGAACGAAGTCCGCGCCTTGTTCCCCCATTTGAAATGCACCCCGCGCTCTGTCGCATTCCAGCGGAGGCCGCGCCTTACGACCGCGTTTGATCTTGTCGCCGGATCGGCTTCGGCTTGAGGTCTTCTTCGTCGAACAGTGCCATCGGGAAGTCCATCTCGCCGTGCCAGAACTCGAATTCCTCCAGCGCCTGTTCGGCATACTCGGCCAGCGCTTCATCATCCGAGTCGGCGGCAGCGCGCAGCAGTTTCTCGGCCTCGCTGCCGCCGATCAGCGCCAGCGCGTCCAACGCAGCGAAGCGCACCTCGTCATCCGGGTCGTCCAGCAACTGCGCGAGGGCAGGCACGGCTTCCTCGTCCTCGAGCTCGCCGCTCGCCTCGGCGGCGCGGCGGCGCACGGCCGGCGAGACGCTATGCAGCTCGCTGCGCACGATCTCGCAGTAGGCACGGTTGTTGCTGCGCCCCATCGCGACGATGGCGCTCAGGCGCAGCAAGTCGTTTTCGGAGTGGTAGGCCTCACGAATTTGCAGATCCACCTCTTCATTCGAGACGTAGGCCAGCGACTCCAGCGCGCGCCGGCGCACGATGGAATCTTCGGGCGAGGTGAGCAACGCGCGCATCAGCGCGGCGTATACCTGACTACGCCGCGCATCGCTCAGGCGATCCATCTCGCCGGAATAAACGAAGCGGCCCAGCGACTCCGCCGCCGCTGCGCGCACCGTCTGCGATGGGTCATCGCGCAGCAGCGCGATCAACATCGGAATGAGGCTGGGGTGTTCATCCTCGAACAATCCTTCGACCGAAGCGAGGCGCACGCGCTCATCGGGATCGGTCAGGCCGAATCGAAAGAGCGGGCGGAAGTCGGCCTCGATGTCCTCTTCGGCCAGCTCGCGTAGTTGTTCGATCAGGCTGGCGCGCCGGTCAGCAGATAAAGCGGTCCACACGGTTCGCCAGAGCGCCAGTCGCTCATCTGACAGGTCGGAGAGCGCCATCAAGCTCTCCGGACTCGGTTCTGCTTCCATGCGCAACGCTTCGATTGCGCGCTCGAAAGAAGCACGTTCGTTCGATTTTCGGGTCATATCAACGGATCGAAATCGGTTGCACGATGTCCATGACAACGATCACCGCCGATAGGCCAAGCAGGATCACCATGCCGACAGCGTGCACCCACTGTTCGCGTCGCGGGTCTACGCGCTTGCCTCGAATTGCCTCGATCAGGATGAAGAGAATGCGTCCGCCGTCCAGCGCCGGAATGGGCAGCAGGTTGGTGAGCCCGAGCATGATGCTGATGAACCCGGCGAAACGCAGGAAGGGCAGCAACCCTTGCGTCTCGGTCGTGCGCTCGTCAACCAGCGAGACGCCGATGCTGGTGATGCCGACCACGCCGACCGGCCGCGCCTGTTCCAGCGGGATGTTCTGGCTGATCAACTCGCCCGGCACGCGCACGAGGGCGACAAAGACGCTGGCGATGTCGTCTGCAGCAGCTGCCATCGCATCGGGGATGCTGTATGCGACGCGCTCCGACTTCGTGACGTTGAAGGAGAGGCTCACGCCGAGCGGCGCGTTCGGGTTCGCGTCGGCAGGAATCGAGCCGGTCAGCGTCACTGCTCGCGGCTGCGCCTCACCTTCGTCGGTGCGCTGCACCACCATGGTGATCGCTTTGCCGATGGACTGCTGCGTCTGGCGGCGCAGAGCGTTCACCTCTGGCTGTTCGCGACGCTCGGGGGCGATGCGCTGAATCATGTCCACGCCGTTGACCGACAGGATGACGTCGCCCGGTTGCAATCCCAAGCGTTCGGCAGGGCTGCCGGCCATCACCGAGTTGATGCGATACTGAAACTCCGTCGGCTGCGTCGCGAAGAACAGGTAGGCGAAAGTCAGGATGACGAAACCGCCCACGAAGTTCATGAACGGGCCGGCGGCCAGCGTGATCAGCCGCCAGCGTTTGGGCTGCGCCGCGAAGCTGCGAGGGTCGCTCGGATCTTCCTCGCCTGTCATGCGCACGAATGCGCCAAAGGGCAACCAGTTCAGGGTGTATTCGGTCTCGCCGCGCCTGAACAGGCGCACTGCGCGGGGTGGGAGGCCCATGCCGAACTCCTCGACGCGAATGCCGGCCTTCTTCGCCGCCAAGAAGTGACCCAGCTCGTGGATAAGCATGAGCGGGCCGAGCAGGATGATGAAGACGGGCAGGCCGATCAAGATCGAGCTGAATAAATCCATGGCGGGAGAGAGTCTAGTCGTGAAAGGTTGGAGGCGTATGAGAGCGACATCATCCTGCCAAGCGCGTCAACGTGTAAACGGCATGCGCGTCGTCCAGCGCGAAGCCGGTGACGGCATAGCCCTGCGCGAACGCCTGTTCGAACCGCTCGCGCATCTCCAGCCGGCAGCGCAGTGCAGCTTCCTTGTCGGCCCGCTTCAGGGCTTGAAAGTTGCGCGGGATCTCGATCGAGAACTGATCATTCCGCGCCGAGAAACGCAGCCGGTCGTTTGCCATGCGCCATTCGCCATCCACCAGCCGTCTATCGAGCCACCACTCCACTTCGAATCGGTCGGAAGGCAGGCCGGCGTTTAACGCATCACGCATATCGCCATAGGCGTTGCGGATGTACGTCCGGCAGATACAACCGAGCTTGCCGATGTTCAGCCGAGCGTTCTTGGCTTCTAGCGGATCATACGTCCAGGTGATGAGGTTGAGCCCCTGCGCACGTACGGCGTCGGCCTGCGCGCGCTTGAGTGCCTCGCCGATGCCCCGCCCTTGCTTCTCCGGCAGCACCGCCGCGATGTGTGAATGGTGGCTGAGCCCGCGATTCGCGCCGGCGTGATGCGTCGGCGACATGAAGCCGACCACGAACCCGATCATTTGCTCGCCTTCTGGACCAGGCTCGAAGGCACCGATCGCCACGCCGCCGTGCCGCTGCAGCGTGATGGTCATGTTGGCCGGCACGACGAACGGCTCGCCCCACACCTTCGCCTGAATGGCTTCGCAGCGTTCGTGATCTATGATGTCTTTGAAGTGCCGGATGGTGTAGCTCATAGCGCGACGAACTTCGGTCAGCGTTCTTCGAGGATCAGACGATTCAAGGCTTCGCGGGCTGCGGGCAGCGCCTGCATGTGCGCCCAACTGCCGCAGAACGCCTCGGCGTGTTCCGGCGCGAACAGAAAGACGAAGGGGTCGTCCTGCGCAGGCTGGCCGCCGCGCAGGGCGGATCGCCAATACGGCGCCAAGCGAGGCTGCCATTCAGGGTAGTGCTCGCGCAGCCAACGCCTCAATTCGGCGAACTCCGCGTCGTCTGCCTCGGTCACCGCAGCGTTGCGATACACGCGAATGACCAGCGCTTCCAGCGCGTCCCAGTGCGCGATGAACCGTCTGAGCCGGCGCGACCGCAGGCGGGCTGCGATGGACTTAGTGAACGGATTCATCCGGTCGAACGCCTGAATTATCGTGGAATCCGAGGGGTGCATTCGCCAACGGGGGCAGACGTAGACCCGCCCCGGCGTAAACGCCTGGGCTGAAAGGGGCGGGATGCGCGCGGCTTGCCCGTATGCTTAGCGCTGGGATTGATCCCAGCGCGGCTGAAGCGAACACTGCTGCGGGCCAGTCCGCGCTCCCCGTTTTGAAATGCGCCTATCCGCAGGCGGGAAAAGAGCGCACTGCCCGGGCGGGCAGTGCTTCAGGAGGAGAAAGAAACTGCGCCGCTTCCAGCGGCTGGGTGGGAAGGCGTGGGCATGGTGGTCAATTCGACAGTGGAGGCAACTGAGACGACCACCATGCGACGAAAGCTCGACGGCCAACGATGAAGTGCCCCGTTGTCCCGTGTGCGACGATGTTAGCTCAACGGTTCGCGATATGCTGCCTTGAACGCCCGTGTGCTTCAGTCACGCCTTGTTACTTAGTTAGTCGCACCTGCAAAGGAGGTCTGCATGAGTTCGGGCGACTGCCAAGTACCGGGATATTAGTAACATAGCGGCAGGATGCTTTCCTGACGAGGCGGTGACTCTGGGCGTACGATCGCCCGCCGGGTTGGCGTAACTGCCGGCTTGTCCAACTTGGCCGAACACTAAATCAAACACCGGATGACGGCATCGGATGCGCTGCTGGCAGAGGCATCTCGGCGCCCAACGCGCTCGAAGCGCGTTGGCGCCAATCATTCCCACGCCTACGAGAAAATGCCCCACTGAGACAAGCCGCAGCGATGATTCACTCTCGCGAAACGGCGCGCTATCGCCGCACCCAGCCAAGCAGGCCCAGGACGATGGCGGTGAGCAACGCAACCGCGGCCAGCACACGCACCGGTATGATCGGCCCAGAAGCAGGCGGCTGCGGCGCGGGCGCAGGTGCAACGACGGTCGCTGCCGGTTCGCCCATCGCTCGGCTAGATGGCTGAGCCACGTCTGCCCCTGCAGGTTCGGCGCCGGTCTCCGGCGCGCCGGCTGCTTGAATCTGGTCCGCCGGCAATGCCTCGCTCTGCATCGGCGTCACCGACAGCACTGCCGTGCCCGTCGCGACGCCCATCGGCGCCATCTCGACTGCCGGCTCGGCCGGCGCGGGCGCGGGCAACTCGCGTTGCGGCAGCATTTCCGCAGCCGGTGCAGCAGGCGCGGCTGCCGGAGCGACTGCAGGCGCTGAGGCAAAGGGTGCCGGGCGAAACAACTCGAACGTCACCAGCAAGACGAAGAGCGCCGTTGCTGCCAGCGAACCCAGCCGAAAGACCCACGGAGAGAACGCAGACCGGCGTGGCTCAGGCGCGGCCTTCTTTTGGCCAGCGTCGAGCGGCAAGATGAAGTTGCGCGGCGGCTGCAGCGCCGGCAACGCGCGCGCCTCGCGGATGAGCAGGCGCGTGACCGCGACGCGCCGGCGTAGCGCCGGGTCTTGCGCTATCCGCGCGTCGAACGCAGCACGCTCGGCCTCGTTCAGCCTGCCGTCCACGTAAGCGGAGATCAACTCGTCTTCGTTCATCGTCCTTCCCATTACTGACGAAATTCATCCGGCAGCAGTTCCTCGTGCGCCAGCAGCGCGTCGCGCAGCTTGGCACGTGCCCGGCTCAGGCGACTCTTCACCGTGCCGAGCGATACTTGCATCGCCTCGGCAATCTCCTCGTAACTCAAGCCCTGAATATCGGATAACACGAACGTGATGCGTTGATCGGGCGGCAACTGCAACGCCGCACGCGCAATGAACCGGCGCAGCTCCTTGCGCTCGGCGACATCCAGGGGGTCTTCAACCGCGGCGGGCAGCACATCGGCCAGGCTATGCCCTTCATCGGTGTCGTCGCCTTCGAGCGAGGTCGCCGGCCGGCGCTTCGCGTAGCGCAGCGCATCGTAACAAGCGTTGGTCACCGTGCGCAACAGCCAGCTCTTGAACGAGCCGCCGCGATAGTCGTTGATGTGTGTGAACGCCGAAAGGAACGCTTCCTGCGTCGCATCGGCGGCGGCCGACGGCTCGCCCAGGATGCGATAGGCGACGTTGTAGACCTGCGCCTGGTAAGTCAGCACCAGTTGGTTGAACGAGGCCACATCGCCGCGCTGCGCCGCGCGAATCAACGCCGCTTCATCCATCGGCTCGATTGTGATGCCGCTCTGCCAGGATGTCCAGCAACGCCGCCAGGCCCAGCGTGTAGCTGCGCCAGCCGAAGCCGGCGATCACACCGACGGCCACCGGCGAGATGAATGACCGATGGCGAAAAGACTCGCGTTTGTGCACATTCGAGAGATGAACCTCGACGCAGGGCAACGCGACTGCGCTGATGGCGTCGCGCAGGGCGACGCTGGTATGTGTCAAGCCGCCGGGGTTGATCAGGATGCCATGCGCCCATGTGCGCGCGTCATGGATGGCGTCAATCAACACGCCTTCGTGGTTCGATTGGGTGATGCGCAGCTCGGCGTTGCGCTGCGCGGCCATTTCATACAGGCGACGGTTGATGTCATCCAGCGTCACGCGGCCATACACTTCCGGCTCACGCAGGCCGAGCAGGTTTAGATTCGGGCCGTGAAGCACGAGAATTGAGAATTGAGGATTGCGAATTGAGACACCAGCGCTGCTCGCGCTTTGCTGCTCTGCCGGAGGCTGAGATCTGTTCATCGGATGCTGTATTCTGACCTCTGATTGCTGCTCTTCACCCCAACCATGCCAACGTGTCTTTCGCTATTGCTTCCGGCATCGCATCGCTCACGAACGCATCGCCCGGCGCGCGCAGCAGGATGAAGCGAAGTTTGCCCGCGCGCTTCTTCTTGTCGCTCATCATATAACTCCAGATCGCGTCCGGCGTGAACGCCAGGTCGGCGAGCGTGTCGCGCACGTCGTCGAGCGCCGTGGGCAGGCCAACGCTGCGCAGTAGGCCGATCACTTCCTGCACCAGCGCGTCCTGGCAAAAGCCCATCGCGTGCGATAGCCGCACCGCGCACACCATGCCGAGCGATACGGCTTCGCCGTGCTTGAGCTGAAAGCGACTCCATGCCTCGATGCCGTGGCCGAAGGTGTGGCCCAGGTTGAGCAGCGCCCGACGGCCTCGCTCGAACGGATCCTCCTGCACAATCGCGCGCTTGAGCAGGATGGCATCCGTTAGCGCGCCGATGAGCGCCGGCGCGCGCCCCTCGCCCAACGCGCCGCGCGCAGCGGCCTCGCGCAATCGCGCGTAAGCCTCGCCGCCGCTGAGCAACGCCGCTTTGATGATCTCGGCCAGGCCGCAGCGCAGCTCACGCGTCGGCAGCGACTCGAGCACGCCCACATCGGCGACGACCAGATCGGGCTGCTTGAACGCGCCGACGAGGTTCTTGCCGAAGTCGGTGTCCACGCCCACCTTGCCGCCGATGCTGGAATCGGCCATCGCCAGTAGCGACGTAGGCACCTGGACGAGCGGCACGCCGCGCAGAAAGGTTGCCGCCGCAAAGCCGGCGGTGTCACCGACAACCCCGCCGCCCAGGGCGATCACCGCGCTGGTGCGTTCCATGCCCTGCGCGCTGAAGGCGCGATACATTGCCTCGACGCTGGCAAGCGTCTTGTGCGCTTCGCCGGCAGGCATGACGTGCAAAAAGCCACACAGGCCGGCGCGTTCCAGCGCGCGTAGCGCGCGCTCGCCGTAGCGGGGTGCGACCCCTTCGTCGCTCACCACGGCAAACGGGGGCGTCCATCCGCGTCCGGCCAACATGAACCCAAGCGCATCCAGCACGCCGTCACCGATCACGATGTCGTAGTGCGCGTCGGCAGCCGGGATGTCCACCGGGATGCGCGTGTGCTCGCGCCGGTAGATGTCGCACACGATCTCCGCCACCTCATCTGGCCCGCGCCGCGAGGTATCCACCCAGTAGTGCATTTGCGCGTATTTGGGCGCGCGTTCGCGCAGCAGGTGGGCGATGCGCGCAGCTACATCGTCGCCGCGCAGCATTGGGCGTTGGGCAGCCGCCGATTCGCCGCCTACGCGCTGTAGGATGACCTCGGGTGTGGCAGTCAGACACACGCCGACACCGCTGCCCAGCAGCATGGCCCGGTTGGCGTCGTCCACGATCATGCCGCCGCCGGTGGCGACGACGCATCCGTGGCGCGCGCTCAGTTCGGCCACCAGCTCGCGCTCGCGGGCGCGGAAGTAGTCCTCACCGCGCGACGCGAAGATCGCCGGGATCGGCATGCCCTCGCGCCGGCCGATCTCTTCGTCGGCATCCACGAAGTCCAGTCCCAACCGCTGCGCGCACAGCCGGCCAACAGTGCTTTTGCCCGTGCCCATGAAGCCGGCCAGGATCAGGTTGCGATGCGCGAGAGCGATGCTGTCGGCCATGTCTTGCAGGATCACTCGTAGCCGAAGCGCCAGGGGATGGCATCCATCGGCAGGTCTTCCAGCCGCAACCGGCGCAGCGCCTCGAAGCGCGGGCGCATCTCTTCCAGCGAGTCGCCCCCTAACTTCTCGATCAGCGCATCGGCGAGGACGAAGCACATCATGGCCTCGATGATGGGCACGGCGCGCGGCACCTGGCAGAAGTCGCTGCGTTCGTATTTCGTCTTCACCATCTGCCCCGTGGACAAATCTACCGAGTCGAGCGGGTTAAGCGTAGTGGCGATAGGCTTGATCGCAGCGCGCACGATAACCGGCGCGCCGTTGGTGATGCCACCCTCTAACCCGCCCGCGTAATTGCTGCGGTGGCGGATCACCCCATCGGCGACGTAGAGTTGATCCTGAGCCTGCGTGCCGGGCCGGCGCGTCTCGGCGAAGCCGTCGCCGATCTCGACGCCTTTGACCGCATGCACGCTCATGACCGCCTGGGCCAGCCGCCCGCTCAGTCGGCGATCCCAGTGCACATGGCTGCCCAGGCCGGGCGGGACGTTGAGCGCGACGACTTCGATCACGCCGCCCAGCGTGTCCTTGGCCGCAATGATCTCCTGGATGCGGGCACGCATGCGCTCGGCGGTCGCCGGGTCGTAGCAGCGCACGTCGCTGGCTTCGGCCTGCGCGAAGCGTTGCAGATACGCCTCGGCGTCAACGGTCGAGGCGTGATCCGGCGTTTCCACTTCGCCGATGCTGAGCACATAGCCGCCGACTGCGATGCCGAATTGCCGGAGCAGTGCGCGACAGGCCGCGCCGACCGCGACGCGCATCGTGGTTTCCCGCGCCGAAGCGCGCTCCAGCGCCAAGCGCAGCTCGCGGTAGCCGTACTTCACCGCGCCGGTCAGGTCGGCATGTCCGGGGCGGGGGATGGTCATCGGCTCGATCTCGCGATCCTTCCACTTCACATGGTCGAGGTTCTCGACGATGAAAGCGATCGGGCCGCCGGTCGTCTTGCCGTTCATCACGCCGGCGGTGATGCGGGCGTGGTCGCGCTCGATCTTCATGCGCCCACCGCTGCCGTAGCCTTGCTGCCGACGGGCGAGGTCGTGGTCAATGTCCTCAGAGCATAGCGGCACGCCGGCGGGCATGCCTTCGAGGATGGCGGTGAGCGACGGCCCATGCGATTCGCCGGCGGTGAGGAATCTAAGCATCTTGGAGCGCCTCCCGCATGATAGCCGAAACGCGCGCTGCCGGCACGCCCGTCCACTTCTCGAAGGCTGCGGCGCCTTGCTCGGCCAGCATGCCAATCCCGCCAATGGCCCGCGCGCCGGCGGCTTCTGCCCGGCGCATCAGCTTCGTCACGCGCGGCTTGTATATCAAGTCGTAGAGCACGGCGCCGGCAGGGAAGGGCACGTCGTCCGGCCACGGCGAGCTATCTTCGTCCGGCCACATGCCGGCGGAGGTGCAATTGACGATCAAGTTGGCCGTCCGACAGGCCGGATTCGACAGCGACGCGATGACGGCACAGTTCTCGCGGACCTCGCGCAAGTAGGGCGAATTCGTCAGATCGTCGAGCAACGCGTGCACGCGCGCCGGCGTGCGATTGTGTACCCACACACGCGCCCCGCGCGACGCCAGCGCATAGACGATCGCCCGCGCCGAACCGCCGGCGCCCAGCACCACCGCGCGCGTTTGTCCGTTAACGTCCACGCCGTGAAACGCCAGGTCGGCCAGGAAGCCGATCCAATCGGTGTTGTCACCCAGCAGGTAACGTTCGCGCTTGAAGACGGTGTTCACTGCGCCGATGGCACGCGCATGCTCGCTGACCCCGTTGAGGTACGGCATCACCGCCTGCTTGTGCGGGATGGTCACGTTGCAGCCGGCGATCTCTGCGCGCTCGCTCAACGCGCGCATGCGCGAAGGCAACGCTTCCGGCGGCGTGTCCCACAATTCGTAGCGCCAGTTGTTGAGCCCCACATGCGCAAAAGCTGCGTTCTGCATCTGCGGGCTTTTGCTATGCGCGACCGGGTGGCCGATCAGACCGATGAGCATGGATGATCCCTAGAGATTGGAGATTGGAGATTGGAGATTGGAGATTGACGAACTGACAACTTGATGCCCAACGGATTGGATTCATGATCCACGATCTACGCTCCACGACCGGCAACCGGCGACCAGCAACTACCGACCAGCGACCAACGACGACAGGTCGTGGAAGAACGTTGGGTAGGTCTTGGCCACACATTCTGCACCGAGGATGGTGGTCTCGCCTTCGGCGCACAGCGCAGCGACGGCCAGTGCCATCGCCACGCGGTGATCACCTAAGCCATCCACGACTGCGCCACGCAAGCGTGCCGGCCCCTCGACGACGAAGCCATCCGCCGTCGCCTCAATCCGCGCGCCCATTTTGCGCAGCTCGCCCACGAAGCCCTCGAGCCGGTTGCTCTCTTTCACGCGCAGCTCCTCGGCGTCGCGCACGATGGTGACGCCGTGTGCTTGCGTCGCTGCGACGGCGAAGATGGGAAACTCGTCAATCATGCGCGGCGTGAGCGCACCTCCGACCCCGATGCCGCGCAGTTCACTGCCGATGACTTCCAAGTCACCCACCGGCTCGCCACCCTCCTCGCGCAGGTCGGTCGCGGTCACAGTGGCACCCATCGCTCGTAAGGCATCGAGCAGGCCGGTGCGTGTCGGGTTCAAGCCTACCTCCACCAACCGGAGATGCGCGCCGGGCGTGATCGCCGCCGCGACGAGGGAGAACGCCGCCGACGAGAAGTCTGCCGGAACGAGCATGTCCAGCGCGCGCAGCGGCTTATGCGGCGGGTGCACGGTGATGCGGCTGGCGTCCCCTTCTGCTTCGACGATCACTTCGATACCGACAGCGCGCAACATGCGCTCGGTGTGGTCGCGCGTGGGCGCCGGCTCACGGACGGTCACCGGGGCGTCGGCATACAGCCCTGCCAGCAACAGCGCGCTCTTCACCTGCGCGCTGGCGATGGGCATGTCGTAAGTCAGGCCGTGCAGCGGGCTGCTTGCGGCACGAAGGGTCAGCGGCGCACAGCCGTTTGCGTCTTCGATCTGCGCGCCCATCCGGCGCAGCGGCTCGGTGACGCGACGCATCGGCCGGCGGCGCAATTGCTCGCTGCCGTCCAGCACGGAATCGAACTTCTGGCCGGCCAGGAAGCCGGCCAGCAACCGCATCGTCGTGCCGGACGAGTTGCAGAACAGCGGCTGTGCCGGCGCGCGCAGGCCACGCAAGCCCCGGCCGGGGATGCGCAAGCCCAGTGGATCGCAGCCGCTGCTGAGCGGGGCGACCTGCACGCCGAGCGCGGTGACGCAGCCCAGCGCGGCGCTCGTGTCGTCGCTCTCCAACGGCTCGCGGATGCGGCTGACGCCCTCGGCTATGCTGGCCAGGATGGCCGCGCGCACGGTGATGCTGCGGTCACTGGGGACGCGCAGCATGCCGCGCAGCGCGCGCGCCGGTTGGATGATCTCCGTGGTCATCGAAAGTGGGCTTTGCGCGCTCGAGCCGCCGCGATGAGGAAGGCACGCAGCCCCTCCTCATCGCGGCGCTCCAGCAGCGCGGTGAACTGGTCCAACGTGAATTGCAGATCGCGCACCGCGCCGAGCACGGCGTCGGCGTTGGTGAGCAGGATGTCCAGCCACATGGTCACATCGCTGGCCGCCACGCGCGAGGTGTCGCGAAAGCCGCCGGCCATCACCTCCCACACCTCGGGGTGATTCAGGCTGAACTGGTCGGCCGTCGTCACCAGCGCGACGGCCAGCGTATAGGGCAGATGGCTGGCGAAAGCGAGCAGCCCGTCATGCTGCTCGACGCTGACTTCTCGCGGCACGGCGCCGACCCGCTCGGCCAGGGTGCGGACGACGGTCAGCGCTTCGTCGTCCGTGCGTCGGGCTCGCGTGAGCAGCCAGGGCGCCCCGCGATACAACGAGGCTTCGGCAGCGTCTATGCCGGCGATTTCTTTGCCGCACATCGGGTGTGAGCCGACGGCACGCAGGTGTGCCGGCAGCGCGTCCATCGCACGGACGATCTCGGTCTTGGTGCTGCCCATGTCGGTGATGATCGCCCCAGGCCGGCAAATATCGGCGAGCTGCGCGATCTGCTCGATCAGCACGCGCACCGGCGTGCACAGCACGACCACGTCGGCCTCGCGTGCGGCGCTCAACTCCGGTGAAACGACGTCGGCAAAGCCGCGCGCCTGCGCTTTGCGCAGCGTCTCGGCGCTGCGCGAGACACCGATCAACCGGCCGTCGTAGCCGTTCGCCCGCAGCGCCAGGGCGAACGAGGCGCCCATCAGGCCCAGGCCAACGATGCAGAGGGTATGTGTCACGTCTTACGTCTTGCGTGTGGCGTATCGGGTGTTGCATTTTGCGCGATACGCACAATACGCAAGTCTATACCGCGCGATCCACTGCCGCTGCAACGCGCCGCACCTGCTCGAACAACTCGCAGTAGCGCTGCGGGGTGAGTGTCTGCGCGCCGTCGCTCACGGCCTTCGATGGATCGGGGTGCACCTCGATGATCAGCCCGTCGGCGCCGGCGGCGACGGCTGCTTTGGCAATCGGCGTGACGTATTCCCACTTGCCCGTGCCGTGTGACGGATCCACGATCACCGGCAGATGCGAAAGCTCCTTCAACACCGGCACGGCGTTGATGTCGAGCGTGTTACGCGTGTATCGCTCGAAAGTGCGGATGCCGCGCTCGCAGAGCATCACGTCGTAGTTGCCGTGCGAGAGGATGTATTCCGCTGCCATGAGCAGTTCTTCCATCGTCGCGCTCAGGCCGCGCTTGAGCAGCACCGGCTTGTGCGCCTCGCCGACGGCGTGCAATAGGGGGAAGTTTTGCATGTTGCGCGCGCCGACTTGCAGTATGTCGGCGTACTTCGCCACCAGCGGCACTTGCTCCGGCGACATCACCTCGGTGACGATGGCCAATCCGTAAGCGTCGCGCGCCTCGGCCATCCACTTCAGCGCCTCTTCGCCATGGCCCTGGAAGGAATATGGCGAGGTGCGTGGCTTGAACGCGCCGCCGCGCAAGATGGTCGCGCCGGCCTCCTTTACGGCGCGCGCGCTCTCCATGATTTGCTCGCGGCTCTCCACGGCGCATGGACCGGCCATCATTGCCAGATGCGTGTTGCCGATGGCGATGGTGCGGTGCTTCACGCGCAGTTGGATCACGGTGTTCTGCTTTTTGAAGTCGCGACTGGCCAACTTGAACGGCCGCAGGATCGGCAGCACGCGCTCGACGCCGCTCAACAGTTCGAGCGTCGCCGGGTCTATCGGACGCTCGTCTCCGACCATGCCGATGATCGTGCGCTCTTCACCCTCGGAGAGATGCGCGCGCATGCCGATGGACTCGATATGCCTGATTACGCCGGCGATCTCTGACGCGGACGCGCCGGCCTTCATGACGATGACCATGCTTCCTACCATCACATTCGCTGAAACTCACATGATCTGTGGCGCGCCGGTGCTATATGACCGCCACCTTCCCGTTCACGTGCTCGGTCGCACGGAGAGCCGGTTGACGATGTCGCCGGGCGCGCACGGCTTCGGCCAGCCGGTCGAGTATGCACTCGGTATCCGCCCAGCCGATGCAGGCGTCGGTGATACTCTTGCCATATTCGAGTGGCGCGCCGGGGACGAGATCCTGCCGGCCGGCGACCAGGTGCGACTCGAGCATTACACCGGCAATGGCGCACTCGCCTGCCTCGATCTGCTGCGCCACGTCCTCTGCGACCAAGAGCTGATTCTCGTGCTTCTTGTTGCTGTTGCCGTGCGAGCAGTCAATCATCAAGCGAGGCGACAGGCCGTCGCGCAGGAGCGCCTCCGCCGTCGCGCGCACGCTGGCGTTGTCGTAGTTGGGCGTCTTGCCGCCGCGCAGCACGATGTGGCAGTCGTCGTTGCCGGCGGTATGCACGATGGCGCTGATGCCGCCCTTGGTGACCGAAAGAAAATGATGCGGCTGGCGGGCGGCCTTGATCGCGTCAATCGCAATCTTGATGTTGCCGTCGGTGCCGTTCTTGAAGCCGACCGGGCACGACAGGCCGCTGGCCAGCTCGCGGTGCACTTGCGATTCGGTCGTGCGCGCGCCGATGGCACCCCACGCGATCAGATCGGCGACGTACTGCGGTGAGATGGTATCGAGGTATTCTGTAGCTGCCGGCACGCCCAACTCGCTGACATCCAGCAACAGCTTGCGCGCCAGCCGCAGCCCCTTGTTGATGCGGAACGAGCCGTCGAGGTCGGGGTCATTGATCAGCCCCTTCCAGCCCACCGTGGTGCGTGGCTTCTCGAAATACACGCGCATGATGATCTCCAACACGTCGCAGTAACGTTCACGCACCAGCTTCAGCCGCGTCGCGTATTCGAAGGCCGCCTGCACGTCGTGCACGCTGCAGGGCCCAACCACGACGAAGACGCGATCATCATCGCCGTGCAGGATGCGGTGCACGGCGCGTCGCGTCTCGTACACCAATTTCGCCACTTCGGGCGTGATGGAGAACTCGCGCATCAGGTGTGCCGGCGGCGCCAGTTCCTTGATCTCTCGGATGCGAACGTCATCGGTTTGGTAAATCATTGCATCATCCCTTGTGTTAAAAATCAAAAGCGCGGAGCTTACCAGCTCCGCGCTTCTTGACCTGACCTGCGATCGCTACTTTTGGTTACCTGCCGGTCGTCTCGAACCCGCGCGCCAGTAAGCTGCCTTTGCCCACGGCAAAGTAGCTAAACCAAAAGTAGCCGAAGAAGCGCACGGATGCCATGTCCGAGATGCTCAACATGGTAAGCCATGAGGCGCGAGTTGTCAAATGCAAGTTCAAATGACCTTCAAATGATGGTTACATGCACGGCGATTTTCGATAGAATTCGCGGGCAAGGCGAACGAGGGCCCCGCCCTCCCTGCGCCACTCAGAATCGCGCTCCGGGAGGAGACTTTTCAATCACAGTTCCCAAATTTCGAAAAGGAGGTTTATCGTGATTAGGAAGTTCGCTTTGTCCGTCGCCGTCGCCGCTGCGGTCTCCGCCTGCGCCACATTGCCGGCGCCACCGCCGGCCGGCCAGCAGCCCGCTGCGGCCCCACCCGCCAAACCCAAAGTCGCGCACATTCGGTTTGCGTTGGATTGGGCGATCGAGGGGCCATCGGCGCCGTTCATGATCGCGCTCGACAAGGGCTACTTCGCCGAAGAAGGGCTATCGGTGGTGATTGACCGCGGCACCGGCTCGGCCGGCACCGTCACCAAGATCGCCAGCGGCGCGTACGAGATGGGCTACGCCGACATTAACTCGATGATCGAGTTCAACGTGAAGAACCCCGACAAGGCGCTGCAAGCCATTGCGATCCTCTATAACACCGCGCCCATGACGGTCTTCACGCTCAAGGACAAGGGCATCGCCTCGCCTGCCGACCTAGTCGGCAAGAAGCTCGGCGCGCCGGCGGGTGATGCCGGCCGTCGGCTCTTCCCGCTATTCGCCAAGCAGGTGGGCATTGACCCCAACAGCGTGGAATGGGTGACGATGGAGCCGGCCCTGCGCGAGGCTGCCTTGGCTAAAGGCGAGGTAGACGCGATCACCGCCTTCTACGGCAGCGGCTGGTTCGGCCTGCTGCGCAACAAAGTCGAGCCGGATAACATCGTCGCCTTCATGTATGCCGAGCAAGGTTTGCCGCTCTACGGCAACGCCGTGATGGCTTCGCCGAAGTTCTTGCAAGAGAACGAGGAGGCGGTCAAAGGCTTCCTGCGCGCGTTGGCGCGCGGTTGGCGAGAGGCCCTGGCCGACCCGGTTGCGGCGGTCGAGACCATCAAGCGCCGCGAGCCGCTGATTGACGCCGAGATTGAGACGGCTCGCCTGAAGATGGTTATCGAGAAGCACTTCTTGACCGAGGAAGTGAAGAAGAACGGATTCGGCGCAGCCGACCCCGAGCGACTCGCCAAGAGCATCGAGATGGTCGCCGAGGGTTTCGAGCTGCCGAGCGTGCCCAAGGCCGAGGAAATCTTTACCGACAAGTATCTGCCGGCCAAGGACCTGCGCATGCCCCCGGGCATGTAGCTTCGCCCTGAACAGCCCTCGCGGATCGTATCTATCCGCGAGGGCTGCTTTTGCCGACGACCCTCATGGCAACATCCATCCCCTGCGTCGCGCTGGAAGATGTGGCGCTGATCTACCAAGGCGATGACGGGCGTAAAGTGCATGCCTTGGAAGGCGTATCGCTGTCCATCGCGCAAGGCGAGTTCGTGGCCATTGCCGGCCCCAGCGGCTGCGGCAAGACCACCATCCTCAAGCTGGTCTCCGGCTTGATGCCGGCCACGCGCGGCCAAGTGTTGATGGACGGCGAGCCGGTGCGCGGACCGCAGAAGAACGTCGGCATGGCTTTTCAGAATCCCACGCTGCTGCCTTGGCGCAACGCGCTGGAGAACGTGCTGTTGCCGCTGGAGGTCGTCGAGCCGCATCGCCGCGTCTTTCGGCAGAAGAAGCGCGAGTATGAAGCGCGCGCAATGGAGCTACTGAAGCTGGTGGGGCTGGACGGCTTCGCGCACAAGCCGCCGTATCAGCTCTCCGGCGGCATGCAGCAGCGCGTCTCACTCTGTCGCGCGCTCATCCATGAGCCGGAGATTCTGCTGCTCGACGAGCCGTTCGCCGCGCTCGATGCCTTTACCCGCGAGGAGCTATGGGGCGTGTTGCAGTCGCTGTGGCAAGCGCGCCGCTGCACGGTAATCCTGGTCACCCATGACCTGCGCGAGGCCGTCTTCCTGGCGACCACGGTGTACGTGATGAGCAAGCGCCCGGGTCGGCTGATGCACGCGACACACATCGAGCTGCCGCGCCCACGCACCCCGGCGCACATGTTCGAGCCGAAATTCACCGACTACGTGCACGACATCTACGCTCGTATCGGCGAGGTGCGCACATGAGATTCGCTACGCTGCCTCGGCGCGTCTTGCCGCCGCTCGTCGCCATTCTCCTGTTCTTCCTCATCTGGGAAGTGGGCTGTCTGGTGCTGAGCGTGGACGAATTCATCCTGCCGCGCCCCAGCGTCGCTATCGCGGCCTACTTCCAGTGGCAAGAGGCGATCTGGCCGAACGCGCTCCAGACGTTGTTCACCACCCTCGTCGGCCTGGGGCTGGCGATCGTGGCCGGGACGATAATCGGCGCGCTGATCGGCTATTCGACGCTGGTCTACGACGCGCTGTATCCACTGCTGGTCGCCTTCAACTCGATTCCGAAAGCGGCGCTGGTGCCGGTCTTCGTCATTTGGTTTGGCGTAGGCACGCTGCCGGCCGTGCTCATCGCGTTCTTGATCTCGTTCTTCCCGATAGCGGTCAACGTAGCCACCGGCATCGCCACGGTCGAGCCGGAGCTGCGCGATGTGCTGCGTTCGCTCGGCGCCAGCAAGTTCGATTTGTTCGTCAAAGTGGGCTTCCCGCGCACGCTGCCCTATTTCTTCGCCTCGCTCAAAGTGGCCGTGACGCTGGCGTTTGTCGGCTCGGTGGTCGCCGAGTTGGGTGCATCCAACCGCGGCATCGGTAATATGATGGTGATCGCCAGCTCGCGCTTCGATGTGCCGCTGGTATTCGCCGGTTTGATCGTCGTCGCGCTGATGGGCATCGCCTTGTATGCCGCCTTTGCCCTGCTTGAGCGGCGCATCGTGAATTGGGCCTATCGCTAAGCCATGAGTTGGAATGATTACTTCATGCCCAAGACGTTAGAGGAGGCCGCGCGCCTCCTGGCCGCGCACGGCGGGCGCGCCCGCGTGATCGGCGGCGGCACGGACTACTTTGTGGATGAAACGCATCAGCCGGCGCCGGAGGCGCTGGTGGATGTGACGCGCATTGCCGACCTGCGCGGCGTCTGGGAGGAGGGAGGCTACGTCGTCATCGGTTGTGGCGCATCGCACGCGCAGATCGTCGCCTCGCCGCTTGTGCAGGCGCACGGCGCGGCCTTGGTTGAGGCCTGCGGGCAGATCGGTGGGCCGCAGGTGCGCAACGTCGCGACGCTGGCCGGCAACATCGCCCACGCGCTGCCGGCTGCCGACGGCGCCATCGCGTTGCTGGCGTTGGACGGCGAGGCGCTGATCGCCTGGGCCGAGGGGGATGCCGTAATTCGAGAATGGCGGCCGCTGCCCCAGCTCTTTCGCGGGCCAGGGCAATCGGCCATAGATAGCACGCGGCAAGTCTTGGCAGCGCTGCGCTTTCCGGTGCGCGCGCCGTCGGAAGGCTCGGCCTTCGCCCGCGTGATGCGCCCGCAAGGCGTGGCGCTGCCAATCATGGGGTTGGCTGCGCGCGTGCGCTTGCGCGCCGACGGCGCCATCGCCGACATCCGCGTGACGCTTGGGCCGGCCGCGCCGACGCCGTTTCGCGCGCAGGCGACCGAAGCCTATCTGCGCGGCCGGACGCCGGACGCGCTGACCTTGCGCGAGGCCGGTGAAATGCTCCTCGGCGAAGCGCATCCGCGCACCAGCCCGCACCGCGCCACGGCGGAATATCGGCGCGAGATAATACCGGTGTTGTTCCAGGAGGCGATGGGCCGCGCGCTGCAACGCGCGGCGGCGCTTGAGGTCGGCGCGTAGTTTGCGCCGATAATTTCGGCGCGCATCTTAAACTCGCGGGATAGGCAAGGGCGGCCGCCTGCGCCTAACTCAGCGCACTCTAGGGAGGATCACGCTTATGACTCAAGCGACGACGAATGGGAAGATGACGCACACCGCGTCGTTGACGTTCACCGTCAACAGTCGGCCGGTGACGGTGGACATACGGCCATCGGCGTTCCTGGCCGAGGTCTTGCGCGAGCAGCTTGGCCTGACCGGTGTGAAGATCGGCTGCAACGAGGCCGAATGCGGCATCTGCACCGTGCTGGTGGACGGCGCGCCGGTGAACTCGTGCATCTATCCCGCGCTGAAGGCTAGCGGCGTGCACGTGGAGACGATCGAGGGGTTGGCGCGCGGCGACCAGCTCCATCCGTTGCAGCAAGCCTTCATCGAGCAGGGCGCGGTGCAGTGCGGCTTCTGCACGCCCGGCCTGATCATGACCGCCAAGGCGCTGCTCGACGCCAACCCGAATCCCAGCGAGGATGACATCAAGCACGCGCTGAAGGACACTTACTGCCGCTGCACCGGATACGTGAGCGTGATCGCCGCGATCAAACAAGCGGCTGGCCAAAACGGACATTTGGCGCTGCCGGAGACGCGCCCCCCATTGAATGTGGTCGGCAAGCCGCTGCCGCGACCTGATGCGGTGGCCAAGGTCACCGGCGCCGCCAAGTACACCGACGACTACGTCTTCCCGGGCATGTTGCATGCTTGCACGCTGCGCGCCGGCATTCCACACGCGCGCATCACGCGAATTGACACGTCCAAGGCCAAAGCGCTGCCCGGCGTCGTCGCCGTGCTCACCCACGAGGACGTGCCCGGCGCCAAGAATCATGGCCTGGTGTATGCCGATTGGCCGGTGCTGTGCTACGACAAAGTGCGCTATGTCGGCGATGCGGTGGCCATCGTCGCCGCCGAGACGCGCGAGATCGCCGAGCAGGCGCTGCGCCTAATCAAGGTGGAGTATGAGCCGCTGCCGATTGTGGACGACCCGATAGCCGCACTCTCGCCGGATGCGCCCCAAGTTCACGCATCGGGCAATCTGCTCAAACATATCCACGTCGAAAAGGGCGACATCGAGCGTGGCTTCGCCGAAGCCGACACCATCGTGGAAGGCGAGTACGAGACTGCGACGACCGAACACGCCTTCCTAGAGCCGGAGTGCGCCATCGGCCGGGTTACCGAAGATGGGCGCGTCGAAGTGTACGTCGGCTCGCAGATTCCCTACGCCGACCGTCGGCAGATTGCCGCCGCGCTGGGCGTGCCGGAGTCTCATGTCCGCGTGATCGGCACGCTGATCGGCGGTGGATTCGGCGGCAAAGAGGACATCGCCGGGCAGATTCATGTGGCGCTGCTGGCGCGCGCCACCGGCCGGCCGGTCAAAATGTTGTATCGGCGCAACGAATCACTGATCTTTCACCCCAAACGCCACGCGGTGAAGTTCAAGGTCAAAGTGGGCGCCAAGCGCGACGGGACATTCACGGCGATGCGCATTGAGCTGTGGGGCGATACGGGCGCCTATGCCAGCCTGGGCGACAAGGTGATGACCCGCGCCGCTACGCACGCCAGCGGCCCCTATGAAGTGCCACACGTCAAGATAGACTGCTACGCGGTCTATACCAACAACGTGCCGGCCGGCGCCTTCCGCGGCTTCGGCGTCACGCAGTCGTGCTTCGCCATCGAGTCAGCGATTGACGAGTTGGCGCGCCGGCTGAACCTCGACCCGATTGAGATTCGGCGCAAGAATGCGCTGCGCGTCGGGTCCGTCACCAACACCGGCGCGCTGATCCGCGAGAGCTGTGGCCTGCTGGAGTGCATCGAGAAAGTCTCCGGTGCGCTCCAACACGACCTGAGCGCGGTTGAACAGACGTCCGGTGCACCGTGGGTCTTCCGCCGGCCGGATAAGCCTGACTGCGTCTATGCCTGGGGCTTCGCGGCGGCCTACAAGAACACCGGCCTGGGCGGCGGCGCCAACGATTGTTCCACGGTTGAGGTCGAGGCGTTCGGCGATGGCAGCGTGGAAGTGCGCACCAGCGCCGCCGAGATCGGCCAAGGACTGGTCGGTGTGTTAGCCAGCATCGCCGCCGAAGAATTGGGCTTGCCATACACCCAAGTGCGTGTGTTGCTCTCCGATACCGACCTGACGCCGGATGGCGGACCGACCACGGCATCGCGCCAGACGTATGTGACCGGCAACGCCGCGCGCTTGGCCAGCATCAAGCTGCGCCAACAATTAGCTGCCGTCGCTGCGGAAATGCTGGATGTGCCGGTCGAGTCGCTCTCCTTTTGCGACGGCTGGGTGCGCGCCAGCGATCGCGGCATCTGTTTCGCCGAGGTGGTGCAACAGGCGCACGCCGAGGGACAATCCACGCGCCTGAGCCATCTCTACGAAGCGCCTAAGACGCAGCCGCTCGGCACCGGCGGCGACATGCACGTCGCCTTCAGCTACGCTGCGCAGGCTGCCTTGGTGGAGGTGAACGAGCGCACCGGCGAGGTCGCCTGTCTGAAGGTGATCAGCGCCACCGACGTCGGGCGCGCCATTAACCCATTGGCTCTACAGGGGCAGATTGATGGCGGCATCGTGATGTGCATCGGCAACGCGCTGACCGAGGAATTCATTCAGGAAAGAGGTGTGCCCTATACCGACCGGCTGGCGCGCTACAAAATGCCGAGCATCCGCCACACGCCCGAGATCGTCTCGTTCATCGTCGAAGACCCAGCGGCCGACGGGCCGTATGGCGCTAAGGGGGTGGGTGAGATCTCCAGCATCCCCACCACGCCGGCCATCACCAACGCCATCTATGCCGCCACCGGCATTCGGGTGCGGCGCTTGCCGGTAGATCAAGACTGGCTGCTGCGCGCGATGAAGGCGCAGCAGCACATGGGTTCAGTATGAGCACGGCGACTCCAGCAGACTTCATCGGTCCGTGGATCGGCGAGACGATCGGCTACGACAGCCCAGCGCACATCTGGGAGATCGGCGCGCGCGCCTCTTGGCTAGAAATCCGCACGCGCTGGGAGGGCGAGACCGGCTGGGAAGTGATGTATGCCGAAGTGACCGCCGACCCGGCAGGCTTCTCGATCGGCAATCGGCGCGCCGTGTTGATTGATCCACAGCACTTCGTCATCGCCGGCTGGGACACGAACGACACGCGCGGTGGCGTGGGGCCGGCCTACGATGTGGTGTTCTCCCGGCCGGGCATCGCCGAGCTGAGCGCGCATCAGGCCTACCGTCGCTTCCTCGCATCACAGGGCTGCGCCTGAGCGGTTGCCCGTCGGTGCAGGTCAAATGCTGGGCAATAGCCGGACGGTTTCGCCGAAGGGGAACGCGCTCAGGTCTTTGCCGTTTGGCGTGACTACCCACAACACCGGCAGCAACGGCGCGCGCGGTGGGAAGTCGCCGTAGCCATCGGTGAGGTAGATCGCCAGCGTGACGGCGTGGGGGTCGGCATGCCGGTCGAGATATGCGAAGAACGGCCGGAAATCCGTGCCCCCGCCGCCTTTCGGCAGGGGCAACGTCGAGTCCGCTGTCACCACGAATGGGCCGTGCAATGCTGCGTCGGCATAGAACAGGTCGCAGCGCAAATGCGGGTAGGCGTGCAGGATGGCCTGCACTTCGCTCATGAAGCAGGTGATGTCGCTGCGCGAGATCGAGCCGCTGGTGTCCACGCAGACGTGCACATGCACCGACTCGCCGGAAATCGTCTCCAGATACATGCCGTTGCCCACGAAGCGGCGGTCGAACGCGCCGAAGTCGGTCGGGGTTTGCACCAGGTAACGCCACAAATAGCTGCGCCAGTCCACGCGCGATGCCAGCAGCGCGTCCAGTTCGCGCCGCAGGCTGGCCGGCGTATCACCCGCCAGCGACGATTGCGTCACCATCTGGGCCTGTTGCAGCGCCTGCTTCCATTTGCCCTCCGTTTCGGCACGGTCGGCTGGTGCGTGTGGCCGGGCGCCGGCCTGCCCGTCGGCATCGCTTGCCTGCCCGGAGCCGTCGCCGAGCGTCGCTTCCAGCAGATCGGACATGCCGGCGGCAGCACGCTTGCCCTGCTGTGCCTCGCGGACGAGCAGTTCATACACTTCTTCCGTGGCTAGGTGCTCTTTGTTTGGATCGCGGATGCCGCCTTCAGGCAAGGTGTAGCCATCGCGCACGAGCATGCCGTTGACGACGATGTCGGCGGCGATATTCCACAGCTCCGGGTCGCGCGTCCCGCGCCGGGTCACGTGCAACAGCGCCGCGTGCAGCACCTCATGCAACAACAGGCCATCTTGTGCCGCCGGCGCGAGCGCGCCGAAGAAATCGGGGTTGACGAACACATCGCGCCCATCGGTCGCCGCGGTCGGCAGCCGATCCGTGATCGTGATGCGTGCATGCAAGGCGAGGGTAGCGAAGAACGGGCTGCGCTGGCAAATGCGCAACAGCGACGCGCTGACCGCGCGCTGGGTTTCACGTTCAGCCGCGTATGCGCGGGAGGGTGAAAGGGTGGGTGTGGGCATGGGAGGCGTGTTGCGTCTTGCGTTTTACGCGAGGGCGGGGCGATTTGCGCTGCGCACCCTCAGCCCCAGCGCCGGCGCTTCGAGCGATGATTCGAGCAGGCCGTGATAATGCGCCATCCACGCTTGCAGCAGGTCATCTTGCGCGATCAACTGTTTGAGGTGGCGCATCTCCCCCTTGCGTCGCATCAGCCGGAACAAATCCACGGCGCACAACTGGACCCACTCCGGCTCGGCAACTTGGGTCAACCATTTGAACGCGTGATAGGCCTGCGGTGCTTCGTGCGCTCGCGCTGCTAAGCCGACGATCAGCGCATAGCGCATCGAGGGTTCGGACGGGAAGGCAACGTCGTCGCCCTGGCCGGCCAGGATGCGCTCGAAGTCGGGCAGTTGCTCGTAGAGCTGCACGAAGGCGTTGAACTCGGTCGCCGTCGCCACGCCCACCGCCGGCGCAATGTCTAAGCCGGCGCGATGTAGTTCGCTGGCCATCGCCCACGAGCGCGGCGATGGCCAAGCCGGCTGCTGGCCATCCATCTTGTGCAGCAGTTGTGGGCGGAATGCCACAAAGGCGATGATACGCTCATGCATGCCGGTCGCCAGCGCGTAGGCCTTGAAGCTGTCCAGGTCGGGTTCGACTTCGAGGTGGATGAAACGATTGCCGAGCGGCGCCGGCATATCGAACACCGCAGCACGATCTTCCTTGCGGTTGCCGGCGGCCCAAATAAACCAGCCGTCGGGCACTTCGTAGCTGCCCACCCGGCGGTCCAGGATCAGCTGCTGTGCCATGCCCTGCATCGTGGGTGGCGCGAGGTTGATCTCGTCGAGGAAGAGAATCCCCTGGCCTTTGCGCGGCAAAAACTCCGGTGGATACCAGCGCGAGAGGCGCCGCATCCTGTCGGCGACCGGCAGGCCGCGCAGGTCGGTCGGCGCCAGTTGCGACAGGCGCACATCAATGCACGCGATGCCGCGCGCGTCGGCCGTTTGCTGCACGATGCTGGACTTGCCGATCCCCGGCGGACCCCAGATCATGACGCTGAGCTTGATACGATGGCGGATGAGGCGATCGAGGAAGATCGCCAGGTCGGATGGTTTCATGTGCGTTCCGTCGAGGTGCGCCGGCGCGCATGCGTGGCGCAGCCGGAGGCCTCACGAGTACTTACCGTTGCCCGCCGATTATCACCACGTTGCGCTGCACGCGTGATCGCTCGCTGCCAAATGGCTGACTTTTGAACACCCTCCCAGGTTCGCTTCAGGGAGTGATGGTGAGTTCTTGGCCCGGCCGGATCAAGCAGTTGGCGGTGAGGTTGTTCTGGCGGATGAGGTCATCTACCGAGACGTTGAACCGCGTGGCGATTGCCCAGCACGAATCCCCCTGCTTCACGGTATAGGTCACCGTATTGCTCTGGGCCACCGGCGTGTCGGTGGGTGACGGCGCGGGGGTATCCGTCGGCGGAGGCGGTGTGTCGGTCGGCACAGGCGAGGGCAACGGCTCATTCGTCACCGTTGCGACCGGCTGCGAAGCTTCGGTCGCGGTGGCTGCCGCCGGCAGTGCATCGGTCGCCGACTCGGTGACGATGATCGGCGTCGGCATGACCGGCCGCGCCGATGAATCGCGCACCGCGCCGGAGCCGGCGATGGCGATTGCCAATAAGGCCACGACGCCGAGCACCGTCCCCAGGATGAGCGCCAGGCTCAGCAGGCTGCGAGCGCGCGAACGCGAAGCTGAGATAGCCATCGGGCGCTTCGTCGTGGTCGCCTTCGGCTTGTACGGCACAGCTGGCCTGGACGCAGTGGCCGGTCGAGGCCGCGACGAGTAGGCCCCGCCCTCCGACTTGGGCTTGAACTCGACTTTCGCCGACGAGGCCGCACCGCCGACTTCCGGCATGCCGAACGAATGCCGCAACGTAGGTCCACGCGCTTCTTCCGACGCGGCGTGCTCGGTCGCCGGTGTGCTCGCGTTCGGCTCGTTCGGCGCTTCATCCAAGACCGGCGGTGGGGCAGCCGGCTCGACCGGTGCGGCGTGGGCGGCATCCGCCGGCTCGACGGGCGTCGTCGGCAAAGCGGCCTGAGGAGGCGATGAGGCTTCAGCAGGCATGCGCGGTTGTCGCGATGCCTCAGCAGGTGGAGCGACAGGCGGCTGAAGCGGCGCTTTGGGCTGCGCTGGCTGAGCGGGCTTGGTGGGCTGGGCAGGCCGGGGGGAGACTGCCCGTTTAGACGAGCCGGCATCGGATGGGCCGAACACGTAGCCGCACATGTCGCAGCTCGTCGCGTTCGCCGGATTGGCCGAACCGCAGGACGGACAACGCCGCTTCTGTTGGGGCTGTGAACTCACGTCGCTTTCCTCCTTGCGTTGGCAGCCTGCGAAGGATACTGCATCCCGCTCATGGGCTGGGCGTCGCTGCGCTGGCGGGCTGCCTGCGCCACACGAAAACGCGCGCCGCGCTGGGCGGGCTGATCTCGACATATATGCGTTGGCCGGTGCCCGGTTCGACACCTACGAACCGCTTCACCTGCACCCACCACGCGATCTCGCGCTCCTCCCAATCGCCGAGGATGTCTTGTGTGAGCTTGAGTGATGTCGCCTTGGTCTCGAAGATCGGCACGGTAATCGCGCCCGATGGCTGCACCTGCACAACGTACCATTCGTTCTCCTGGAGCAGGCCAACCGTCAACCATTGTAACGTCACGATCTCCTGTGTGCCACTGATCTGCGCGCCATCGGCAGGCAGCATGACGATGGGGGCACTGTAGCCGGCGCGCGGCGTCGGCGTCTGCAACACGAACGGCGTCGGCGTCAGCACCGGCGTCGGCGTGGCGAAGGTGATCGTTAGCACTTGGTTCATGCGGATCAGGCAGTTCGAGTCCAGGTTGTTTTGCTGCATCAACAGTTCGACTGTCACGTTGAACTTCTGGGCGATCTCGCTGCAGGTGTCGCCACCCTTCACCACATACACGATCTGCGCCGGCAACGTCGCCGTCGGTTCTCCTGGGACAGGCGCCGCCGTCGGAGGTGGGGGCATCCCCGGCGGCAACGTCGCAGTTGGCAGCGGCGTGGGCGAGGGCACAGGGATCAGCAGTTTATCGCCGATGCGGATCAGGCAACGCTCGGTGTCGAGGTTGTTGAGGGCAGCGAGTTCGCCCAGCCGGACGCCGAATCGTTGCGCGATGCCGCCGCAGGTGTCGCCGGACTGCACGGTGTATTCGCGCGGCGGGACGGGGGTGGGCGACGGCGCTGGCGTCGCGGTCGGCGGCTCGGCAGTGGGCGTTGGCGCAGCAGGAAATTGCGGCCCTCCGGCAATCACGCCGTTCTCCGCAGCCGCCGGATCCTGAATGACGACCTCGATGGTGGGCTCGGCTGAAGTCTGGGTCAAGCCGGTGCTTTGCGCAAGCCACATTGCGCCGATGATGACGAAGGCGATGACGGCCAGCACGCCGATCACACCCCACGGGATCTGCGCGAGGCGTGATCGTTTGGGTTGTGCAGGCCGGATCGTGCTATTCGGACGCGCACGAAGCTTGGGGGGGCGTTGCTCGGCGGTTGCCCTCGCTTCCAGTTGCGCGCGCGGGATGGCCTGGGTAGTGCCAAATTCGTGCCCGCAAACTTCGCACACCTGCGCCTCTTCCGCGGCGCGTGAGCCGCACGAAGGGCAGCGTTTGTAACGTGACTTCGAAGGGCTGCTCATACGGAGCAACCGGCGGCCGGCTTTGCCGGTCGCCGATCACTTCACTCCATTCAATCCCAGGGCGGCTGCGTTGCCTTGCATGGCCGCCAAGACGATGCCGATGTGCTCATCGAGTGGGACGCCGAGCGCCGCTGCGGCGCGTTCGATCTCGTCGCGATGCACACCGGCGGCGAAGGCCTTCTCTTTCCACTTCTTCTTCACCGACGACACTTGCACGTCGGCGATGTTCTTCGTCGGGCGGACGAACGCCACAGCGGCGATGAAGCCGGTCAGCTCGTCTACCGCAACCAGCGCGCGCTCCATGTCGTTCTCGGGATACACGCCGGTCAGCTCAGGCGCGTGGGCAGCGATGCCGTGCAGGATCACCTCCGGCCAGCCTTGCGCGCGCAAGTAGGCGATGCCGACATTCGGGTGTCCCTGGCCGTCCAGGTTGGGATGCCGCTGGTAGTCGAAATCGTGAATCAAGCCGAGCACCCCCCAGAGCTCGGGGTCGCCGCCAAAGCGCGGCGCGTAGGCCCGCATGGCGGTCTCGACAGACAGCATGTGCCGGATCAAGGCAGGGTCGGTCGTCCACTCCGTGACAATGGTCCAGGCGGCGTCGCGGTTGTATCGAGAGTCGCTCATGTTGAGCGCAAGAGTGTAGCAGATTCGCCGGCGGCTAGCCGATCGGCAGCGGTTCGCCCAATACCGGCAGTGGCCGGGCGACAAACAGATCCCAGAACGCCTTCAACGTCGCGCCGAGCTCCCTGATCTGAAACCAGAGTATGCGAGCATAGCGGCGCTCGTCGGCAGGATAACCGACGGCAGCCACGCCGAGCACGCTGCAGGCGAAGATCGCGCGGTCCAGGTGATAGGCCTGCGTCACCAGCACGGCGTCGCGCAGGCCGAAGATGTCACGGGCGCGGTAGCATGTGTCGTAGGTGCTGCGGCCGGCGTAATCGAGCACGATGTCCGCCTCGGGTACGCCGAGCTGAATTGCCGTTTGTCGCATCACGCCCGGCTCGTTGTAGCGGGCGGAGCGGTTGTCGCCGCTCATCAGCAGCTTGTCTACCGCGCCGGCCCGGTAGAGTGCCACTGCCGACGCGACGCGGTCATACAGCACGGCACTGGGCCGGCCATTGCGCACTTCCGCTCCGAACACGATGGCGACGCGGTGATGCGGCACCGCGTCGGGTTCGGCGTAGATCCGGCTCCGCGCGAACACCATCGTGACCCCACGCACCAGCAGCGGAGCGACAACGATCAAAACCGCCGTCAGCAAGATCACGCGCTTGATCACAAATCGCATTGTATGCGAAGCCCCCACTCCCCAATCTCCCACTTCCCACGCACGGCTCACGACCCATCGTTCGCAACCCACCGCCTACAACTCACCGCCGCTTGGCCAACTTATCAGGCGTGAACGCATCCGGCAACAGGTTGCCGACGGTGGTCAGCGTGTAGTTGCCGCGGGCGTCGGCCTGGATGACGATGGTGTCCAGGCCGAACTCGCTCATGAACTGCCGGCACGCGCCGCACGGCGAGCCGCCGTTGTCGGTGACGACGGCGATGGCGATGAACTCGTGCTCACCCTCGCTGATCGCCTTCACGTAGGCGGTGCGCTCGCTGCAAATTCCTAGGCCATAGGACGCATTCTCCACGTTCACGCCGCTGTAAACGTTGCCCGAGCCGGCCAGCAGCGCTGAGCCGACGCGATAGCGCGAGTAGGGCGCGTGGGCATACTTCCGCGCACGATTGGCCACCTCGATGAGCACGCGGATGACTTCTTCAGGCAAGCCGCCCTGCGGCGGCGTTGTTGATAGCGTTGGGGAGTTGCGGGTGCTCCGGCGCGGCGGCTTCGTCCGCCGCGCGGGATCGCTCTTGCGCTGCTTGCTGCTGCGCGTCTGGCTGACGTGGCGCATGCGTCACCTTTATCTTCAAGATTCGCCGGTCGTTCACGGCGAGCACCTCGAAGACGAATTCATCGTACTCGAACTTCTCGCCGGCGACCGGCACTTTGCCCAACTGGTCGTAGATGAAGCCGCCCAGCGTGTCGCTTTCGCCCTTGGGCAGCTCGGCTTTGAGCAATTCACCGGCGTCCTCGATGTTCATGCCGGCGTCGAGGATGTAGCCGTTACCCTCCGGCAGCGGCACGATGTCCGGCTCCTCGGTATCGTATTCGTCCTGGATCTCGCCGACGATCTCCTCCAGGATGTCCTCGATGGTCACCAGGCCGGCTGTGCCGCCGTACTCGTCTACTACGATGGAGACGTGCACGCGGCGCTTCTGCAATTCGTGCAGCAGTTCGATCACCCGCTTGGATTCCGGCGTGAAGTACACCGGGCGCAGCATCTTCTCCAGCGGCGGCTTTGTGCCGTCGCGCAACGCAGCCAGCATATCCCTAGCGTAGAGGATGCCGATGATCTCGTCAATCGTGCCGCGATAGACCGGGATGCGCGAGTGGCCGGCGGAGATGACCACGTCCAGCGCTTCGTCGAACGGCGTGTTGACCTCCAATGCCACCATCGCGATGCGCGGCACCATCACCTCGCGCGCGACGGTATCGCCGAAATCCAGCACGGAGAGGATCATCTCCTTCTCGCCTTCCTCGATCAACCCCTCCTCTTCGCCGGCGTCCACCATGGTCTTGATTTCTTCCTCGGTGACGAGCGTGGCGCCATCGCGCTTTTGGCCGCCCATGGGGATGGAGAGCAAGTTGCTCAGCACCACGGCGAAGCGCACGAACGGCGCGAGCAGCACGCTCATCACCTGCATCGGGCGGACCAACGCCAGCGCGAGCGGCTCGGTGTAGCGCAACGCCAGCGCCTCCGGCACCAGCCGGCCGAAGACGAACAGGAAGAGCGCGGCGGCAAGTGCGACGATCAAGAAGGCGATGGCCTGCGCTGCCTCCGGCGACAATCCACCGAAGGTCGCGGTCAGCCAATCGAGCACCGGCGGCGTGAAACCGAGCGCGGCGATGCCCGCGGCGAGCACCAGGCCCAGCAGCGCGCCCACCTCCGCCGTCGCCAACAAGCGGCCGGAGTTCTCGGTGAGCTGTTGGATCGCCCGTGCCGATGTGACCCCTTTCTTCTCCAGCTCAACCAGGCGCGGGCGACGCATGTTGATCAGTGCGCTGCGGGCGAGAGCGAAGAACGCGCGAACCGCAGCGGCCAACACGAACAGTAGAACGACCATTGCGACGACTCTCTATAACTCCGTCCGAACGCGCACGGCCCCGAACGTCGCTTCGGGTGCTACGCCTTCGGATCCCCCAACTTGCGAATCACGCGCGCCGGCACGCCCACGGCCAGCGTCGCGTCGGGCACGTCTTTGGTGACGACTGCGCCGGCGCCGGTGCGCGCGTGTTCGCCCACGGTGACCGGCGCCACCAGCATCGTGTCACTGCCGATGAACGCATGATCACCGATGACCGTCCGGTTCTTCTTCATGCCGTCGAAGTTGCAGGTGATCGTGCCAGCGCCGATGTTGACGTGTTCCCCCACGGTGGCATCACCCAGGTAGCTGAAGTGCCCCATGTGGCTGCCGGCGCCGAGCGTGCTGTTCTTGATCTCCGCGAAGTTGCCGATATGCGCGCCGGCGCCGACATGCGCACCAGGGCGCAAGTGCGAAAACGGCCCGATATGCACCTCGTCCTCCACGCGCGAATGCTCGATCATGGACTGCACGATTTGCACGCGGTCGCCGATGTATGACTCGACGATGTAGGAATTCGGCCCGATCTGGCAGTCGCTCCCGATGCGCGTACGACCGATCAGATGCGTGTTGGGCAGGATGACGGTGTCTGCGCCGATCTCCACATCTGCCTCGATGTAGGTCGTCTCGGGGTCGGCGATGGTCACGCCGTTGAGCATGTGTTGGCGGTTGATGCGCCGGCGCAACGCGCGCTCGGCGTCGGCCAGATCCACGCGCGTGTTGATGCCGATGCACTCGTCGCGGTCGTCCGTCGTCAGGGCGCGCACCTCCCGGCCGTCGGCAACGGCGATCTCGATCAGATCGGTGAGGAAGTATTCGCCCTTCTGAGGATTGGGGCGAATGCGCTTCAGCGCGTCCCACACCCATGCGCCATCGAAGCAATATGCGCCCACGTTCAGCTCACGAATGGCGAGTTGCGCTGGCGTGCACGACACCTCCTCGACGACGGCCAGCACCCGCTCGCCCTGCGAATCGCGGATGACGCGGCCAAACCCGCGCGGATCGTCTGAGATCACGGTGAGCATGGCAATCGCGGCGCCATAGCGCTCGCGCAGATCTATGAGCTGGCGCAGCGTCTCGTGCCGGAGGAGCGGCATATCACCGTAGGTGACGACGATCTGCGCTGCGCCGGCGGCACGTGCTTCGGCTTGCATTACGGCATGGCCGGTACCCAACTGTTCGGCCTGCAGCGCGAAGACGGCGCGTTCGCCCACTGCGGCGCGCACCGGCTCGGCGCCATGCCCGATGACGACGATAGGCGTGGTCCCGGTCGCGCGGATCGCGGTCGTGATGCAGTGATCTATCAAGGGGCGGCCGGCCAGGCTGTGTAAGATCTTGGGACGCTTCGATTTCATGCGCGTCCCCATGCCGGCAGCGAGCACAACAGCGCGGGTGTTGGCGTGCGGATGGTCCGATTCGTCAGACATCATCTGAATTGAAAATTGAGAACCGAGAACCCGGCGCCGTCCGGTGCCCAGTCCTCGATTCTCAATTCTACTGGGGCGGCTGGATTCGAACCAACGAATGTCGGATCCAGAGTCCGATGCCTTACCACTTGGCGACGCCCCATCGTTGCGCTGCTTTACAACGCATGTATTTTACCATCGCGATTGTGTGCGCAGAGACGGGGTGCATTCGTGCATCGGGGGCAAAATTTGCATGGCCGGGCGCGGACTCCGTTCCGCGCCTATCCATGCCGCGAATGGGGCAGACGTAGCAGACCCGCCCCGGCGTAAACACCTGGGCTGAAAGTGGGCGGGATGCACGCGGTTTGCCCGTATGTTCAGCGCTGGGATTTATCCCGGCGCGACTGAAGCAAATACCGCTGCCGGCCGGTCTGCGTTCCCCCCATTTTGAAATGCACCCCAGAGACGCCCCCAGGCGCGTCTCTGCGGTCGCCATTTCATACCGGTGTGCAGCGCGCAGCACCGTGAACGCGCCGTCAAATATCGCGCGGGTCGTCGGTCATCATCACCAGGCGCGGCTTGAAGCGGGCGATGATGTCCACCAGGTCGCTCTGGGCGGCCATCACCTCGTTGATGTTCTTGTAGGCTTGTGGCGCTTCGTCCAGACCGCCCCCCAGCAACTTGACGCCGCGCTCGCGCAGATATTCGTCGCGCATCTTCTTGGTGATGTTCTTGAACGCCTCGTTGCGGCTCATCTGCCGACCGGCGCCGTGCGAGGCGCTGTTCAGCGAGGCCGGGTTGCCCTTGCCGCGCACCACATAGCCCACGTCGCCCATCGTGCCTGGGATCACGCCCAATACGCCTTTGCCGGCCGGCGTCGCGCCCTTGCGATGCACATAGACGCGCCGGCCATCGGGCAATGCCTCCTCCCAGGCGAAGTTGTGATGGTTCTCCACCGTGGCCAGCACTTCCAGGCCGGCAGCTTTGGCAATCTGCTTGTGGATGATGCGGTGGTTGGCCGAGGCGAAGCGCCCCGCCAGGTTCATCGCCACCCAGTATTCCTGGCCGGCTTCGCTGTCTGTGTCCAGCCAGGCCAGGTGCGCCAGGTCTTTGCTCAGCTCCGGGTGCAACTGGCGCGCCAGCTTGCTGTAGTGATCGGCGATCTGGAAGCCAACGCCGCGGCTGCCGCTGTGCGAAAGCAAAGCGAGGTATTTGCCGGGCTGCAAGCCCAGTTGTGGGTCGAATTCCACCACCTCGAGCTGGCCGAACTCGACGAAGTGGTTGCCGCTGCCGGATGTGCCGAGTTGCGGGATGCCCTTGGTTTCTTTCAAATGCCGCAGCAGCGGCGTAGCCTCCCAGTCGGGATCGTCCAGAATGGGGTCTTCGCGCGGCGGCTTCCACTCCGCGCCGGCGCCGAAGCGCGTGTTCTCGCGCAGCACTTTCTCGAAGCGCCCCTCTTGCTGGTCGAGCAGATTCGGCGGCGCGTCGAAGACGCTCAGGCGCATGCGGCAGGCGATGTCCACGCCTACGGCGTATGGAATGACGGCATCTTCCGTCGCCAGCACGCCGCCGATGGGCAAGCCATAGCCGACGTGTGCATCGGGCATGAGCGCACCGGCCACGCTCACCGGCAGGCGCATCGCGTTGTCCATCTGCGCCCGCGAGGCGGCGTCAATGTGCTCCTCGCCCCACACAGCGTAGGGCAGCGGCGTTTGTCGAACTTCGCCTTTAGTTGTCGCGCTCACTTTGGTCATCTTTACTATCGTAGCACGTTCGCCGCATCGCCAAGTCCACGAGTAGCCGGGCGCTGCGGTCGTAGGTGAAGTAGTGCCACACCCAGTCGAGGAACACGCTCAGCCGGTTGCGCAGGCCGATCAGATAGATCAAGTGCAGGAACAGCCACATCAGCCAGGCGAAGAAGCCGGTGAACTTCCAGCCGTTGGGAAACTGTGCGACGGCAGCGCTGCGGCCGATCGTCGCCATCGTCCCGGGGTCGCGATAGATGAACGGCTCGGTGGGTTGGCCGCGGATGCGCCGCTGGATTTGCCGGGCGACGTGCTTGCCGCCCTGGAGCGCGGCCTGGGCCAATTGCGGGTGCGGCGTGCCGTCGGGATTCTTGCCCAGCGCCAGGTCGCCGATCACGAAGGCATCGGGGTGGCCGGGGATGCTCATGTCGGGGTTGACGACGATCCGGCCGCCGCGGCCCAGCGCGACGCCCAACGCCTGCGCCAGGGGGCTGGCCTTCATGCCGGCTGCCCACACTACCGTGCGCGCCGGAATCACCTCGCCGCTTTTGAGATGCACCGCGTCCGCCGTCACGCGGGTCACGGTCTCGTTCAGCCGCACCTCCACGCCGAACCGGCGCAGTGTGTCCAGCGCGTTTTGCTGCAGCGATGCATCGAACGGCGCCAGCAGGCGATCCATCGCCTCGATTAGGACGACATGTGCGCGGCTGACGTCGAGGCGTGGGAAGTCGCGGGGCATCA
Source organism: Candidatus Roseilinea sp. (assembly GCA_025998955.1). Taxonomy (NCBI): domain Bacteria; kingdom Bacillati; phylum Chloroflexota; class Candidatus Thermofontia; genus Candidatus Roseilinea; species Candidatus Roseilinea sp. The sequence goes on from AP024676.1 coordinate 4,245,109, forward strand.
GCCGCTTGAACCACTCAACGATCGCGCCAGCCATCTCCACGCCGGTCGGCCCGCCGCCCACCACCACGACCGTGAGCGCGCCTTGCTCGATCTGCGCCGGATCGTTGTTCGCGCACTCGAATTGTTTCAGGATATGGCTGCGCAGGGCGATGGCCTCTTCCACGCTCTTCAGCCCGAAGGCATATTGCGCCACGCCCTCCACGCCGAAGTCGCTCGTCACCGCGCCGGCCGCCAGCACCAGGTAGTCGAACGGGATCGGCTCGCCGCCGTCAACCCGCAGGCACTTGCCGTCCCAGTCTACGTCGGTCGCGCGGACCATGCGGAAGTCGAAGTTGCGATAGCCGTGAAACAACCCGCGCACCGACTGGGCGATCTCCTCGGCGTTGAGCGCGGCCGTCGCCACCTGGTACAGCAGCGGCTGGAAGATGTGATGGTTGCGCGCGTCCACCAGCGTTACCGCGACCGGCGCGCGTCGGAGGTGCTGCGCGACCTTCAAACCGCCAAAGCCCGCCCCGACGATGACCACGCGGGGCAGGTGAGAGTTGCCTTGCATGCGCGCAGTATAGGTGTCATGTTGAAGAAATCGCTGAAAGCAACGTCAGGTGACTTGACGACCTATTGACCGATCATCAACTGCCTCACTTCGAACGGATCCACCGAGATGGCGTTGTGGGCGTAGAGGTCAATCGCTCCGATGTCGGATGAACGCATCTCCAGCGCGCCGCGATCGCCGATGCGCACGATGACCGGAAAGCCCGACCAGTCTTCGTCCCCTACGCCCTCGCCCTCCGGGGAGAGGGCCGGGGTGAGGGGAAAGGGCGGCGGCATGAGCACGCCGACGTCGAAGGCGCGCATGTCCGTGCGCTCGATCAGCGCGCGCAGCACGTCGTGCAGCGCATCGGCCAGGTCGTCGTCGAGCGCGTGGCCGTAGATCCAGGTGTCCTTGGGCCGATTGGCCGCCAAATAGACGAAGCCGCGCAGCCGGCCGGCACACAGGCCCAGCCCCACATCGTCGTGCGCGGCCAACAGATCGTCGAAGTAATTCGCGCCGTGCCGGGCGCGGTAGGCCAGCGCGGCGCGGCGCAGCATCTCCACCTTGGCGTAATGCATGCCGCGCCCGAGCCCCATCTGCGCGTGCGCATGGGGGATCGAAGCGCCGCCCTTCGGCCCGCCGTTCCACATCCACACCAAGTAGCGCGCCTGCGGGTCGTGATCGTGCGCGCGCCGCGCCCACTCCAGCGACGTACGGAAGTAATCGCGCAAGTGCGCGCGGGTGAAGGCCAGCGGGTCCGGCTCGTCGAAGATCAACACGGCGCACTGCCCCTCCCAGCGTGCCACGTTGCTGGCCGTGATGCAGTATTCGCCGCGCACCCGGCCGAAGACGTCCTCAGTCGTCGCGCGCAGCGGATCGGCGAAGGCATCTTCGATGGGTGATTCACGGTTTACGTTTTGCGTTTTGTGTCCGGTGTCCCACGTCTTGCGTCTCGCGTCTTGTGTCTCGCGTTCATCGTCGTAGAGGGTCACCGGCCGCCAGCGGCGCAGCGGGTTGAACAGCGCGCCGTCGAAGGTGACGAGGTTGGTGACGCGTATCACTTCCTGGCGCTCCACGGCGGCGACCGAACCGAACTGCGCCTCGACCCACGGGCGCATTGCGTCGGGGACGCGGCATTCGCCGGCGACGCGATCCACGCGGAAGATGCGCTCGAAGCGCGCCCGGCGCTCGGCGGGCAGCGCAGCGATCAACTCTGGAAGGTCAACGATGGTGGGCATGGGCTTCAATGTTACTCGTCCGTGAGACGACGATTGACTCAAATGACATTGCGCAGATCAACGAGCCAAGCGTGATTCAGCGCCCAACGCGCTCCGAGTGCGTTGGGCGCTGTGCGTGACATCTCGCAAGACGCTAAAATGGGTTGCAATCGAACATTTCGCAGGCCGCGCATCCGCCGGCCTGCGTCATTCAGGAGAACCCCATCATGAGTTTCATCGAGTCCGTCTTCGCGCGTGAGATCCTCGATTCGCGCGGCAACCCTACCGTCGAGGTGGACGTGATCCTCGAAGACGGCGCCTATGGGCGCGCCAGCGTGCCCAGCGGCGCCAGCACCGGCGAAAACGAAGCCGTGGAGCTGCGCGACGGCGACAAACAGCGCTACGGCGGCAAAGGCGTGCGCAAGGCCGTCAATCACATCAACACCGAGATCGCCGCCGCGCTCGAAGGGTGGCCGGCCACCGACCAGACCGGCATTGACAAGCTGCTCAACCAGCTCGACGGCACCGAGAACAAATCGAACCTTGGCGCGAATGCCATCCTCGGTGTAAGCCTGGCCGTGGCGCGCGCGGCGGCTAACAGCTTGGGCATGCCGCTGTATCGCTACCTCGGCGGCGTGAACGCGCATGTGCTGCCCACGCCGATGATGAACATCCTCAACGGCGGCAAGCATGCCGACAACAGCACCGACTTCCAAGAGTTCATGATCCTGCCGGTCGGCGCGTCGTCGTTCGCCGAAGCGCTGCAGTGGGGCGCGGAGTGCTATCACGCCCTGCACAAGGTGTTGAAGAGCAAGGGATACGGCACCAACGTCGGCGACGAGGGCGGCTTCGCGCCCTCGCTGAAGAGCAACGTCGAGGCCGTCGAGGTCATCCTCGAGGCGATCGTCAAGGCCGGCTACGCGCCCGGCGATCAGATCGCCCTCGGCCTCGATCCCGCTGCCAGTGAGATCTACGAGAAGGGCAAGTATCGCCTGGCCAAAGAAGGCAAGGTGCTCAGCACCGACGAGATGATCGCCTACTGGGAGGACTGGCTGCGCCAATATCCCATCGTCTCGATCGAGGACGGCCTCGCCGAGCACGACTGGGACGGGTGGGCCAAATTCACCGCCAAAGTCGGCGACCGGATTCGGCTCGTCGGCGACGACCTGCTGGTGACCAACGTCAAGTTCGTCGAGCGCGCCATCCGCGAGAAAGCCTGCAACGCGCTGCTGTGCAAGGTGAACCAGATCGGCACGCTGAGCGAGACCATCGCCGCGGTAACCATGAGCCTGCGCGCCGGCTGGGCGGTGGCCGTGTCGCATCGCAGCGGCGAGACCGAGGACACGACGATCAGCGATCTGGTGGTCGCGTTGAACACCGGTCTGATCAAGACCGGCGCGCCGGCGCGGGGTGAACGCACCGCTAAGTACAATCAGCTCTTGCGGATCGAAGAAGAACTGGGCGAGGGCGCGCGCTATGCCGGCCGCATGGCGTTGAGGTGAGTTGATCCACGCAGGGCACGAAGTGACACGAAGGAGAGACCCTCTTCGCCATGCTTCGTCTCCTGCGTGAATCAGATGATGAGGAGGCATGATGAACGTGAGTCGTTTGATTGCACTATGCATGTTGGCGATTGCGCTGGTTGCGTGTGGCGCGAGCGATGGGCCGCCGCCGATTGCGACGATCAGCCCGCACATCACCACGCTGAGCGAGCCGTCGGTCGAGGTGGAATCGCAGTCTCGGGTGAGCGGGCCGATCACGTTCATAGACTTCTACGCCGAGTGGTGCACGGTGTGCAAGCAAACCACACCGCTCGTTCAACGGCTGCGCGAAGAGTTCAAGGACGAGGTGATCTTCGTGTCGTATGACGTGGACGCGCCGGCCAGCCGCGACATCGTGCGGCAGTATCGTGTCGCCGGCGTGCCGACCTTCATCATCTTGGATGGCAAGCAGGAAGTGATCAGCCGCTTCAGCGGTGGCTTTGGCTACGCTGATATGAAGCAAAAACTGGAGCGCTACACGCGCAAAGACTGACCGGGAGGCTGGGACGACTCCTACTTCTCGCCTTCCGACTTTCTGCTTGCTGAACCGACATCCATCGGCAACACCGGATCAAGGAACGCATGCGACCTTCGCGACGCACGCTGATCAAACTCGGCTCGCTCGGCTTGCTGCGCGCGTTGCTGCCCCCGCTGCCGCCGGTGGACTTCTACACCGACGGCGAGCCGGCGCGACCGGTCACGCGCCGGCCGGCGATCGCCTTCGCGCGCTCGCTGCAATTCGGTGCCCTCATCCGTAGTGAACCGAACCTGCGCGCCCCACAGGTGGGCGTGCTCCGGCGCGACGACGTGCTGCCGATCTATGCCGAAGTACAGACCGAATCCGGCCCGCCGCACAACAAGCTGTGGTATGAGGTCGAAGGTGGCTATCTGCATTCGGCATCGGCGCACCCGGTGCGCTGGCAGTTGAACCAGCCGGTGAACGACGCCGGCGCGCACGGCTTCTGGGCCGAGGTGACCGTGCCGTTCGTGGATTCGCGCGTCGCGCCGTCGGTGAAGGCCGCGCCGACGAAATACCGCTACTACGGTGGCACGGTTTACAAGGTCATCCAGGTCGTCAAGTCGCCGGACACGCCCGAAGACGTTCGGGCGCGACCGTTGCCGTTCAGCGGCAGCACCGCGTGGTGGTATCGGATCGAGGACGAGAGCTTCCCCGGGCTGTATTTCGTGCCGGCGTCGCACCTGCGACCCGTTGCGCAGGCGGAGTTCGCGCCGATTTCGCCGGACGTAGACCCGCGCGAGAAGCGGATCGTCGTGAAGCTGCGCGAGCAACGACTCTACGCCTACGAAGGCAAGCGCGAGGTGTTCACTTGCCGCATTGCCTCGGGCACTTACTTCAAAGATGCCGAGACCGGCGAGCTGAAGGACTACACCACCACGCCCGGCGTGTGGTATGTCTTCCACAAGACGCCCACCCAGCACATGTACGGCGGCGCAGTCGGCGACGACGAGTCGTTCGACCTGCCCGGCATTCCTTGGGTGAGTTACTTCACCCGAAGCGGTATAGCCGTCCACGGCACCTACTGGCACAACGATTACGGCGTGCCGCGCAGCCACGGTTGCGTCAATGTGCGCTCGGAAGACGCGAAGTGGGTCTGGCGCTGGACGCTGCCGCCGAACGACTACAAGGAGCGCTACGCCACGCTGCCGGTCAAGGAACGCCAGAACCCGGCGCGCGGCACGACAGTGATCGTCGAATGAGCCATGATTGACATTACCCAACTTCCCATGCGCGTCGCCATCGGCCAGGTAAACGAGCTGAGCGACGAGTTCCTCGACTTCGCCCGGCAGATGGGGCTGCAGGACGTGCAGATGAACCTCTACAGCCTGCCGCCGGGCATGAAGGACACCGGCCGGCTAGAGTTTCAGGATCTGCTGCGGCTGCGCAGCCGGGCCGAGGATCGCGGCCTGCGCCTAATCGCCATCGAGAACGTGCCGATTCACTTCTACGACAAGATCATGCTGGGCAAAGAAGGCCGCGAGCGCCAGCTCGAGAACATGCAGGAGACGATCCGCAACCTGGGACGAGCCGGCATCCCCATCTTCGGCTATCACTTCATCGCCACCGGCGTGTGGCGCACCGGCTGGGATACCCCCATCCGCGGCGGCGCGATCAGCAACGGTTTCAAGTTGGCCATGGCGCAGCGCGCGCCGCTGTCCTTCGACCGCGAGTACCACGAGGACGAGATGTGGGCGAATTACCACTGGTACATGGAGCGCATCCTGCCGGTAGCCGAGGAATACAACGTGCGTATGGCGCTGCACCCCGACGATCCGCCGGTGCCTACTCTGGGCGGCGTGCCGCGCTTGTTCCGCAACTTCGAAAACTTCAAGCGCGCGATGGAAGCGCATCCCAGCCCGATGCACGGCCTGGACTACTGCCACGGCTGCTGGAGCGAGATGCGCGGCGGCGCCGGCGTGCTGGAGAGCATCGAGTACTTCGGCCGGCAGGGGCGCATCTTTTACGTGCACTTCCGCGACGTGAAAGGCGGGTGCGATGATTTCACCGAGTGCTTCCTCGGCGAAGGCAATAGCGACATTTTCAAGGTGATGCTGACGCTCAAGCGCGTTGGCTTCAACGGCTTCATGATTGACGACCACGTGCCTGCCCTGGTGAACGATTCGCCGTGGCGACACCGCGGTCACGCCTTCGCCACCGGCTATATGCTCGGCCTGCTACAAGCCGTCAATGCGATCGCCGAAGGCGCAGCGACCTGACTGCGCTCATGAAGCCCTAACTCATCATCTATGATCCAACAAGCCATCGCCAAGCTGTTCACCCATACCTCCCTCACCGCCGAAGAGGCGGAAGAGACGATGAACGAGATCATGCGCGGCGCGGCCACGCCAGCGCAGATCGGCGCCTATCTAGCCGCGCTGCACATGAAGGGCGAGTCCGCCGACGAGATCGTGGGCAGCATGCGCGCGCTGCGGGCGCACATGGCGCGCATCCCCACCCACCAGCCGAAACTGATTGACGTGGTCGGCACCGGCGGTGACCGCTCCAACACCTTCAACATCAGCACGACGACGGCGTTCGTGGTGGCCGGGGCGGGCGTGCCGGTAGCCAAGCATGGCAACCGCGCCGCGTCCTCGCAGAGCGGCAGTGCCGACGTGCTCAGCGCCCTGGGTGTAAAAGTAGATCTGACGCCGGAGCAAGTCGGGCGCTGTATTGACGAGATCGGCATCGGCTTTGCCTTCGCGCCGGTGCACCACCCAGCGATGAAGAACGTGGCCGGCCCGCGCCGCGAGATCGGCCAGCGCACCATCTTCAACATCATCGGCCCGCCCAGCAACCCGGCCTTTGCCCGCCATCACCTGCTGGGCGTGTGGGATCGGCGCTACGTGAGGGTGATGGCCGATGTGCTGGTGCAACTGGAGGACGAACATGCCCTGGTCGTCAGCGGCTCGTCGCCGCAGGTGGCCGGCATTGACGAACTCACCACCGTCGGGCCGAACACGGTCGCCGAGGTGCGCCATGGGCAGGTGACCGAATATCAGCTCGACGCGCTGGACTATGGCTTCAGGCCGGCGACGCTGGATGACCTGGGCGGCGGCTCGCCGGACTTCAATGCGGCGATCACACGCGCCATCCTCGCCGGCGAGGACATACAAGCGCGCTGCGATGTAGTGTTGCTGAACGCCGGGGCCGCGCTCTACGCCGCCGATGCCGCGTCGGACATCGCGACCGGCATCGAGATGGCGCGCGAGAGCATCCGCAGTGGCGCGGCCCTGAAGAAGCTGGAGGCGCTAATCGAGTTGAGTCGGAAGCTGGGGGAAGGCGGATAGGCTGCCGGCTCGCCGAGATCAATCTTGTAACGGCGCGCGCGTCACGCGCCGCCGGTCGAGCTGCGCCTTGACGCGCACCGGCAAGCCGTAGAGCTTGACGAAGCCGTCGGCGTCGTCGTGGTCATAGGTCGCGTCGGTGTTGAAGGTAGCCAGGTCCTCGCGATAGAGCGAATAGGCCGCGCGGCGTTGCACGACCATGGCGTTGCCCTTGAACAGCTTGACACGCACGCTGCCGGTCACGTCGCGCTGGGTCACCGTGACGAAGGCCTGCAGCGCGTCGCGCAGCGGGGTGAACCATTGGCCGTTGTAGACCAGTTCGGCATACCTCAGCGCCACGATCTGCTTGAAGTGCATGGTCTCGCGGTCGAGCGTGATTTCTTCCAGGCCTTGGTGAGCGACGCGCAAGATGGTGCCGCCGGGCGCCTCGTCCAGCCGGCGCGACTTCATGCCGATCAGCCGGTTCTCCACGATGTCGGCGCGACCGATCCCGTGGAGCGCGCCGAGCTCGTTCAGCCGCTCGATGAGCGCTGCTCCGCCCAACGCCACGCCGTTGAGGCGCTTGGGCATGCCGTTGACGAATTCGATCTCGACGTATTCCGGCTGATCGGGCGTCTCCTCGATGGCGTTCGTCCACTCCCACAGGTGCTCTTCCGGCTCGTACTCCAGATCCTCCAGCCGGCCGCCTTCGTGGTTGAAGTGCCACAGGTTCTCGTCCATCGTATACACGCCCTTCTCGTATTCGCCCAGCGGCACGCCGCGCGATCGTGCATACTCATAGACCTCCTGCCGGCCGTCGAACTCCCACTCGCGCCAGGGGGCGATCACGCGCAGCTTGGGGTTCATGGCCATGTAGGTCAGCTCGAAGCGTACCTGATCGTTGCCCTTGCCGGTTGCCCCGTGCGCCACGGCGTCCGCCCCTTCTTCCTCGGCCACATCCACCTGGTGCTTGGCGATGAGCGGGCGCGAGATGGAGGAGCCGAGCAGATATTTGTTCTCGTAGATCGCGCCGCTTTGGATCAGCGGGAAGAGGTATTCGTTGGCGAATTCTTCGCGCAGATCCTTGATGATGACCTTGCTCGCGCCGGTGCGGAGCGCTTTCTGTCGGATGGCCTCGAAGTCTTCGCGCTGGCCGATATCGGCGACGAAGCAGATCACCTCGCAGCCGTAGTTTTCGATCAGCCACGGCACAATCGCCGATGAATCGAGGCCGCCGTTGTAGGCGAGCACGACCTTGTGCACGTCGCGCTTGGGCGTGGCCGGACTGTGCGAGCGGTGTGCCTTCACCTCTTCGGCTAGGCGGGTGACCGTCTCGAGCGGGATGAGGTTCTCGCGGCTGACGGCGCGGCGGGCAATGCGTCCGGCCTGAATTGCCTGCAACACGCGCTCGCGATCTTCGGGCGTGATGCGAATGGCAGCGGACTCACTCTGCTGCAACGACATCGTCACGGCCACTTCATCGCAGTTCTCCAGCATTGGGCAGGCGACGCAGTCGTTCCACACCTTCTCGGGGAAGAACTCCTTAGGCGCCACGGTGAAGCCGCACTTCTCGAAGAACCCGACGGCGCGCGTGAGTGCGAAGATGGTGCCGAACTGTCGCCGGCGCGCCTCTTCCACCAGCGCCGCGACGAGCCGCTGGCCGATGCCGGCGCCGCGCATGTTCTCATCCACCGCCAGCGAGCGCAGCTCGACCAGCGTGGTGTTCATCGGCAAGAGCGAGCCACATCCAACGATCTGGGGGCCGGGCGTCTGGGATCGGGGGGCAGGGTGTTCCTGACTGATCCCTGATCCCTGATCCCCAATCCCTGACTCTGCGACGAGGAAGTTGCCGATGTGCGTGCGCACGCTGGCCTCGCCGCGCGGCAACAAGCCGCCTTTGCGCGCGTTCTGCGCGATGAGCATGACGATGGCCGGCACATCGTCGAGCGTCGCGGGTCGAATGGTGATCGTCACGGCTGTTTCGTCCAATTTTCGATCTTCAGCCCGGCAAAGCCGGCGAAGTCGGCGGTATTCGTCGTCACATAAAACGGCCATATTCTAGCCCCATCTACCCTTCCAGATCCGTGATCCACTCGCTGCCGTCGCCGGCTTCTTCGCTCGGTGGCGGGGGCGCTGTAGCCGGCTTGCCCGATTCGAGCAGGCCCAGCTCCGCGCTGCCGTCCAGGTTCAGCACGCCGGCCTTGGCATATACGCCGAGCTTCTCGCGGCTGTCGGCGATGTCGAGGTTGCGCATGGTGAGCTGGCCGATGCGATCCAGCGGGCCGAACTCGGCCTTGCCGCTCTCCATGCTCAGCCGTTCGGGGTGGTACGTCAGGTGCGGGCCGGTGGTGTTCAGGATGGTGTAGTCGTCGCCGCGGCGCAGCTCGAGCGTGACCGTGCCGGTGATGGCCTTGCCCACCCAGCGCTGCAGGCTCTCGCGCAGCATCATGGCTTGCGGGTCGAACCAGCGGCCCTCGTAGAGCTTGCGCCCCAGCCGGCGGCCCAGCGTGCGGTAGTTCTCAATGGTGTCCTCGTTGTGGATGGCGGTGACCAGCCGCTCGTAGACGATGAACAGCAGCGCCATGCCGGGCGCTTCGTATACGCCGCGGCTCTTGGCCTCGATGATGCGGTTCTCGATCTGGTCGCTCATGCCCAGCCCGTGCCGGCCGCCGATTTTGTTTGCTTCCATCACCAGCGCCACCGGGTCGTGGTACTCGCGCCCGTTGATCTCGACCGGCAGGCCCTCGTAGAACGTGACTTTGACGATCTCCGGCTCGATCTTCACGGCCGGGTCCCAAAACCGCACGCCCATCATCGGGTTGACGATGTAGGCGCTGGTGTCCAGGAACTCCAGGTGCTTGGCCTCGTGCGTGCAACCCCAGATGTTGGCGTCGGTGGAGTAAGCCTTCTCGGCGGACATGCGGTATTTGAAGCCGCGCCGCTCCAGCCATTCGCTCATCTCCTTGCGCCCGCCCAGCTCGGCGACGAACTCCGGGTCGAGCCACGGCTTGTAGATGCGCAGGTTGGGATTCACCAGTAGGCCGTAACGATAGAAGCGCTCGATGTCGTTGCCTTTGTAGGTGCTGCCGTCGCCCCAGATGTTCACGCCGTCTTCCTTCATGGCGTTCACCAGCATGGTGCCGGTCACGGCGCGGCCCAGCGGCGTGGTGTTGAAGTAGGTCTTGCCGGCGGTGCTGATGTGGAAAGCGCCACACTGCAACGCTACGAGTCCCTCTTGAACCAGTTGCTTGCGACAATCCACCAACACGGCTTTCTCCGCGCCGTGTTTGAGTGCGCGCTCGGGGATTTCCTCGTAGTTCGGCTCATCCGGCTGGCCGAGGTTGGCGGTGTAGGCGTATGGGATGCCTCCTTTCTCGCGCATCCAGGTGACGGCCGCGCTGGTATCGAGGCCGCCGCTGAACGCGATGCCGATCTTTTCGCCTTTGGGGAGAGATTGCAAGATTCTTGACATGGTGCCGTCTCAATAAACCTTTCAAGCGATAGGTGTGTTAGGAATCGAGCGCGATGATGGCATCGGCAAAGGCCAACAGATCGTTGAGATCGTTCTGGATCACCGATGCCACGATGGCCAGATCGAGCGCTTGATAAGCATGCACGGCGATGATGTCGTCCATGTTACACGTCGTACGCCCGGCGCGTCTCGCGGAACTGGCGGAGGATCGCAGCGCGTTCTTCGTTCAGCTTCATGTAGAAGGATAAGGTCAGCATCTCGAATTCTTGCCGCGCCTGCTCATCGCCGGAGTAGATGAGCTTGCCGGTATGAATGATCTGGTTTTGAAAGACCGTGGAAACCACCCGCAGGTTCACCAAGTCCACGTCTCTGCGTGCGCACCGGGATAGCGCTACTGCCGTGTCGCTGAGACGAAGGTCGCCCGCCGCGCGCGCGACTTCTACCGGCAGAAGCACGGCGATGTCCACGTCGCTCGCAGCGTGCTGCGTGCCTTGCGCATAGCTGCCGAACAGGTAAATCGCTTGTGCCGTGGGAAAGTCGCGCCGAATGATCTCGACGAATCCCTTGACCTGCTCCGCTGCCTGTGTATCCGCATTCACCGTTAGACCCCTCCGACGCGCTATGCCGGCGACGTGAACACCGTCCCATCGCCGCTGGCCAGCCCGGCCAAGTTGGTAATGCGCACGCGACGCACGCCGGCGCCGAGCGCCTCGAGCGCCGCGCGCACCTTGGGGATCATCCCGCCGGAGATCGTGCCGTCGGCGATCATCGCCTCGGCCTGCGCCGACGAGAGTTGACGAACTAGAGATTGGTCGCGGTCGAGCACGCCGGCCACGTTGGTGACGAATGTAAGTAAGCCGGCATCCAGCGCAGCCGCAATCGCGCCGGCCGCGTGATCGGCATTCACGTTGTAAATCTCGCCATCGGCGCCCAGCGACATCGGCGAGACGACCGGCGTTAGACCCTGGGCGAGCCACGTGGCGAGCAGGGTAGACCGCACGCCGGTCGGTCGGCCGACGAAACCGAGGGCTTCGCTGAGACGTTCCACCCGGATCAATCCGGCGTCCAGACCGCTCAGGCCGATCGCATCCACCCCCTGCGCGATCAACGCCGCGACTAGCCGTTTGTTGGCCAGCCCGCTCAGCACCATCAGCGCCGCATCGCGCGTCTTGGCGTCGGTCACCCGGAGGCCGTCCACGAACTGCGTCGGCGCGTCCATCATGGCCAGCAGTTGCGTCAGCTCCTTGCCGCCGCCGTGCACGACGACCGGCTGCGCGCCGGCGCGCTTCATTTGCGCGATGTCCGCAGCGAACTGCGCCGAGAAAGCCGAATCGTCCAGCTCGCTGCCGCTCACCTTGACCACCTGCAGGCCGGACTGCGACGCGGGCGATAGGTTGAGTCCGAGGTAGATAAGGTTAGGAATGGACGAATCTTTGAAAGGTGGAATGTCTGTGAACCTGAGCCGGCGATAGAGCGCGATGGCATCGGTTGCGTCGGCCCAGGTGCTGATGGCCACCTGTGTGAATCCGCGCGCACGGGCGACCTCGATCACGCGCTGCGAAAGCGCGCGCGCGACGCCTTTGCGGCGGTGCTCCGGCCGCACGTACACGCGCTTCATCTCGACCAGCGCAGGCGTATGTTGCGTCCAGGCGGCTGTGGCGATGGGCCGGCCATCGCATAGCGCCAGGAACATGCCGCCATGCGGCGGCGCATAGCGCCCGGGCAGCTCCTGCAAGTCTTGCGCCATGCGCTCGCTGAAGCCGTTGGGCCGTTCCCGGTAGTAGTCCATCAGCAGCGCGCGAAACTGCTCGATCTGCTCCGGCGACGTTGCCTCGATGATCTCTATGCTCATCGCAACCCCTCGCATTCGTCCAGGCCGAACATCACGTTCATGTTCTGCACGGCCTGGCCGCTAGCGCCTTTCACCAGGTTATCTATGCACGAGACGATCTGCAGGCGATCCGGCGTGCCGGCCACCGGATGCACGGAGATCACCGCGTAATTGGTGTGTGCGGCGTGGGCGATCGTCGCAATCTGGCCCTTGGGCAGCACGCGCACGAACGGTTCGCCTTCGTAGCGCTGCGTGAAGATCGCGTGCCAGTCCTGCCGCGCCGCCTCCGGCGTGAGCCGAACGTAGACCATGCTCAATATGCCGCGCGAGATCGGCAAGAGGTGAGGGGAGAAGATCACGGAGATGGGAGATGGGGGATTAGAGATTGGATCTCCGGTCTCAAATCTCCAATCTCCACCTTGCCAGGCAGCATTCAGCTCCTGCTCGATCTCCGGCACGTGGCGATGCACATGGCCGATGTTGTATGGGGCGAGCGATTCGTTCACCTCGACGAAGTGGGTCGCCTGCGACGGTTTGCGCCCCGCGCCGCTCACGCCGCTTTTGCTATCGGCGATGATCACCGGGTCGGCCAGGGCGCCCAGCTCCAACAACGGCAGCAGGCCGAGGAGGATGCTGGTGGGATAGCAGCCGGGGTTGGCCACCAGTTGAGCGTCGGCGATGTCGCGCCGGTAAACTTCCGGCAAGCCATAGACTGCTTCGTCCAGCAACGCCGGATACGGATGGGCATGTTTGTACCACTCGGCATAAACGGCCGCGTCGCGCAGCCGGAAGTCTGCCGAGAAGTCCACGACCCGCCGGCCGGCGTCCAGCGCGCGCTTACACACCTCGGCGCTCGCGCCGTGTGGCAGGCACGAAAAGACCACATCCACCTGGTCAAGCGGCGCATCTTCTGCTTTGACCAACGGCAAATCGAAAGGACACGGCATCACGTCGCTCAGCCGCGCGCCGGCGTGGCTTTCGCTGTGCGCAAAGACGATGCGGGCTTGGCGATGCCGTGCCAGCCACCTGACCAGTTCGGCGCCGGTGTAGCCGGTCGCCCCGTAAATGCCTACATGAATCATCATCAACAACAAAAGAAAGCCCCCAACACCGTAGACCGTGTGTCAGGGGCTTTGCTGCAAAAACCGAGCGCAGTGGAGATTCAACCTCGTCGTGCGCGCGCGCATGCGCCGGACACACGGCCCGTTAGGCGCGGACGACGGAAGCGAATCTCGATAGCCACCATTTCGCCGCGCATTATATGAGGCTGAGGGCGTATGTCAACGTGCGCGTCAATGCACGTCGGTTGTCCGGCTCGTCCAGCGATATGCCAGGTAGATCGGGAGGGTGGTGATGGCGATGACGATGAACGCGGCGACGTTGGTCACCGGTCGTTGGCGCGGGCGGGTGAGCTGGGCAAACATCCAGATCGGCAGGGTTTGTTGTTGGCCGGCGGTGAACGTGGTGACGATCACTTCGTCGAACGACAACGCGAAGGCGAGCATCGCACCGGCCAGCAGCGCTGTGGCCAGCTCCGGCAGCAACACGTAGCGGAAGGTCTGAAAGCTGTTCGCGCCCAGGTCCATCGAGGCTTCGACCAGCGACTTGCTCATGCGCCGGAAGCGCGCCAATGCGTTGTTGTACACCGTCACCACACAAAACGTCGCATGGCCGATCACGATCGTCCAAAAGCTGAAGGGGATCTCGAACAGGCCAATGGACGAGCGCAAGGCGATGCCGGTGACGATGCCGGGCAGCGCAATCGGCAGCAATAGCAGCAGCGAGATCGTCTCGCGACCGAAGAAGCGGGTGCGATGCACTGCCGCAGCGGCCAGCGTACCCAGCACCAGCGCGATGGCCGTAGCCACTGCGGCTACCTGCAACGATAGCCCCAGCGCCCGCCAGAAATCAGGGCGCTGCAGCGTCACGGCAAACCAATTCAACGTCAGGCCTGGCGGCGGAAAGGTGAACGCCGCCTCCTCGACGTTGAAGGCGTAGAACAACACGATCAGCAGCGGCACGTGCAAGAACGCGAGCGCGGCGAACGCGGCAGCTTTCAATCCGAGTGATGCCTTCATATCAGGGTGTTGTTGGTGTCACGGGTGTCGTTAGTGTTGTTGGTGTCACGGGTGTCGTTAGTGTCGTTGGTGTCACCGAGTTGACGCTATTGACACGAGCCACCGACGACACGACGACCCGAACGCTCACAGCGCCTCCAGCGCGCCGGTGCGCTTGGCGATCAACAAATAGACGATCATCACGATCACCGGCACGATCGTGAACGCAGCCGCCAGCGGGATGTTGCCGCTACTGCCCTGGAACGACAACACGGCCTGGCCGATGAAGAAGCTGGAATTGCCCAGCACCGTCGGTACGATGAAGTCGCCGAGGGTGAGCGAAAAGGTGAAAATCGAACCGGCGATCACGCCAGGCATGGCCAGTGGCAACGTGACGTAGCGAAAGGTTGTGCTCGGCTTCGCGCCTAGGTCGCCGGATGCTTCGAGCAACGAGCGCGGCACGCGCTCCAGCGCCGCCTGCACCGGCAAGATCATGTACGGCAGCCACACGTAGACGAACACGAAGAACATGCCGAGCGACGAAAAGGAGAGCGATGGCCCACCGATGGCCGGGATGCTCAATACGGCCTCCAGCAGACCGCTCAGCCCGAGTTGCTCGAAGAACCACGTGATGATGCCCTCCTTCGCCAGGATCAACTTCCAGGCATACACGCGGATCAAGTAGCTCGACCAAAGTGGCAGCAGCACGGCCAGATAGAAGAATCCCTTCCAGCGCGGCGAGGCGTAGCGCACGACGTAATATGCGAGCGGGAAGGCGATGATCGCACAGGCGATCGTCACTGCCGTCGCCATCAGCGCCGTGCGCAGAAAGATTTCCAGGTTGGCCGGCTGCAGCAGCGCCAGATAGTTCTGGAAGGTGAACTCGCGCACCACCTGGCCCGTGAAATCGTCCAAGCGCCACAGACTGTTCAGCAACAGCACCCCGAGCGGCGCGATGTAGAAGACCAGCATGTAGGCCAGCGGCGGCGCGAGCAACAAGAGCAACGCCAGCCACGGACGCCTGTAAATCGTTGTCGAGAGTGAAGTCAACATCTCTCCCGCATGATTACCCGAACATCTACGACACGAGCGACACTAACGACACAGACGACACTAATGACACCCACAACACTGGCGACACCAACGACGTGAGACCCTATCACACACTAAGCCAACCGTCGCAGGTGTTCCGGATGCCATGCCAGCGTCACGCGCGCTCCGCGCGGCAAGGTATGCGAATCGAGGTTCTGCTCGATCACCACCAGGTCGCCGCCGCTGTCCAACTCGACCAGGTAGCGCGTGTGTGTGCCCAGATACACGACATCGCGCACGACGCCGCATGCCGATTGCATGCCTTCGGCGACGCGCTCATCCGCGGCGACGATGCGAATCTTCTCAGGCCGGATCGAAACCGTGCCTGCCAAGCCGGTAAGGGCGCGCGCGTGATCGCCGCTCAGCAAGTTCGACATGCCCAGGAAGCCGGCCACGAATGCCGTGGCCGGCTTCTCGTACATCTCTTCGGGGGTGCCGATCTGCTCCACCTTGCCTTGATTGAACACAGCGATACGGTCGCTCATCGTCAACGCCTCTTCCTGATCATGCGTGACGAAGACAAAGGTGATGCCCACCTTCTTTTGAATCGCCTTCAACTCGACCTGCATCTGCTGACGCAGCTTGAGGTCGAGCGCACCGAGTGGCTCGTCGAGCAGCAGCACGCGTGGATGGTTGATGAGCGCACGGGCTAACGCGACACGCTGGCGCTGGCCGCCGGAGAGCTGCGACGGCTTGCGCTGTTCGAATCCGCTGAGCTGAACCAGGTCGAGCATCTCGCGCACGCGCTGCATCCGTTCGGGCTTGGGCACTTTGCGGATCATCAGGCCGTAGGCGATGTTGTCGGCCACGTTCATGTGCGGAAAGAGCGCGTAGTCCTGGAAGACGGTGTTGACATCGCGCTCGTAGGGTGGCTTGCTAGTCACGTCTTGACCGTGTAGGAAGACGCGGCCGGCCGTGGGTTGGTCGAAGCCGGCGATCAGGCGCAAACAGGTGGTCTTGCCGCTGCCGCTTGGCCCGAGCATGGTGAAGAACTCGCCGTCGGCAATGTCGAAGGTCACGTCGTCCACAGCGCGAACCTCGCCGAAATGGCGCGAAACGTGATCGAGACGTACGGCGTAGTCGGAATACATCGTTGACGATCCAGAAGTGTACCGGCCTGGCCGAATTTGTCCATCGCATAGGGCGGCTGGGGGCGGCGACACCTTAAACAGGGAATAGCCGGGTTATTGTCGCCGTGGAGGAATGATCACCCGATTGACTACATAGCCAATTCGACCCAGACACTCGGGCTTACTGATATTTATCGTTTCTTTCATTACACACAATTCAAATTTAATCAACATTTGTATTCTGATGCAATAAATATCTGCTGATTTGCATAATTCAAGATCTGCGCTCCGGCTATTTGCAAGGGCTATCTCAACAAGACGACGAATCGTCAAACCGGCTACTTGTGCACGAGCAACCGGATTGTGCAATCTGTGCAGTGTTCTGCTGGGGTCGCGACAATCTGAGTGGCGAGGGACGGTCGCGACGAGATGACGTTCGCTCTCAGGGCAGAACGCGTAGTCAGTTTTTAGTAGTTCCGTCACTTTTGCAACCGAGGCTGCGTTACGCCGTTTGCTTCCGACCCGTAGGCCAAATCAGTGATAGCAACAGCTTCAATGCATCGAAGGTCATCGAGGGATGAGGATGGTCGAGCTTTCTAACCAAACAGAGTTAGCGAACTTCGACGCGAAGGACAAGGGGGCGATGATTACGAAGTCCGCTCGGGCGCGCTTGGATTCGATTTTCAAGGCGTTGATGGACTACGGTTTCACAGCGGTCGGCCTTGTATTGCTCTCCCCATTGCTGATCGCGCTCGCGGTGATCGTCAAGCTCGACAGCCCCGGGCCGGTGTTCTACCGCCGCCGCGTGATGGGCAAAGGCGGCACCCAGTTCGACGCTTTCAAATTTAGGACGATGTATGTCAACGGCGATGAGATCCTTGCCGCTCATCCGGAGTTGAAAGCCCAGCTCGAACGCGACCACAAGTTACCCAATGACCCACGTGTGACGCGCTGCGGCCGGTGGATGCGCAAGTTCAGCCTGGACGAGCTTCCGCAGTTGTTCAACGTGATACTTGGACAGATGAGCCTCGTCGGACCGCGCATGATCTCGCCACAGGAGCTGAGCCGCTACGGTGAGCATGCCGACGAGCTGCTCACGGTCAAGCCGGGCATCACCGGCCTGTGGCAGATCTCCGGTCGTTCCAACCTTGCTCCTGGCGAACGCGTGCGCCTCGACATGGAATTCATCCGAACGCGCAACGCCTGGGGCGATTTCAAGCTGCTGCTTCTGACCATTCCGGCGGTGCTGCGAGGACAAGGAGCTTACTAGGATGTTGATCGCACGAGCGCCGGTGCGCGTCAGTTTCTTTGGTGGCGGAACGGACTTGGCGGCTTACTACGAGCGCTATGGCGGAGCCGTCCTAAGCACCACGATAGACAAATACGTCTATGTGCATTTGAACACCAACGCCCGCGATGCCTTGCAGATCACGTCGTCGGACTACCGGACGTTCTACCGCCATACGCCCGGTGAACCGTTGCTCTGGGACGGCGACTTGAGCCTGCCGCGCGCCGTGCTGCAACAATTCGGCGTTGAGCACAGTGTCTCCATCTTCCTCGCCTCCGAAGCGCCGCCCGGAACCGGCCTGGGCTCGTCCAGCGCAGTCACGGTCGCGTTGATCAAAGGCATCAGCGCCGCCTGCGGCCTGAACTTATCCAAGGCGCAGGTGGCCGAACTGGCGTGCTACATCGAGATCGAAAAGCTGGGTAAGCCCATCGGCATGCAAGACCAATATGCCGCCGCCTTCGGCGGTTTGAACTGGATCACGTTCAGCGCCAGCGGCATCACCGTCCAGCCGATGGACATCCCTTGGCACGTGCTGTCGCGACTGGAATCGAATTTACTCCTGATGTTCACGGGCGCGACGCACGACTCGGCACACATCCTGGCCCAGCAAACCAAGGCGACGAAGATCAGCAAGAGCATCGTCGTCGAAGCCTTGCAAGCCGTCTACGAGCTGGCGTTGCAGGCGCGAACTTACCTTCAACGTGGAGAAGTAGATCGCTTTGGCGCATTGCTCGATGTGGCCTGGCAGCACAAGAAGAAGTTCGCACCCGGCGTGAGCAACGAATACATTGACCACTGCTACGCCGTCGCTCGCAACAATGGTGCCTTGGGTGGCAAGATCGCCGGCGCCGGCGGTGGCGGATTCCTGCTGCTGTATTGCGAAGAGGGCGCGCTCGACCGCGTGGATCAGGCGTTGACGCGCGAAGGGCTGCGCCGAATGGACTTCCGATTTGAGAGCGACGGCAGCCGGGTGCTGTTCAACGCCGGTTTGCGATTGAAGCATAACCCGAAATGGCAGGCGCACAGCCTCCAGAAGACGCGATCACTCAACGGGCATCGAGAGCCGGCAACTCGTCTTGCTTGATCGTCGCCTGCCTTCGCAGACTGATTGAACTAGGGGGAAGAAATTATGCGCAAAATCGAATTACCCACGACACAGAAAATCGAGTCCTCAGCCATCCGACGCCAATGGCGTGCACTGATCATCGCGTTGCTCGTCCTTGATGCGATGTGCGTGCTGGGTAGCCTTGCACTTGCCTACCTGATTCGCATTGACGGCCTGATTCCTTACTACGCCACGGTGAACGATGCGGCCTATCGGAAACTGGTTATTCTCGCAATGCCGTTGTTTCTGGCTTGCTTCGCCATCCTCGGCTTGTACCAGCGCGACAACCTGCTGGGTGGCGTCGTCGAATATAAGCAGGTCGTCAAAGGATGCATCGCCGGCTTGATGCTGCTGGTCGTCTACGTTGTGTTCGCGCGCATGGACGATTTCGATCCGTCACGCGGCTGGCTGATTCTGTCGGGAGCCCTTTCGATCGCCATGGTCGGCACGATGCGCTTCCTCGTACGCCGTGTGGTATATCGGCTGCGCGAGATGCGCTGGCTGACCTCGCGTGTGTTGATCGTTGGCGCCAACGATCAGGGCGTAGCAATTGCCAAACAATGGATGAGCAACCCTCACTCCGGCATGCAGGTTGTGGGCTTCCTCGACGACTTCAAGGCAGTCGGCAGCGTTGTGTTGGACAACATCAGGGTCATCGGCCGGCCGAGCGCTCTGGACGAGTTGAGCCGCCTATATCACGTGGACGAGGTCATCGTCGTCTCCACGGCCGTCGCATGGGAATCTTTCGGCGAATTGGTGACGCGCGATGCCAAAGCCCAAGGCTACACACTGCGACTATCGCCCGGCTTCTATGAGATGCTCACCACCGGCGTGGCGGTCACGACCAAGACGTTTGTCCCTCTGCTGACGATCAACGAAAGCCGCATCGTTGGGATAGACGCCTTCCTGAAGTGGCTGCTCGACTATGGGCTGGGCGGCCTCCTGGCGTTGGTGAGCCTGCCTTTTGGCCTCGTGATCGCCCTCACGTTGAAACTGCGCAACCCGCATGCACCGGTGCTCACCCGCACTCGTATTGTCGGACGCAGCGGCAGACCCTTTAGCATGCTGCGGTTCAACACCCGACCTTCCCTGGCGCAGCAATCCGGTCGCCGAGGCAAGCTCGAGCGTTGGCTGCGTATGACCGGGTTGGACAAGCTGCCTCAGCTCTGGAATGTAATGCGTGGGCAGATGAGCTTGGTTGGGCCACGACCGCGCGCGTCGCTCGACCGCGTGACCGATATGCATACCATGCACAACCTGCAAGCGGTGAAACCTGGGATTGTCGGTCCGTGGATGCGGAAAGATCACCATGCGTCTTCGGATCCACTGCACGATGAGCTGAGCTACATCCGCAATTGGCAAATCTGGACCGATCTGCCCATCCTGTTCGAAGCAGTGGTCAAGCTCTTCACCCGCATGTTCCGAGGGAACAAGCGGCCATCGCATCCGGTTGAGCAGGAACAGGAATGGTTACCGAGCGACGACAAGAGTCTTAGGAAGGATATCCTCTATTAGCTAGCACCGAACGGCTATGTGCGTCTGGCCGGCGCTCGGCGCCGGCCAGACGCACGCCTTTCATCGCCTCGAATCAAACGCACTATGAGCCCATCCTCACCGCCGTACAACGAACGCCGCAACTCGAATGTCTGCGCATTGATCTTGGCTGCCGGCGAGGGCACGCGACTTCGCCCGCTCACCCTAGAGCGGCCTAAGCCAATGGTTCCGATCGCCGGCCGGCCGCTGCTCGACTACACGGTCACTTGGCTGCGCGATCACGGCATCACCGACATCGCCATCAACTTGCATTACAAACCTGAGGTCATCGTGCAGCATTTTGGCGATGGGAGCACGTTCGGCGTCCAGATTCACTACTCGCACGAGCCCCGGATCCTCGGCACGGCCGGCGCTGCGCGCAAGATCAGACCGTGGGTGGATGAGCGTCCGCTCATCGTGGTTTATGGCGATGTCTTGACGGATCTGGATCTGCATGCGCTGCTGGACTATCACGCGCAAATGAGCGAGCGTGATCCTGTAACGGCAGTGACGATGAGCCTGTATCACGTGCCGAATCCCACCGAGGTCGGCCTGGTGGGCATGGACGACACAGGCAGGGTCAACCGATTCCTAGAAAAGCCGAAGCCGTCCGAGGTGTTTACGGATTTGGCTAACGCCGGCGTCCTCGTGCTGCAACCCGACGCACTTGAACTGATTCCGGAGGATACGTTTTGCGACTTCGGCATGCACATCTTCCCGATGCTCTTGCAGGCCGGACTGTCCATTTATGGCTGGGTCATTCCGGAGGACACGTACCTGCTGGACATCGGCTCACCGGAGAAATACGCGCAAGCGAATCGTGAGTGGCAAGAACATCTTCGCCGCAAGACGAACGTACAGCACGCTACAGCACAGTTCTAACTCCAAAACTAGGGGTGCAACAATCGTTCAAAATGTGTTATTCTCGTGCTGCAATCGGGGCTATCGGCGTCCACCCCACCTTCAAATCGGGTGGCCACATTCGCAGTGCGCTTATGGAGCGTGTTAGATGGAACTGAGCCAATTTACGTCTGCCCTACGTCGCTGGTGGTGGATCATCGTCGCCAGCGTCCTCGTCGCTGCAACGACCAGCTACTTCGTCACGCGATCACTACCGAAGACGTATTACTCACAGACGACACTGCTGGTTGGATCGGTCACGAATCCCAATCCTGCTCAGAGCGACTTCATGCTGGGGCAAACGCTGGCCCAGGTATACGCCAGCCTGGCCCTCCGCGAACCCGTGCTGCGCGGCGCGCTCGAAGCACTCAACTTGGATTGGGACTGGCAAGCGCTGCGCGAACAAGTCTCCACCCGCACCGATTTGCGATCGCCCCTGATCGAGATCTCGGTCGTGGACACCGATCCGCAACGCGCAAAGGTTCTCGCAGACGAAATCGCACGCCAGCTCATCTTGCAGGGCCCGGGTGGCACCGACGTGGCACAGGCGATGGATCGCGAGTTCGCCATGCAGCAGCTTGCATCGCTGAAGGCGAGGATCGAAAACGGCGAAGCGGAACTGCGCCGGCTCGATGAGGAGATTGCGAAAGCGACCAGCCGGCGCGAGATCGAAGATGCGCGTCAGCGACAAATCGCCCTCAACACACAAATTGCCACCTGGCAGGGCAACTACGCCCAAATTCAAGCCAACCTGCTCAAGGACGTGCCCAACTCGCTCACGGTGATCGAACCGGCCGCCGTGCCCACCGTGCCAATCGGCCCGAAGCTGGCGCAGAACGTGCTCCTGGCGGCTATTGCCGGCCTGCTGTTAGCCATTGCAGCCATTGTGCTGCTTGAACTGATTGACGACACCATCAAGACGTCGGACGACGCGCGGCGCGCGCTCGGTCTTCCGCTGCTCGGCAGCGTTGCCTACATCGGCGGAAGCGGGTATGCCGACCGGCTCGTCACCGTTTCACCGCAGTATTCGCGCGTCGCCGAAGCCTATCGCGTGCTGCGAACGAACTTGCAGTTCAGCAAGGTCGGCCACTCGTTTCGCACGCTGATGGTCACCAGCAGCAAGCCCAAAGAAGGCAAGAGCACGACGGCGGCGAATCTGGCTGCAGTGATCGCCCAATCCGGCAAGCGCGTCATCCTCGTGGACGCCGACCTTCGCCGGCCAGTCCAGCACCAAATCTTCGAGCTGGACAATCAGGAAGGACTGACGACGGCCTTTCTGGATGAGCATGTGAACATTGAGAAGCTGCTGAAGCCGGTGATGGCCGAATCGCTCAGCGTGCTGCCGTCTGGGCCCATCCCCTATAACCCCTCGGAGCTGCTCGACTCGGAACGCATGATGCGCATCTTGGAAGAGCTGAAGCACAAGGCCGATCTGGTGATTCTCGACTCGCCGCCGGTCTTGAGCGTGGCCGATGCCACCATCCTGACTGCGCGCGTGGACGGCGTGTTGCTGGTCGTGGACTCGGGCTATACCCGGCGCGGCACAGCCAAGCATGCCAAGGAGACGCTGCAACGGGTCGGCGCGACGATCGTCGGCATCGTGCTGAACCGCGCACCCATCGAGCGCCAAAGCGACTACGACTACGAGTACTCCCCCGAAACCGGTGACAAGAAACGCAAGAAGCGCTCCAGAAAGCAAGCCACCCCAGAACCGGTCACGGCCGGAGCGACCGGTGGGATGCTGAAACCCGTCAAGCTGACCAAGCCGGCGTTGAAGGCGGACAATGTAGCCAACAACGGCACCGGCGCAGCTACCGAGCGCGCTAGTTGATCGTCAACGGTCGCGCCCGCTAAGCCTCCGACTAAGACGCACTACCTCTCCTCGTTCGAGCCCCTGAGTCCTTTGGTTCAGGGGGCTTTGTTTGCCGAGTCGTCACCGGCTGGCTATACTGGCTGCGTCTAAATGCGGCGTTCGACCAAGCCGCGCAGATAAGTCCCAGATCGAGAGGATAAGGAGGCCAACGATGAAAAGAGCGACCAATCCCGCCCCGACGATCTTCAGTATTCTGATAGGGGCAGCGCTTGCCTTGACGGCATGCGCCGTTCCACAGCAAGCAGCGCCGCAAGCTGCCGCGCCCGCCGCGCCCACAGCACCGCCCAAGGGCGCACCACTCCAGGCCATCGGCGAAGGGGAGGGCCAGGTAGACATCGTAGCTTGGGCAGGCTACATCGAACGCGGCGAGACAGACAAACGTTTTGACTGGGTGACAAAGTTCGAGGCCGACACCAGCTGCAAAGTCAACGTCAAGACAGCTGCGACTTCCGATGAGATGGTCGCGCTGATGAACGAAGGTGGCTTTGACCTGGTCACGGCATCGGGCGACGCCAGCAACCGCCTGATCAGCGGCGGCAAAGTGCAAGAGATCAACATCAACCTCATCCCAAGTTGGAACAAAATTGATCCGCGCCTGCAGAACGCACCCTGGCACACCGTGAATGGTAAGCACTACGGCGTGCCATATCAGTGGGGCAGCAACGTGCTGATGTACAACACCGAGGTCTTCCCCGAACCACCCAAGAGTTGGGACGTGGTGTTCAAAGAGATGACGCTGCCGGACGGCAAGAGCAACAAAGGCCGCGTCCAGGCCTATGATGGCCCGATCTACGTCGCCGACGCCGCGCTCTACCTCAAGTTCCACAAGCCCGAACTCGGCATCAAAGACCCCTACGCGCTCACCCGCGAGCAGTTCAACGCTGCGCTCGACCTGTTGCGCGAGCAGCGCAAGATCGTCGGTCGCTACTGGCACGATGCGTTCATCCAGATTGACGACTTCAAGAACGAAGGTGTCGTCGCCAGCAGCTCGTGGCCGTTCCAGGTGAACCTGTTGCGTGCTGAGGGCAAGCCCATCGCCAGCACCATCCCCCAGGAAGGCGCTACCGGCTGGGCCGATACCACGATGATGCATATAGACGCCGCCCATCCGAACTGCGCCTACAAGTGGATGGAATGGTCGTTGAACCCCAAGCTGCAGGGCGATCTGGCGGCTTGGTTCGGCAGCGTGCCGGTCGTGCTCGAAGCGTGCGAAGGCAATGAGCTGCTCGGCCCGGATGGCTGCAAGGTCAACGGCCTGGACAACTTCGATAAGATCTGGTTCTGGCGCACGCCGACCACCGATTGTGGCGACGGCCGGAAGGAATGCGTGCCGTATCACGAGTGGGTCACCAACTACGTGGCTGTGATCGGCGGACGATGATCATCGGTGTTGCTGGTGTCGCTGGTATCGTTGGTGCTGCTCATGTCGGTAGTGCCATGCACAGCGGTCTATTAACGCCGATTGGCACATCGGACACCAACTGACACCACCGATATCACCACCGACACCAGCTGACACCCAAGGACACTATGAACCAACACAAGCTCTGGATCAACGGCGCGTGGGTGGAGAGCAACGGCGGCGGCCAGATGGCGATCGAAAACCCGGCCACCGGCGAGGTCATCGCCCACGTCGCCGACGCCAGCCGTGCCGATGTAGACGCAGCCGTACAGGCAGCCAAGACGGCTTTCTACGACGGCCGGTGGAGCAAACTCACGCCATCCCAGCGCAGCCTGGCCATTTGGAAACTGGCCGACCTGATCGAGAAGCGCGCCGAGGAGATCGCCCGTGTGGAGAGCGAGAACACCGGCAAGCCCTATGCTTTCGTCTCGCTGGGCGGCGACCTCCCTTTCGCGGTGGATAACCTGCGCTTTTTCGCCGGCGCTGCGCGCGATACCCACGGCCATCATGCCGGCGAGTTCATGGCCGGCTATAGCTCGATCTACCGGCGCGAGCCGGTCGGAGTCGTGGCGCAGATCTGCCCGTGGAACTACCCGTTCATGATGGCCGTCTGGAAGATCGGTCCGGCGCTGGCTGCCGGCTGCACCGTCGTGCTCAAACCCGCGCCCAGCACCCCACTGACTACGCTGATGCTGGCTGAGCTGACCAAGGAAGCCGGCATCCCCGATGGCGTGGTCAACATCATCACCGGCGGCAACGAGACCGGCCAGGCCATGGTCGAGCATCCTGATGTGCGCATGGTCAGCCTCACCGGCTCGACGAACACCGGCAAGAAGGTGATGCGCACCGCAGCCGATACGCTGAAGCGCGTGCACCTCGAACTGGGCGGCAAGGCGCCCTTTATCGTGTTCGACGACGCCGATCCCGAACTGGTCGCCGCAAAAGCGACATTGGCGGCCACGCTCAACACCGGCCAGGACTGCACCGCGGCCACGCGCGTGTATGTGGCGCGGGACAAATCGAAGGTCGTGACCGAAGCGATCGTCGAGGCCATGCGCGGCGTGAAGATCGGCATGCCCTTCGACGAAGGCGTACAGATGGGGCCGTTCGTCAGCCGCGCGCAGCGCGAGCGCGTGATGGGCTTCGTCGAGCGCGCCAAAGCCGGCGGCGCGAAAGTGCTCACCGGCGGCGACGTGCCCAAGGCGTTCAGCGGGCGCGGCTACTTCTACGAGCCGACGGTCATCACCGATGTAGATCAGAAGAGTGAGATCGTGCAGAGTGAGGTGTTCGGCCCGGTGTTGACCGTGAGCGAATTCAAGGACGACGCCGAAGCGTTGCACTTGGCGAACGACGTGCTCTACGGGTTGGCGGCGAGCATATGGACGCGCGACATCGGCCGGGCGATGAAGTTGGCCGCCGACTTGGAGTTCGGCACGGTGTGGATCAACGACCACCTGCCGCTGACGAGCGAGACGCCTCACGGCGGCTTCAAGCAATCCGGCTTCGGCAAAGACCTCAGCGCCGAGGCCGTGGCCGATTATCAGATCACCAAGCACGTGATGATCGCCATCTGAGCCGAAGAGTGAGCCCGGACGCAGGACGCCCCCGGTGTTCTGCGTCCGCGCTTTGACCGTCGCAGCCTGCGTCTCAGCTCGATGCAACTATGCACAACGCGCACCGCCACCCCATCGCCGGCGTCCTGCCCGTCTTCCAAACGCCTTATCACGAAGACGAGACGATTGACTTCGAGACGCTGGAGAAAGAGATCCATTGGCTCTTCGACCAGGGCGCGGATGGCATCGTCATGGCGATGGTGTCGGAGACGCTGCGATTGAGCAGCGATGAACGCCGCGCGCTGGCCGAAGCAGCGTGCGCGATCGGTCACCCGCGCGGCACGGTGGTCATCAGCGTCGGCGCGGAATCCAGCCGAGTCGCCGAAGACTACGCTCAGCATGCCGAGGCGATTGGCGCAGACGCTGTAATGGCCATCCCACCGATCGCGACCGACGCGAGCGAAGCCGAGCTCAAACGCTACTACGAACGCATTTTGGGCGCAGTCTCCATCCCGGTCATCGTGCAAGACGCCAGTGGCTACCTCGGTCGGCCGATGTCCATCGCGTTGCAGGCCGACTTGTTCAACACCTATGGTCCGCGCGTGATGTTCAAGCCGGAAGCACAACCGATCGGGCCGCGCCTGAGCGAACTGCACCGCGCCACCGGCCATCGCGCCAGCGTCTTCGAGGGCTCCGGCGGCGCAGCGCTGGCCGATAGCTATGCACGTGGCATCGCCGGCACCATGCCCGGTGCCGACCTGATTGACGTGATCGTCGCGCTGTGGCGAGCGCTCGAGGCCGGCGATTCCGATGCAGTCGCCCGGCTCTGCGCGCCGTTGAGCGCGTTGATCGGCCGGCTGACGAATCTAGATGCCTTCCTGGCGGTGGAGAAATATCTGCTCGTCAAGCGCGGCGTGTTCAAGAACACGATCGTGCGTGGGCCGGTCGGTTATCACCTGAACACAACCATGCGCCATGAAGTGGATCGTTTGTTCGACGAGATGCAAGCAGCGTTGCGGACTGCGTGCCCGGACTAAGCGGGCGCGCGGCGCGGCCAAGGCAATGAGTCCTGGCTAAGGTCAGCAAATGCTTGACACGGAGGAACATCCTCATTACATTTCCGCCCGAAATGCGCGCATCGTCCCGTGCCGATCGGCATGTTGCCTGGTTTCGTTTCAGTTCAGAGTCGGGCGAATTCATCCTGCAGAAAGACTGGGATCAGTACGAGAACTGCGCGCAATGTCACGGGCGCGCCGAGATAGACGAGACTCCAGAAGGCGACTTGATCTGCCACATTTGCCGCGCCATGCTCCCCCGCCCGGCCACCTGATAAGCCCGGCTTGTGGGCGAGCGTGCCTCGCCTCTCAGCTACCCGTAAGCTCGGACGGCGCGCACCCGCCACGTTTGCGTGCTGCTATGATTCGGCCACGGCGCTTAGCCGTCCCATCCGATGTTGAATCTAACGGAAGCAGTTCCCCTCGCGCCAACCGAAGATCGGCCCGCCGAGCCGACCACCCGCCGGACGTATGACGCCTTCGGCAGGCACATCCATTATCTGCGCGTGTCGTTGACGGATCGGTGCAACCTGCGTTGCGTGTATTGCATGCCGGAGCAGATGGTATTCCGACCAACCGAAGAGCTGCTTACCGACTCCGAGCTGTTCAAAGTGCTTGAGGTGATGGACGCGCTGGGCTTCAACAAGTATCGCCTGACCGGCGGCGAGCCGACCGTGCGACCCGGTCTGGTCGAGATCGTGCGGCGCATCGCCAGCCTGCCAAACGCGCGTGAAGTGGCAATGACGACGAACGGCTTGAAGTTGTCTCGGTTGGCCCAGCCGTTGAAGGATGCAGGGCTGAACCGCGTGAACATCAGCATAGACTCGCTGGACCCGGTCAAGTTCAAACGCATCACGCGCTGGGGGGATGTGCGCGACGTGTTGGCCGGCATCGAAGCCGCCGAGCGTGCCGGCCTGACGCCTATCAAGCTCAACGCCGTGGTGATCCGAGGCTTCAATGAAGACGACGTCGTGCCCCTCGCCCGGCTCACGCTCGAACATGAATGGCAGTTCCGCTTCATCGAGGTGATGCCTTTTGCTGACGTAGCAGAATTTCAGCAGGCGTCCATCGTGCCGACGCACGAGATGATGGCGCGGATCGAAGCTGAATTGGGTCCATTGAACGAAGAGAACGGCGGCCGGCTCGATGGCGAGGCCAAGGTCTATCGCCTGCCGGGCGCGCGGGGCACCGTCGGCTTCATCAGCCCGGTGACCGCGCCATTCTGCGCGAGCTGCAACCGTGTTCGGCTGACCGCCGACGGCACGCTGCGCCTGTGTTTGCTCAAGGACGGCGAACTCGATCTGCGCACGCCGCTGCGCCGCGGCGCAAACAGGGACGACCTACTCGACCTCATCCGTGCGGCGATCTGGCGCAAGCCGTGGGGCCACGACCTGGCGCATGGCGTGATCCCGATGAACCGGATCATGAGCGAAATCGGTGGGTGAAGAGAAATGGAACTGACGCACCTCGATTCATCCGGTCAGGCGCGCATGGTTGACGTGAGCGCCAAGGCGGACACGCACCGCACGGCCGTCGCGCACGCGACCGTGACGATGAGCCGCGCGGCCTACGACGCCATCGTCCAGGGCAACGTGAAGAAGGGCGACGCCCTCGGCGCGGCCCGTATCGCCGGCATTATGGCCGCCAAGCGGGCCAGCGATCTGATCCCGCTCTGCCACCCCATCACGCTGACGCGGGTCGAGGTCCGCTGCGAGCCTGTTGATGGACGCATCGAGATCGAAGCGCGCGTCGAGTGTGTGGGCAAGACCGGCGTGGAGATGGAGGCGCTGACGGCGGTCAGCATCGCTGCGCTTACCATCTACGATATGGTGAAAGGCATGGACCGCGGCATGACGATCAGCGAAGTGCGGCTGCTCGCGCGCAGCGGCGGCAAATCCGGCGAGTGGCAAGCAGACGACTACCGGAATGATCGCGAAGGATGAGGCGATGTTGATCAAGCTGTTCGCCACGTTGAAAGATCGCGCCGGCGCAGGCGAGATTACCCTCTCGGCGGAGGGTGAGTTCACGGTTGCCGAATTGCGCGCTCGCATCGCTGCCCAGCACCCCGAGCTGGCCGAGCTGGTCGCGCGCTCGATCGTCGCGGTCAACCGCGAATTCGCTTTCAACGACGACGTAGTGCGCGCGATGGACGAGGTCGCCCTCTTTCCACCGGTGAGCGGCGGATGCCTATGACCCAGCCAACGATCGTTCGAATCACCTCAGACCCGATTGACCTGAACGCATTGCAGCGAGCCGTGACCACGCCGCACGACGGCGCGGTCGTGATATTCACCGGCACGGTGCGCGGCGTCACCGGCGCCGAGCGAACCGAGAAGCTCGAATATGAGGCCTACGCCGAGATGGCCATAGCCAAGCTCCGGCAAGTCGCAGACGAGATGCGGGCCAAGTTCGCGCTGATCCATGGCATCGCCCTGATACAGCGCGTGGGCGAGATGGCCGTCGGCGAGCCGACCGTCGCCGTCGTCGTCAGCGCCGGACATCGCGGCGATGGCGCGTTCGAAGCCGCGCGCTACGGTATAGACCGACTGAAACAAATCGTGCCGGTGTGGAAGAAGGAGACGCGCCCCGACGGCTCCTCATGGGTCGAAGGCGATTACATGCCGAACCGGGGGGACTAGAGGCGAATGCGCGGTTGGCCTCGCCGATTGATTTGCTCCCGGCGAGCAACGCAGCCGCATTATCTTCACTGCACACCTTTCGATGCTGCTCCCGGATCATGCGCTCGGCCTGGCGGCGTTCGTTCTAATCAATCTCATTCCCGGCTACGCGTGGATCGAAGTCTTCTGGCCGCAATCCGCGCCGCTTTCACCCGCCGAACGCTTCGGCCTGGCCACCGGCGCCGGCGTCGCTATCCCTCCGCTGTTGATCTATCTGGCCGACCTCGTTGGGTTGAAGTGGGGGCGCGAAGCGACGTGGGGTTACGCGGTGATCGCTGTGCTGGTCATGATTGCCTTGGCCATCGCGCGGCACCGGGCGCTGCGCTCCGTGCTCCTTGACCCGCGGCGCACCGACTGGGTCTTTCTCGGGTTGTTCGTCCTGACGCTGATGGCAGCTTGGGCACGCTTGTATGCCGTGCGCGAGCTGCGCGCCGGCATGTTCGGCGACTCGGTGCATCACACCATGATCGTACAGCTCATGCTGGAGAACGGCGGGCTGTTCTCATCGTGGCAACCCTATGCGCCGCTCACCACGCTGACCTACCACTTTGGCTTTCACGCTAATGTCGCGTTCTACGCCTGGCTGCTCGGCGCGCCGGCGACCACCAGCGTGCTCATCTATGGACAGTTGCTGAACGCGGCTGCGGTGCCAACGGCGTTCCTCCTGGCGTCGCGCGTTATCGGCGCGTATGCACCCGAGCGCACATCAGTTGCTGCTGCCGGATTGTGGTCCGCCGCGTTCATCGGTTTCGCCAACACCATGCCGGCCTACTTCGTCAACTGGGGGCGCTACACGCAACTGGCCGGCCAGATCATCCTGCCCGCGTTGCTGGTCGTGTGGATCGAGTTGATCGAGCGAAGCGCGAGTGGCAGGCTCAAAGCCGGCTGGCCTCTGATTGCGCCGGCAGCTTGGCTCACAACGGCGCTGATGTTGACGCACTATATCGTCACCATTTTTGCCGCGCTCATGGTGGGCAGCTACCTGGTCGCGCGCATCCTGCACCTGAGCGCAGCGCGACCGGCGCTCTGCATTTCGTTGCCCGCGCTAGGCGCTGCTGCAGCGGCGCTTGTGGCCGCGTGGCCGTGGATCGAGACGACGCTGACCGGCGGGCTGCTGCGCAACACATCGCTCATGGTCAGCGGCGGCGTCAGTGCCGACCGCGTGGCCGGCTATGCAACGCTGACGCCGATCGCGCCTTTCTACTTGAAAGGCTGGCTACTTGCATTGGCGATCATTGGCCTAGGCATCGCCATCGCGCAGCGACAGTGGCGGCCGACGATCTTCGCGGTCTGGGCAGGCCTGTTACTGTTCACGGTCACGCCGAATACTTTCGGGCTGCCCGGCAACGGCGTCGTTGACCAGCTCACGGCATACATCGCGCTCTATGTGCCGGTCGCGCCGTTGGCCGGTTATGGCTTGGCCGAACTACACGCTTGGGTGATGCATCGGCTCGGGGCGCGGCTGAAATGGGCGACGTGTGTCTATTTGCCTGTCACACTGGTTGCGACGCTCGTGGTTGGTGCGTGGGGCGCAGCCACTTGGCTGCCGCGCGTCGTCGAACCGACCCGGCAGATGCTCACGCCTGCCGACGAACGCGCCATGGCTTGGATCGCTGCCAACCTGCCCGAGGACGCCCGTTTCGTGGTCAACACCTTTCCGGCCTATGGCGGATCGCTGATCGCCGGCACCGACGGCGGCTGGTGGATCCCGCTCATGACCCGGCGCGCAACCAACCTGCCGCCGATCACCTACGGCAGCGAAGCGTTCGAGGATCCGGCGTTCTATCGCCAGACCAACGCCTTCGCCGCCGCGCTGCGTGGCGCGCCACTCACCGATCCGGCGCCGCGCGCCATCAACCTGACGACGCCGGAGAACGTTCGGCGTCTGCGCGCGGCGGGGTTTACGCACGTCTACAAGGGCGCCAACCAAACGCCCGGACCGGCGCAGGCCGACTGGATAGATACGACTGCCCTACGAAACAGCGACTACTTTCAACTGATCTACGAGGCGGACGGTGTCGAAATCTTCGCGCTTGTAAAATGAAGTGACCGTGAAGATGTGCGTCATCGGCCCAACGTGGCCTTTTCGCGGAGGCATTGCTCACTACACCACGCTACTGGTGAAGCACCTTCGTGAGCGCCACACTGTGCGCTTCATCACGTATATCAAGCAGTACCCGAAGTGGCTCTACCCGGGCAATACCGCCATGGACCCCAGCCCGGATTCGAGCGTGTTGCGCATCGAGTGCGATCGCCTGCTCACGCCGTGGAATCCCCTCACGTGGTGGAGAACTTACCGGCTGATCAAGGGCGACCAACCCGATGTTTTGCTCTTGCAGTGGTGGACGCCGTTCTTCTCACCGATGCTGTTCTTCCTCACACGGATGCTGAAGCACGAGTCGCGCATCCGCGTCATCTTTTTGTGTCATCACCTCATTGCGCCCGATGGCGGCATCTTCGACTGGTTTCTGGCGCGGCGCATCCTGTGGCGCGGCAACGGCTTCATCGTGATGAGCGAAGAGGACTTCGCGCTGTTGCGCCGGGCGCTGCCGCGCGCGCGCATCAAAGGCACGACACATCCGCCCTACGACGTCTTTAGCCGCGCGCCGATCCCGCGCGACCAGGCGCGCGCCAAGCTGGGGCTGCCGCTCGACGTGCCGGTGGTGCTGTTCTTCGGCTTTGTCCGGCGCTACAAGGGATTGCGCCACCTACTGGAGGCGATGCGCATCGCGCGCGACCGGCTGCCCGCTGCAAAGTTACTCGTCGTAGGCGAGTTCTGGGAGGACGAGCGCTTGTATCGCGACCTCATCCGCCAGCTCGGCTTGCAAGACGCCGTTCACATTTACAACCAATACATCCCCAACGACCAAATCACGGTGTATTTCTCCGCAGCAGATGTGGTCGCGCTGCCCTATCTCGAAGCGACGCAGAGCGGTGTTGCGCAGCTTGCCATCGGCTTCGAACGACCCATCATCGCGACCAACGTGGGCGGCATGGCCGACGTGGTGCACCACGGCGAAACCGGCTTCGTCGTCCAGCCGGGAGATTCACAGGCATTGGCCGCGGCGTTGATCGAATTCTTCTCCCGCAACTTGGCAGAGCCATTTTCGCAGCGCATCCGCCAGGATAAAGAGTCGGCTTCCTGGCTGCCGATGATCCAGTTGATCGAAGAATTGGCGCAGCCGCTGCCTGCTGAGCAAGCCGAAGCGATTGCGGCGATTCGCCGACCCTCGCCGCGTGTGTTCTAGCATGCAGCGCTCACTGCCATGCGCATTGCACTGCTATGTACGTCTGGACTGGACAATGCCTTACCCCGTGGGCGGCTCTTGCCGCTGGCGCGTGAGCTGGCCAAGACAGGACACGAACTCCACCTGCTCTTGTTGCATCCAACGTTCGACCGATTAAGGCCGGATGAGCGCACGTGCACTCGAAATGGCGTGCACATCGCGCATGTCGCTCAGATGCATGTGTATGGCCTGCCGGGGGAACGACGCTACTTCGGCACGACGGAGTTGATCAAAGTCTCACTTCACGCGACGCTTGCGTTGTGGCGCGCGTGTGTTCGACTCCACCCAGACGTCATCCATGTGTGCAAGCCGCAGCCCATCAACGGGCTGGCCGGCTGGCTGGCGGCGCGACAACTCAATCGCCCTCTGTTTGTGGATTGTGACGATTACGAAGCCGAGGCGAACCGGACGAACAGCGCCTTTCAGCGCAGGATGCTCGCCTGGTGGGAAGATCGGTTGCCGCTGCACGCGCGAGGCGTCACTGTGAACACGCGCTTCCTATTCGAGCGATGCCGCGCGATGGGTGTGCCTGAGGTGCGATTGCGCTACGTGCCGAACGGCGCAGATGCACTGCCTGCCGAGACTTCGCCACCGGCAGCGCTCCGACATCTGGCCGGGCATCCCATCGTGCTCTATGTAGGCACGCTCAGCATCGCCTCGCACGCAGTGGACTTGCTGCTGGATGCCTTTGCTCATGTCGAGCACACGCTACCGGCGGCGCAGCTTGTGATCGTCGGCGACGGCGACGACCGCGACGCGCTCAAGACACGCGCAGATCGGCTTGAGCTGCGCAACGTCCACTGGCTAGGCCGCCTTTCACCGGATGAAGCGCGCCGGTGCTATGCAGCCGCCTATTGCTCGGTGGATCCGGTGCGCGATACGCCGACGATGCGCGCGCGGTCGCCGCTCAAAATCGTCGAGAGCTTGGCTGCCGGCACACCGGTTGTCACCGGCGACGTGGGCGACCGGCGTGAGATGCTGGCTGGTGGTGATGCCGGTGTGCTGGTCGCTCCGAACGATGTCCGGGCGTTGGCCGATGGCATCCTGTGTGTGCTGAGCGACACGTGGCTGCGCGCTAAGCTGCAGGCCGGCGCACTACGCCAACGCGAAGGCTACCGCTGGGATGGGCTGGCGGCTGCGTGGTCTGGGATATACTCATGCGTGCCTACGTAAACTCTCGTCCGTCATGACCGTTGCAGAGCGCCTCAAATCTTACCGCGATGCCTTCATCGTGTGGCGGACCGGTCAGCTCACTCGGCACAGCTCACTCGTCGCCACCTTCGCGCGCGGGATCTTCGCTGCTACTTCCGGCACCACGCTGTCCTACTTGCTTGGTGCGATCGTCACGGTGCTGATCGCGCGCGAGTTGGGCGTGAGCAGCTACGGCGAATACGCGACGGTCATGGCCAGCCTGGGACTGCTCTCCAACCTCCTCGGCCTTGGTTTGGACACATGGCTGGTCGGCGAAGGCGCGCGCCGGCCACAGCAGCTCGATGCGCTGGCCTGGCAAGTGCTGTTCTTGAAGGCAGTCGGTTCGTCGGCGATGCTGGGCGTGCTGCTGTGGGGATGGCTGAGCGAGGCTAACGCTGCCGTGTTCATCATCGGCAGCCTTGGCGTAATCGCGGATGGCTTCTCGCGTACGGGGTTCGCGATGCTGCGGGCGCGCGCGCAGAATGGGCGCGTGGCCGTGCTAGAAGTCGCTGCTCCGGCGTTGCTGCTGGCCGGCCTGTTCGCTCTTCGAGCGCTCGGCTTCACCATCCTGACCCTGGTGACGGTGCAGCTCGTATGCAACGCGATCGTCACGGCAGCCACTTTTGCCAATGCCTTCGATGAGATCAGATTGCCTGCTCCCGCTCCGTGGAGCGTGTTGCGCGAGGGATGGATCTTCGTTGCATCTGACATCGTCGCCAACGTCTACACGCTTGCCGGCATGACGGCCGTAGGGTGGTTCGCCGGCGCAACGGCGGCAGGGCTATACAAGCCCGCTCACACGGCCATCACACTCACCTACGTTATCCCGAATCTGATCTTCTGGGTGGGGCTGCCGCTGCTCAACCGCGCGACGACCCGTCCGATCTATCGTCGCGTCGCTTGGGCGATGTTGATCAGCGCTGCGCTATATGGCTTGTTGGTGCTAGTAGGCATCTGGTGGATTGGCGAACCGATGCTGCGCCTAATCTATGGCGCAGAGTTCCTCCCCTCCCTTCCCTACGTCCAAGTGATGAGCTTGATTCCGCTGATGAAGTCCATCAACTTCGTCTGCGCCGCCATCTTGCTCTCTCAGAAACGTCAGCGACTGCGATTGGGGTTGCAAAGCGCCGTTGTTCTCCTCAGCATCGCTGGTGCGTTCACGGTGATACCCCGGGCCGGCGCGATGGGTGCAGCATGGCTGCAGGTCGCCATCGAAGCAGCGCTGCTGATGCTCTATGCTGTGGGCGCGATCTGGTCGCTCCGCAGAATGCGCGCAGCGGAAGTGCGATGAACATTCTCGTCATCAACACGCACTCGCTCACCAACACCGGCGACGCTGCGCTCACGTTGGAGATGCTCCGCCAGTTGAGAGAACAATTTCCCGGCAGCCGGATCACGCTGGCTATGGACGATCCTGCTTCATTCGACGGCGACGTGCACATCATCAGTTCGATCCTGCGCTGGTGCAAGACGACGGGGGGTGACGGCCGATCCGTCTGGTGCACCAGAAGCCTCCTCCGTTTTTTGCCGGCCAGCCTGCTCAGCCTGGCTGCCTTTCGACTGTTTGGCAGCCGCTTCTTTCCCGGCATGTCGCCAGAACAACGCGAGACGGTCGAAGCCTACTTCGACGCACACGTTGTCATCAGCAAACCAGGGGGATTTCTCTACACCAGCGGTGGCCTGGGCATGCCCTTCCTGCTAACCATTTACACCATCGCATTTGCCATCTTGTGCCACAAGCCGCACTACATGCTGCCGCAGTCCATTGGCCCAGTTCAACGCAATTGGCAACGGTGGCTGACGCGCTGGGCGCTGAACCGCTCGCGGCTGACAATGATCCGCGAGCCTGCTTCGGCAAACGAGATGATCGCGATTGGAGTTGCTCGCAATCGTTGGATCGAGGTGCCAGATCTGGCCTTTGCCTTTCCGCCTGCGCCGGCTGAGATCGCGTGTGCGTGGCTGGCGCGGCAGGGGGTGAGATGCGAAGCCGACCGGCCGTGCATCGGCGTGACTGCGATCAATTGGCAAGCGCAAAACAGCGCGTTCAACCTACAGTCGCAATACGAAGAAGCGCTGTGCGAGGCGCTCTCGCGCTTTGCTGCGTCATCCCGCGCGCGATTGGTTTTCTTTCCTCACGCGATCGGGCCGACGATCGAGCAGGATGACCGCGTCGTCGCCCGACGGCTCGCGTCGCGCCTATCGGGTTGCGATGTGACGTTGATCGAGGAGCAAGCGCCGCCCGACGTGATGAAGGCTGCCTTTGGCCAGATGGAGCTATTCGTCGGCACGCGCATGCACTCGAATATCTTCGCGCTGAGCAGCGGCACGCCCGTCGTCGCTATAGGGTATTTGCACAAGACCGAGGGCATCATGCGCATGCTCGACTTGGCATCGTTCGTGGTAGACATTCGGGACCTGACAGCAGACGCGTTACTGGAACGCGTCGAACGCGCCTGGCGCGCGCGCGCCGAATTGCGCCAGAGCATCCGCGTTGCCGTCGCTGCGTTAGCCCAATCCGCCTCGCACGCCACAGCCCTCATCGCAGACGACCTGTCGCGCTATGGATGAGCCGCTGAGCGCCCTGCATATCGTCGCCGGCTTCAGCCTGGAGACGCTGGGCGGCGTGGAGCGCTACACATTCGACCTCAGCCGCGCCCTGACGCGTCGAGGCTTGCGCGTGGGCATTGCCGGCATCTGGCAATTCGGCACCCAGTACGAAGCTGATTGGACACGGCAGCTGAACGCCGCCGGCGTCGAAACGTTCGTCGGTTGCCCCAAGGATAATCGCGCTCCGCTGCGCAACCTGGTGGCAAGTATCGCTCGGCTGAGGCGTGAGCTGACAGGACGACGGTTCGACATCGTGCACAGCCAGCAGGAATTCGGCGATGTCGTGGCGCTGGCGCTGCAACCCACAACGCGAGCACGCTTGCTGGTGCGTTCGGTGCACAACGACATCGAATGGCGCGCGCGCCCGCTGCGGCGATGGCTGTTGTCGAACCTTCTCTTTCCGCTTAAGTTCGGCGCAGAATTCGGCATCACACCTGCCATCACGGCGCGTTTGAATCAGCGGCCCATCGCCTCGCTGCTAGGACACCAGGCAATACTGATTCCGAACGCTGTAGACCTTTCGCGATTCGAGAACGTTCAACGCGATCAGATGCACTCGCGCCGCGCTCTGGGTTGGCCGGTGGACGCGTATATCGTGGGCAACGTGGGCCGCCTCACCGAACAGAAGGGCCACGTCTATCTGATCGAGGCAGCGGCGCGACTGCGCGAACGGCTACCGCATCTGCGCATGTACATCATCGGTGACGGCGAGTTGCGTGAGGCGTTGCAGTCGCGCATCGCGCAACTCAACTTGCAGAGCATGGTGACGCTTGCGGGTTCCCTACCGAATATTGCCGATGCATATGCTGCGATGGACTTGTTCGTTTCTTCATCGCTATGGGAAGGACTACCTACTGTCGTTTTGGAGGCGATGGCGATGCGTACCCCCATCGTCGCCACGGATATAGAGGGCACACGTTACTTGATTCGTCACGAACAATCAGGGCTGTTAGCACCGCCAGCCGACCCAGATGCACTCGCAGGAGCGATCCTCCGCGCAGCCCGCGATCACGAACGCATGCAGACTATGGCGCAAGCGGCATATACCTCTTCTAGAACATTCTCGATCGAACACGTCGCCCAGCAACTCGCGCAGCTCTACCGGCAGCGCCTCCATTCAGCGCAGGCGCACGATGTGTAGCCGAGATCGCATCTCGAAGGCGAAGCAATCGCGCTGATGGGCAAAGTAGCGATCTACGGCTTTTCTGCACCCCGCGTAATCTTCGTAGTCGTCAATGATCAGCCTTCCTCCAACGACCAGATGAGGAGTGATGCGCGTAAGACACATCCACACCGAGTCATGCCAGTCGCAATCTATGTGAGCGAGCGCCACAGGCTCGGCGAAGTGTAAAGTATCTTCATACAACCCTTGGACGAGGTGGATGTTGAAGCGGTCGAGGGGAAGTCCGTGTCTCTCGAAGTTGCGCATCACTCTCTCGCGCAAGTCGGATTGATAACCGTAATAGAGATCGCTGCCGATGCCGGGCGAATGTCCTGTTTGGATCTCTTCGTAGCGCGACCAAGCATCGCGTTCGTCGTTGGGCGAGGGCGGTGGGATCATCCCGAATACATCGTAAACGTAGAAGGGCCGTTCGGCGCGCTTCGACGCTGCCAGCACGATGGCCGACCCGCCAAGTGCACATCCAGCCTCGACGAATATGCCCGGCAGGTTGTCAGCCTCGACACGGGCAGCGGCTTGGTGCAACTCGAGCAGTGCCGGAACGGTCAGATAAGTGAGGCGCTCGCGCCGCACACCGAGGATGGTGGCAGCGATGCCGGGCTTAGAGAGCAATACAGCTCCCAGCCTAAGCGCCGCGCTGAATCGCGATTGGGGATGTGGCATTAACATCAAGCATAAACGATGCCGAAACAGCAGCGGCTCGCGCTCACCGAAATCGTCAATCGCAAAACAATGAGGAGTGCCTGTCAACAAGGCACTCCTCATCAAAACGTACTCGCGAGATTCAGCGAAGTTTACGGAATAGGGATTCCTGTGTAATCTTCACCCACGCCTGAGCCACCGCCTGGATCAGAGGACTGGATGCGCACCACGGCAACGAGCTGGCTACCTGCCGGTCCCTCGACGATGGCGCCACCACCGAAGCTACCATCGCTTGGATAGAAGCCAAAGTCGGTGTCGCCGCCAACCTGCGACCAGTTGACGCTTTGCTTAGCTCCCGTACCTAGCGCTCCCAGATTCTGGGTCTGGAGGGTCGTGCCGTTCTTGTCCACGTATCTCACCGTCACTGCACCGGCAGCCAAGGGGGCACCGATATTTTGGATCGCGATGAACGCGCGCTGGCGCTGCCCGGAGTTGTAGACAGCCGTGGGTGTCCACCGGACATACGGTAGTGCAAGCTTGGCAGCGCCCGTGCTGGCGCCTACAAATGCGGAGGAGACACCCAATCCGCTCACCTTACCGATTGCCACGATCGGCGCACCAGAGCTGGTAATGATCGCCGAGCCATTGAAACCGGCACCCACGCCGCCGCTACAAGTAGCGAAGCTCTGCTTGGCGCCCGGGTTGATCGTGCCCGTCTGTGTACCTACTGTGTTGTTGTTCAAGTCCTTATAGGTCACCGTCACGTTAGCAGTTTGGCTGGTGCTGGTATTCTGTACGGCGTAGAACGAGTTATATCCACCGAACGCATTGCACAGGGCCGACGGCATGTATACCGTGTTCGAACCGCCGGTCACGCCCTCGAAGGCCGACGCAGCCACGCCGCTCACCGATAGCTCCATCACCGAGGCGACAACCCTACCGGTGGCCTCGACTGTGGCCGAGCCGTTGAAGTTATCCGGAACGCCCGCAAGCGTGCCCATGTCGTAGTAAATTGCGGAATTAGCAGGGACGTTGTTCTTCGTGTCGGTCGCCACCAGCGCGCCGCCTGCATCGGCGTTGAAGATCCTCAACGTAAAGTTGATCGGCGTAGATTCCGTATTCTGGATGGCGAAGCGCGACGTGGTATCGAAGCGATTGCGCAGCACGGTTGCCAGCAGCACGTTGTTCGCGCCCTCGGCTAGACCGTTCGAGAGCGGGCGGTTGCGCACGAGTGTGCCGGCGCCGGTCGAGATCTGCACCATCGTCGCAGCTATCGGCTGGTCGCTGGACAGAACGGCGGACCCGCGGAAGCCTGCCGGCAGCCCAGATACACTCCCGGCGAAGAGAGAAGAGCTAGCACCGGGGGCCAGAGTGTATGAACCACCGTTGATAGCAGTGCCGCTGTTTTCAGCATAAAAGGTTACCACTACTGTGGCAGTCCCCGAGCCGATGTTCTGATAAGTTATGGACGTCGTAAACGAAGCGGTGTAGGCCGTGTCCGCCTTCGCAGTGCCTAAGCTACCAACTGCAATCGCGGAGGCGGCGAGAAGAGGGATCAGTCTGCTTTTCTTCATGTTCTCACACTCCTAAGCTCGGCAACCTTGCCGAATGCGCCTTGTGTATAAGCGTTAGCCCTACAGCATTCAATAGTCCGAATGTGTTAGGCCGGGTCTAAACGGACTGAAGTAAGATTTGACACATGCTTCGCGTGAAATTTTTGTCGCTCTGTCTGTCACTTACTGTGGTTATGATGCTGTCGTCGGCCTGCAACAGCACTCAGGCGACACCCGCGTCGAATAGCACGCCGCTTAGTTCCCCGTTACCGTCGCCACTGGCTAAGCCGATGATTACACCTGTTCAAAGCGCATCTGCGGTTACCGGCGTGATCCTGTCTAAGGAAAGTGGCCAGCCATTGAGCGGCATCTCCGTTCATCTGGCAGAGGTTTTCCGGCAAGGCAACGAAGCAGCCTATATCCTGAATACCGCGACCAGCCCCAGCACGGTTACCGATCGGGCCGGTCAGTTCGCTATCTCGAATATCCCTCCTCGAGAATATGTTATTGTCATCGGCGACCCTGGTGCTCGTTATGCCATTCTTACTGAACCGGATGGTAGAGCGAAGGTGTGGAGCACACAACCAGGCAAGATACTTGATATAGGCATACACAGTGTCACTCTCCAATAGAAGAGCGCTGGCCGTAATTGTCGCGAGTACTCTGATCGCTCCGGCGTCCTTCGGCCCCGGCGGTGTAGAAAAACCTCGGCGCGGCCAAGTAGTCCTTGAGCGACATGCCCGCTTGGTCGCGCTTGGAGAGGATCGGATCATCGAACGGCCACCGGATGCCGATGTCCGGATCGTTCCACAGCACCACGCCCTCCGCCGCCGGAGCGTAGTAAGCATCGCATTTGTATTGCACCTCGGCGACTTCGGACAGCACGGCAAAGCCATGCGCGAAGCCGACCGGCACCAGCAATTGCCGCGCGTTATCCGGTGATAGCTCTATGCCGACCCACTGCGCAAATGTCGGCGAACCCACCCGCAGGTCCACCGCCACATCGAGGATGCGACCGAGCGTGCAGCGCACCAACTTCGTTTGCGGCGCCGACATGTCTTGAAAGTGCAGCCCGCGCAGCACTTTGTGCACCGAGCGCGAATGGTTGTCCTGGACGAACTCGTGCGTGATGCCCCAGGCAGCGAACTCACGCTTGTTGTAGCTTTCGAGGAAAAACCCTCGCGCATCGCAAAATACGTCTGGCTCGATCACCAACACGCCGTCTAGATTCGTCTTCGTAACACGAATGCCCATGTGATGACTGTCGTGCCGGCGATGCACTTCCGCCGGCGAATTCGATTGCTCCCCTCCCTCTCTATCACCGAGCATCATACCTGTTCGACAACCCACGCCGTCGCTATAATGTCGGTGAGTTGTCGTATGGCTGAGACATTCGTATTTGCGGCGAAGGTGGACGAAGTCAAGGAAGGTGAGATCAAAGCCGTGATCGTTGACGAGACGCCTATCGCGCTCACCAAGCTGAACGGCGAGGTGCGCGCCTTCGGCGACATCTGCACGCACGACGATGGTCCGCTGGCCGAGGGCCACATCGAAGGCCAATGCGTGGTGTGTCCACGACACGGCGCTCGCTTCGATCTATTCACCGGCCAGCCGACCTTCCCGGCAGTGGTTAAAATTCCGATCTACGAGACAAAAATCGAAGGAGACGAAATCAAAGTCAAAATTGAAAATTGAAAGATTGCTGTCGTCATCTCTGCTTTCGGATTTCAACTTTTCAATTCTCAATTCTCAATTCTCAATTCTCAATTCAATAGCGGCCTTCGGGGCAGGGTGAAATTCCCGATCGGTGGTATAGCCCACGAGCGCGTTGAGAGGCGCGCAGGATCCGGTGCAACTCCGGAGCCGACAGTGACAGTCTGGATGTAAAGAAGGCCTGGTGCGCGCGAAGCGAGTGCTGGACGCGGTGCGTAAACGTACGACGTATTGTGCCTTACGTCTTACATGCGCATGCAGCGCTCTGTGGCCATCGCGTATCCGTTGTGCTCATACAGCCCCGAAGACCGCTTGGTTCAAGGGGCTGTTCTCATGGCTGCAACGAGCACAAGCGAGGTTGCTGCGACTCGATCGCACGCACACACCGCGAAAGCGATCGCGGAACGCCATTCGGCGGCCGCGCGATTTGCGCCGCCGATCGGCCTGGTCCTATTCATCCTAGCCTGGCAGTTGCTCTCGCTGCGCTATCCGCCCTTTATCTTGCCGGGGCCGGCCAGCGTGGCAGAGCGCATCGTCGAGAAGCTGGCCGATGGCTCGTTGATCGTGCACATCGCTGCCACGCTGTCCGAAGCGATCCCCGGCCTGATTCTGGGTGCGCTGGCTGCGTTCGCGCTGGGTGTGCCAATTGCTAAGTCACCGCTGGCCGACCGGCTGCTCTCGCCGTTCGTCGTCGCCTCGCAGGGCATCCCGTTCATCGCCGTCGCGCCGCTCCTGTTCATCTGGTTCGGCAGTGGTTTGGGGGCGAAGATCCTGGTGTGCGCGCTGATCGTGTTCTTCCCGATCGTCATCAACGTCATTGCCGGCCTGCGCAGCACACCGCCAGTCCTGCGCGACCTGTTTCGCTCACTTGGCGCGACGCCGGTCGAGACGTTCTTCAAACTGGAGTTGCCGGCTGCCCTGCCGTTCATCTTCGCCGGCCTCCGCGTGGGCGGCACGCTCTCGATGATCGGTGCCATCACCGGCGAGTTCCTCAGCGCCGACCGTGGCCTGGGCTTCATGATCAACCTGGGCAATGGCTTATACGACACCGCGCTGGTCATCGCCGGCGTGCTCATCATCGTGCTGATCGCATTGGGAATCTACGGTGCCGTTCGCCTGGCCGAACGCGTGCTGCGCGTGGAACGCTGGGCGGCATGAAGCTGTCATTTGTTGTAATGAGTCTAAAGGGATTGCGTATGAACAAGCTGAAAGTCTCTCTTATTGGTTTATTGATTCTCGTGTCGAGTGCCTGCGCCGTGCAGGCGCCTCCCCCGCGTGCCGGTGGGCCCGGCGCGTCGTTACAAAAGATCAGGCTGCCGATGGGCTACATCCCCAACGTGCAGTTCGCTCCCTACTATGTCGCAGCCGACCGCGGCTACT
Organism: Candidatus Roseilinea sp.; assembly: GCA_025998955.1. Classification (NCBI taxonomy): domain Bacteria; kingdom Bacillati; phylum Chloroflexota; class Candidatus Thermofontia; genus Candidatus Roseilinea; species Candidatus Roseilinea sp. Next base: position 4,288,644 of record AP024676.1, read on the forward strand.
TCGCCGAAGCGGGGATCGAAGTAGAGTTCGACTACAAGTTCGAGACCGACGGCGTGAAGCTGGTCGCTGCCGGCGAATTGCCGTTCGCCGTCGTCAGCGGCGAGCAAGTGGTGCTGGCACGCGCCCAGGGCCTGCCGGTCAAATATTTCGTGCAGTGGTATCGCCAGTTCCCCATCGCCGTCTTCAGCTTGAAGACCAAAGGCATCGAGAAGCCGGAGGACCTGAAGGGCAAAACGGTGGGCATCCCCGGCTTCTTCGGCGCGACCTACGTGGGCTGGCGCGCTTTCCTGGACGCCAACGGGCTGAGTGAGCGCGACATGCAGATGCAAGAGATCGGCTTCACCCAGGCCGCCGCTGTGCAACAGGGCAAGGTGGATGCCGCCGTGGGCTACATCGTCAACGAGCCGCTTGTGCTGGAGGCGAACGGCTTCCCCGTCAACGTCTTCCGCGTGAGCGACCAGGTGGAGATGGTCGCCAACGGTCTGATCACCAACGAGAAGACCATTCGCGAGAACCCAGCGCTGGTGCGCGGCATGGCGCGTGCGCTGTTGCGCGGCATCGCCGATACCGTTGCCGACCCCGACGCGGCGATGCAGATTTCGACCAAATTCATCGAAGGGCTCAAGGCCGACGACCCCATCCAGAAGAAGGTGTTGCTCGCCACGATCGAGTTGATGCGCGGCGAACGCCTGGGTGTCTCGTCACTGCAAGCTTGGGAGAACACGCAGAACACGCTGTTGGCTATGGGTCAGATCAAGCAGAAGATGGACGCCAACGAGTTCTTCACCAACGAATTCGTGCCGTGAAGACCCAACTCACACGAGGCTGCGGGCCCTGTGTGAGTTCTTTGAACCTCCATGCTCATCGCCGACCGCATCTCGCACACCTATCCGAACGGCGTCGAAGCACTGCGCGACTTTTCGCTACGCGTGCCGCGCGGCCAGTGCGTTGCGATCGTTGGCCCGAGCGGATGTGGCAAGAGCACGCTGCTACGCGTCATCGCCGGCCTGATCCGGCCGAGCGCCGGCGAGGTGTGGCTGGACGGTGAGCGCATGACGCAACCTTCGCCGCGCATCGGCTTGATGTTCCAAGACGCCGCGTTGTTGCCTTGGCGCACCGTTGAGCAAAACATTCGGCTGCCGCTCGAACTGGGCGGCAGGACGGCCTCGATGGAGATCGAAGATTGGAGATCGAGAAATGCCCAATCTCCAATCTCTCAATCTCTGGTCGCTTCCTCGATCGCCGATCTCATCCATCTCGTCGGCTTGACAGGCTTTGAGCGCGCCTACCCGCGCGAGCTCAGCGGCGGCATGGCGCAGCGCGTGGCATTGGCGCGCGCCCTGATCACCCATCCGCCGGTGCTTTTGCTCGACGAGCCTTTTGGGGCGCTCGACGCCATGACGCGCGAAGGCCTCACTGCCTCAGTCGAGAGCATTCTGCGCGAAATGGGGACGACGGCGGTCATGGTCACCCACAGCATCGCCGAGGCCATCTTCTTAGCGGATCAGGTCGTGGTGTGCTCGCCGCGTCCGGGGAGTGTCGTGGGCACAGTGCCGGTTAGGCTGCCGCGGCCGCGTGCGTGGGCGATGGAGAGCTGGCCGGAATTCGGCGCGCTGGTCGGGTGCGTGCGCGAACTGCTCGCACAACCCGCCCCCACGACCTGACCGATCTGCCCACCCGACAACCGCACCGACGCTTCAATGCGTCTCCTGCTTCTCGCGCCCGCGCAGGAATCCGGGCAAGATGGAGGCCGCTTTCTGAATGCCGGGCTGCGCCAAGGCGATCAGCGCGCTTTCGAGGTGATCGGGCTCGATGCGGCGGATCAGCCGGCCGTTGTGTGCGATGCTGATCGAGCCACGCTCCTCGGACACGATGACAGCGATGGCGTCGGTACCCTCGGTCACCCCGATGCCGGCGCGGTGCCGCAGGCCGATGCGCGCATCTTCGGGCGTCGAGGCCGTGAGCGGCAACACGCACCCTGCAGCCGCGATGCGCCCGTGGCGAATGATCACACCGCCGTCGTGCAGCGGCGTGTGCGGGTCGAAGATGGTGAGCAGGATGTCCGGCGTCAGTTCGGCATCCAGCGGCACGCCGGTGTCAATCAGGTCTTGCAGGCCGGTGTCGCGTTCGATGACGATGAGCGCGCCGTGGCGCCGGGCAGCCAGTCGCTGCGCGGCATCGCTGATCTTGCGCACCATCACTTCTAGCTCGGTCTTGCGTGGTGCAACCAACATCTCGTTGAAACGCCCCAACCGCTCCAGGGCACGCCGCAGCTCAGGTTGAAAGATCACCGGGATAGCGACGAGCAGCGCCGGCAGTGCCGTGCGTAAGATCAAGTTGAACGTCGGCAACTGCGTCGTCCCACCCAGCACGAGCACGATCGCGCCCAGCACCAGCAGACCGCGGATCAGCGGCACGGCCTGGGTGGCGCGCACGAGCAGCAACACACCGAAGAACACCAGCGAGACCAGCGCGATGTCAATGACGGCCAGCCAATTCAACCGCTGGATGATCCAGATCAATTCAGTCATGGCGCGGCGATGTCGGCGGCGGATTCGGTGGTTCGGTGTGGCCGCGAATGACCGATAATGGCAAATGGATGACGATTACGCACGGCTCACATTTCGACTGCGCATCGGATTGTAGCGCAGCGCCCCATTCATTCACCAGACGCTCTCTGCTCGCTTGACATGCGTCGCATCGTTGAAAGCGCTTTGGTGATCACCGTCGCGCTGCTTGTCGCGCTCACACTCGTGGCGACCTTTGCCGAACAGGCGCGCGCACAACTCTGGCAGCGTTACGCGAACTACGCCAGCCCTTTTCTGGATGGGTTGCCATCCGGCGCACGCCGCCAGCCGCTCTCGCAGCGCGTCGTGGTGGTGCTGGTGCGTGGCTTGCGGCTGGCCGAATCGCGCCAGATGCCGGCGTTGAACGCGTTGCGCGCGCGCGGCGCCGATGTGATCATCGAATCAAAGCCGCCGACCTATCGCCTCGCGGCGACGTTCACCTGGCTCTCCGGCGCATGGCCGGAGACGCATGGCGCAACCACGAACAGCGCGCGCCTGCTCGTCCGACCGGACACGATCCTGCAGGCCATTCAAGCGAGCGGCAAGGCAACGGCGTTCGTCGGATCTGATCAGTTGAGCGATTTGCTCGGCGCCACCGTGCAGCGTGCCGAGCTGGTGGATGACCTTGAACCGAGCCGGCGTGACCAGCAAGCGGTCGAGCTGGCACTGAGCGTGTTCAACGATCCGACCCGGCCAGCGCAATTCGTGCTGGTCGAACTTGGATTGTTGGAGGAGGTCGCGCAGGATGATCCAGATTCGTATCGCACCGCAATCGCCGCAACCGACTTCCGCCTCGCGGCTATTGAAAGTGCACTGAACCTGAACACGGATACGCTCGTGGTGTTAGCGGATCGAGGTCTCACGAACGACGGGCGGGATGGTGGGGGCGAGGCAGAGGTGACGCGTACGCCGCTCATACTGGCCGGCGCGGGCATCGTCCCCGACACCCAGGCAATTGCACCGGCAACCGCCATTGCACCGACGCTGGCCGCGCTGACCGGCGCACCCATCCCGGTGCATGCCCAGGGCGGACCGATCTTCGCTGCGCTCGTCTCTGCGCCGGCGTTGCCCATGGCGTCGGCACAGCAGTTGACCGCTTTCTATGAGCAGTGGAGTGCAGCGATGCAGCAACCGCGCTTCGCGGCCGAGCTGCTGCGCCGGCATGAGGATCGCCTGGCTACCGGCGACACCGCAAGCTACGCCGCCTGGCTTGCCGAGTTGAACCAATCGGTCGCGCGGGCGACTACGGAAAGGTTGAATTCGGAGCGCGCTGCGCGCTTGCCCTTCGTCTTTGGCGTCGTCCTGCTTCTGCTGGTCATCGCTGGCGTGCTTTTGAACGTGCACCTCATCCGGCCGCTGGCCGGCGCAGTCGCCTACGTCGTCGCATGGTGGGCGCTCTTCTTCATCGTGCGCGGCGGCAGCCTCTCGCTGTCGCTCTTCCCAGATGGCGATCCGGCGATGATCTTCGATGAATGGGGGCGCATCTCCGGTGCGTTGATGGGCCTGATCGGCGTGGTGATTGCATTCACGACCGGTACGTGCGAAGACGTCTTCGAAGCGATCGCTGCGACTTTGAGCGCGCTTGGGCTGATCGCCATCGCTCAACTTACGGCCTATATGTGGTTTTACTGGCAATGGGGCGATACATTCACCTGGACGCTGCCGGAATCATCCGCGTTCACGGCTGCGCTGCTGGCCTTGACGCAGCTTGCCGGCCTGAGCGTGCAGGTGACGCCGGATCTGCCCGAATTGCCGTTGGCGCCGCTGGTTGCCGTCGCTGCCGCGGTGATCTATGCATTCGTCCGCCGGCCTTCGGTTTGAGCGACGCGCTCGTCGGTGACGCGCGCGCCGAACTCACCGTCGGCTACCGTCACCTGCAGGGCGTCGCCGGGGCGCACGTCGTTCACCGAACGCACCAGCCCCCCGTCGGCGCGCCGGACGATGGCATAGCCACGCGCCAACGTCGCCGCCGGTCCAACGCTCTCTAGCCGAGCGCGCAGCCCTTCGAATCGCAATCGGACAAACGCTACGACGTGCGTCTGTGCCGCGATCAACCGTTGGCTCAAGTCGTTCAGCTTCTCGCGCTGTCCCGCCAATTGGTTGGCCGGGCTGAGCAAACGCAACGTGCGCTGCAGCCCGGTGAGCCGGGTGCGCGCTTCGGCAAGCTGCGCCGAAATCAACTCGCTCATCTCCATGCCTAGCCCATCCACCTGCATGCGCAGATCGTTGATGTCGGGCGTGATGATCTCCGCGGCTGCCGAAGGCGTAGGCGCACGCACATCGGCGACGAAGTCGGTTAGTGTGAAGTCAATTTCGTGTCCTACCCCGCTCACTACCGGCGCACGCGAAGCCGCAATCGCGCGCACCACCCGTTCGTCGTTGAACGCCCATAGCTCCTCCAGGCTGCCGCCGCCGCGCGCCACCAGAATGACGTCGCATTCACCCAGCGCGTTGAGCTTGTGGATGGCGCGAACGATCTGCTCCGGCGCTTCTTCGCCCTGCACCGCCGTCGGCGCCAGCACGACCTCGATGATCGGGTAGCGCCGGCGGAGCACGTTCAAGATGTCCTGGAACGCCGCACCGGTAGGCGAGGTGACGACGCCCAATATGCGCGGGAAGGCCGGCAGCGAGCGCTTACGTGCGGCGTCGAACAGCCCCTCCGCCTCCAGCTTGCGCTTGAGTCGCTCGAGCTCAGCGTTGAGGTCGCCGGCGCCCTGAGCGACCAATGATTCGACGTAGAGCTGATACACCCCATCTCGTTCGTACACGCCGACCCGGCCACGTGCGATGACTGCGTCGCCGTTTTGCAGCAAACGCGCCACCCGCGTCGCGTAGCTGCGCCACATTACACACCGAATTTGCGCCGTCGCGTCTTTCAGTGTGAAGTAGAGATGGCCGGATGTCGGGCGCGACAGGTTGCTGACCTCGCCGGCGACGCGCACATCGGCGAGTACCTCATCGCCCTCTAGCAGGTCCTTGATGTGCGCCGTCAACTCCGAGACGCTCAGCGGCTCGTCGGGCTGCAGGATGGATTGGAAGCCGTATTGCATAGATCGCTCAACGCATATCTTTCATCTTTCACTGGTTATCCTTCATGTGCCGGTGCAGCAACCAAGCGATCAATGAAAGGTGATTAATGACTGATGACGCTGACGGTATTTTCGTAACGCTCGTCCAGCGGCGGCAAGGGCAGCCGGTTCACGCTGTCGTACACGACGACGCTGCCGCGCAACGGGCCGCGGTAGTCGCCCAGGTCGAACGGGTGGCGATCCATCACGCGCGAATCGCGAATCCACTTGAGGGTGGGGATTGCGCCGAGGGCCGGCACGCCGTCGTGCGTTCGATATAGGCCATCGCCCTCGACGCGCACCGAGACGATGTAGTCGTTGACCAGCGGGCGCGCTGCGAGCCAGTGCAGATCTATCTTGAGTGCCGGGCCGCCGTGCGCGCTCGCCCCGACCAACGCCATCTGATCGGCGAATGGCACGTAACGCTGGCCGTCGCGATAGGCGGGCAAGCGCAGGCCGAATGGCATGACGCGGATGTTACGCACCGGCGGGATATCGAAAGGCAACGACAGGTATTGCGCCTGATCCGGCGTGGTGGCTGCGCTCAGCATTCGCGCCGGCGCGAGCGGCTGACCGTCCGTACCCATGAGCGTTACTTCCGTTGCCGACCGGCCCAGCTGCCAGTGCGTCCAGACGCGCAACCGTCCGGCAATGCCGGCATCGTAGTCCACGCCGATCAGTCGTGGTTGCTGACCGATCGGCTCGCCGATGCTGCCGAGCGGATGTTGTGTGGCCGGCGGCAGCGACGCAGGCACGACGGTCAAGCTCGCCACCGGGACGAATTCCGCCCCTCGTGTGTTGCGGTATTGGACGAAGCCGCTCGCCGTTGGACGATATGCACCCACCAGAACATCATACGTGCCGGGCAGCAAGTCGAGCGGGATGCCCAGCACGACGCGCTGCATGACGTGATCGCCAGCCCGTGCATCGGCCGGCAAGCGTAGGTCGGCATTGGTGGCCAGCCGGCCATCTGGCCGCAGGATGCGCACGGTGATCGAGTCGCCGAGTTGGGGCGTCGCGCGTAGATGCCAGCCCACGTCCATCGTCATCGCCTGCCCGACCTCAACCGTCCGGCCATCGAGGTGTGCCGGGCCGATCACCGCGATGCGCCCGTCGAACAGGGTGCTGTTGGCATCAACCGGTGGTGCGAAGCGATATGCAACGCGCCAAGCGGGGCGCTTGTCCAGCGGCGTCGCTTGCAAACCCGTTGCTGACAATGCTTCGGCGAAGAGCGAGGTGACGTAGGTGATCTGGTTACGCGCGCGCTGGGCTGCTTGTTCGGCGAACGTCTCGGCATACGGTTGCGCGCCGCGCGGAAAGACGTATTCCACCTGCACGTCGCGCCGCAGACTCTCGATGTCCTGCAACGCCCACATCGGGGTGGCCTGGTGCCACTGGGAAAGGACAACGCTGCCCGGCTGTGCGCCTTGCAGCACTGCCTCGGCAGCCGCGCGCGTGCTGCGGTCGCGCCCGAGGTGGACGAAGCTCGGCCAGCGCTGCTTCGCATCGCGCCCGGCGAACGCTATCACGGCGAGCAACGGAACAACGAAAACCAGACGAAAGAGGATGCGTTCGCTGCGACGACGCGAAGACGCGCAGCGATCCGTAAAACCATCTTGCCCTCGTGCCTGGATGGTAAAAGAAAGGCGCGCTTCTGCGAGCCTGCCCAGACCGGTGCCCAGCACCGCGCCCAGGATCACCCAGCACGGCATGGCGTACTCCACCGTCTGCGGCGCACGATACGTGATGGTGATGAACAGGTGAATAGCACACGCCAGCAGCCAGGTCATACCAAGCGCACGGGATCGCCAAAGCAGCATGAGTGAAGCAATGACTATGCCGATCAGCACCGGCGCGCTGAATTGAAAGGCCAGCAGCGTGGGCAGCAGCGCCAGCCGGTCGAACAAGAATTCCGGCGCGGCGAAGGCCAGCATGTCACCCGCGAATCCGCGCGCGAAGATGTGAAACAACAGGCCATCCAGCGTAGTCAGGTTACCCGGCGCGAAGCGCGCGCCTGCAGCGTCGCGGAGCGGCAGATACAGCCAGACCAGTTGCGTGGCAGCAAAAATAGCGATTGACCTAGCCACTGCGCGTCGGAAGCCGTAACGATCCGCTTGCCAAGCCGCGTAGATCATGTATACGCCAAGCACGAGGCCGATGAAGATGAGCGAGATGTGATGGCCTATACCCAGCCCGAATGCGACGGCAAAGAGAGCCAACGTCGAAGCCCGGCCGGTTGCGCAGATGCGCGCCGAAGCGTAGAGCATCAGCGCCGTGAACAGCGCCGTCAAGCTGCGGATGTTCGTCGTTGTCGCTTGCGCCCAAAACGTGGTGCTGCCGCCTAACGCTACGGCAGCCAAAAGCCCGGCGATTAGACGAGGCAAGGGGATGAGAAGACCGGAGGGCGAGGAGACCTGGAGACAAGGAGACGGGGTGAGATTGACGCCCCCTGTCTCCCTGTCTCCCTGTCCCCCTGTCTTTGCAGCGAGCGCGTGCCGGACCGTCAGGCTCACCAGCACGAGCGTGGCCGCCGAGGCGATGACCGAAAGGAACGACACGCGGGCATACGGCGAACCGACCGGCGCTTGCGCGAAGAGCCAACCCAGCAGGGTGAACAAGGGATAGCCGGGCGGATGGGGAATGCCGAGCGTGATGGCAGCGATCTGAAATTCACCGCTGTCGGCCGGCTGCACATCGCCGTTGAGCGTCAGCGTGTAGAGCGCGACGGCAGCTAGGAACAGTGCCGCATGCGCGACCGAATTGAGAATCGAGAATCGAGAATGGGGAAAGGGATTCCCACTCTCGCTTCTTGACTTCTCGCTGCTCTGACTTTCACTTACGGCGTCGCTCATCGTATACGCGCCTGAACACGGCCAGCGTTTCGGTCGCCGTGCGCTCCCAGCTGAATTGTGCGGCGCGCAACAGCGCGCGCTGGCGCAGTCGTTCGTGCAGGTCATCTTCGATGCAGGCGGCGATGAGCGCGCCGGCCATGCGCCGGGCGTCTTTCGGCTCGACCAGCATGCCGGCATTGCCGACCACTTCGCCGATGCTGGCGGCATTGCTGCCGACAACCGGCACACCACAGGCCATCGCTTCGAGCGGCGGCAGGCCGAAGCCCTCGTATGTCGAGGGGAACAAGAAGCAGCGCGCGCCGGCGTACAGCGCCGGCTTATCTTCCTCCGCCACCCGGCCGATGAAGCGCACCACGTCGCTCACCTCGAGCTGCTCGGCCATCTGCGCCAGCGAGAGCCGCTCGCCGCCTTCGGTCATTACCGGCGTAGATGGATCACCGCTAATCACGAGTGGATACTCCTCGCCGATGGACTCGCCGCACCACACATATACCTGCATCAGCGTCTCGATGTTCTTGCGCACGTCGAAGCCACCCAGGTAGAGCACGTAGCGCTCGGGCAAGTCGTAGCGTTCGCGGGCGCGCGCCATGTCCTCTTCCGGCACGTTCGGCGTGAAGCGCGGCTCGGCGGCCAGCGGCGCGACGGTGACGCGCGCGGCTTCCACATCAAGATACTTGAGGATGTCGCCCTTGCTGAACTCGGAATCGGTGAGGATGGCTGCGGTATTCGCAGATGCCGCCCGCACCAGACCGGCGTAGGCGCGCTGCAGCGGGCCGCCGCGATAGGCCGGCAACGCGATGGGGATCACGTCGTGGATCGTCACGACCACCGGCACGTCGCTGCGCAGCGGTGGCGCCCAGTAGGGCACAAAGGCGATGTCGGCGTTCATGCGCCTGGCGGCGTTGGGGAATTCGACCTGCTCGAAATACAGCTTGGCCCAATCGCCGCGCCGGCGCGGCGACACACATTCGATCTGCACATCCGGCGCAAGCGCTCTGAGCGCGGCGATCAGGTTGGCTGCATACTGTCCGCTCCCCGTCGTTTGCGCGTGCGACGAATCTAGGAACCAGGCGTTGACGGCAATTTTCATGACTGCGGGCTACAATCGCTGCAGATTATGCCTGATCCATCACCGCTCGACACCGCCCCGTTGAGGCGCCTGACCATCGGCCGGTTGATCCGCGCTGCACGCGAAGCCGCCGGTCGCTCACAGAAGGACTGTGCCCGCTTCATCGGCGTCTCTGCCAAACGGTTCGCCGCCTACGAAGAGGGGACGCGCGAACCAACGTTCACCGAAATCGAAGCACTTGCCCATTACCTGAATGTGCCGGTGCATGCCCTGGTTTACGAGGAAGAGGCTAAGCACCTACCGCAGGTTCAGATCAACAACCTCCAGACGCTGATGCAGCTTCGCTTGCGAGTGGTGGGCGCGCGGCTGAAACAAGCGCGCATGGAGCGAGGGGAATCGCTGAAGGCCGCCGCACAGGCCATGGGACTGACCAGCAGCCAGTTGAATGCCTTTGAGCTGGGACGCAGGCCCATTTCCATCACGCTGTTAGAACGGGCGATGGCGCATTATGACCTGCGCCTAGATCGGCTGCTCGACCTCGGCATCGGGCCGATCGGCGAGGCACAGTTACGCTTGGAGCAGCACGCGCGCTTCGACGCGTTGCCCGGCGAGGTGCGCGCCTTCATCGCTGCACCGGATTCAGCGCCTTATCTCGAGTTCGCCATGCACCTGAGCAAGCTGCCGGCCGCCGACCTGCGCGGCCTGACGAAAGCGCTGCGCAAGATCACCGAAGACGAGTGAGGCCGGCCTCACTTCAGCATCTCATCCTGCGCCATTCGGCCATCGGCCACAGCTTGCCTGAAGATGGCGATCGTCTCTACCACCGCCTCGGCGAAGGGCTTGCGGGGCACGCCGCCTACCGGCGCGAGCAGCTGCTCCAGCGGCGATCCGTCCATCTCTGGGGGGAAGGGCAGCGGCTTGTCGTCGAAGGTGATCTGGCCGCGCAGCTCCGGCGCTGCCTGCTCGATGGCCGCTACAACCTCGTACATGCTCAGCACGATGCCCGGCGTGTTATAGACCGCCGCACCCTCGAACGGGATCGTCGCGCAGGCGATGAACGTCTTGGCCGTGTCGTCGGCATATTCGTAATCGGCGCGGCCGCCGTAGCCGATATGGTAAGGCCGGCCCACTGCCGCAGCGAACATCGCCTTGGTCGGCGCGGAGGTCAGGCCTTGGTCGCGCCCCGGCCCGAACACGACATACGGCCGTAGTCCGATTGAGGACAGCTTGTTCTCCTTCCAATACACGCGCGCCGTGCCCTCGTTGGCCAGCTTGTAGACGCCGTAGAGCGTGGCCGGATGGCCGGTCGCGTCGTGTTGCACCGGTTCGCCTGGCTTGGCGTCGTCCACGTCATACACCGCGGCGCTGCTGGCATAGACGATGCGCTGCGTGCGCCCTTCGCGCCGCCGCGCCGCCTCGAACACGTTGACCGTGCCGACCACGTTGACCTGGGCGCCGAGCACCGGATTCGCGCGGCAGAACGGCACTTGCAAGCCGGCCAGGTGGATGACGTGCGTGATGTCGTATTCGTTCATCACCTTCTCGACTTGCGAGAAATCGGTGATGTCCCCGCGCACGAACGTCACGCGCGCGAGTTCGTCGTCGGTCATGATCAGCTTCAAACGGCGCACGTCGCTGCCCAGGTCGAACACAACGGCGCGCACACCCGATCGCACCAGGTTGCGCACCGTCCACGCGCCGATGCAGCCCAACGCGCCGGTAACCAGGAATGTCGTTTCAGCCATAGGTTGCAGGCCAAGTATCGCAGAAGACGCAAGGGGACAAGACGCAAAACGTAAAACGTGACACCATGTGATACATGACACATGACACATGACACATGCCCTGCGACGCGCTCCGGGAGTACACTCCCCGCCGATGCCATTCGGTTCGATCGTGCTTTCGCACTACCAGGCCCGGCCGCTGCTCGAGGCCAGACGCGCCGGTCAATCCACCGCGCACACCTCGCTCGACCTCAATTGCTCGCGCTGCGATGTTGCGCTCGACGCCGAAGGCATCGTCTTGCCCGACGGACGACGCATCGCCTGGCGCATCATCGAGCGGGTCGCGGCGTCGGAGAACGGCTGTTATCGTATCGGCGACGACGCAGAGAAAATTCAAACCTACTCCGAGGCGACCGGCCGTCACTACAGCCTGTATCCAACGCCGCTTGCGCCGACGATGCTGATCTCCGGCCTGCCGATGCATCGCATCAAGGATACCGACCCCTATCACGACACGCTGGCGAAGATCGAAGCCGCGTCGCCGAGGCGTGGGCGCGTGCTGGACACATGCACCGGCCTGGGCTACACCGCGATCGAAGCGGCCAAAATTGCCGACGAAGTGACCACCATCGAACTCGATCCGGCAGCGCAGGAGATCGCTCGGCTCAACCCATGGTCGCAGGCGCTGTTCGACAACCCGAAGATTGTGCGCATCATCGGCGACAGCTACGACGAGGTGCAACGCTTCGACGATGCATACTTCTCGCGCATCATCCATGACCCGCCTACCTTTGCGTTGGCCGGTGACCTGTATTCGGCTGACTTCTACGCAGAATTGTTTCGCGTACTCCAACCGGGCGGCAGGCTGTTTCATTACATCGGCGACCTGGACAGCACCTCCGGCAACCGCACGGCGCGCGGCGTCGTCGAGCGCTTGAAGCGCGCCGGCTTCCGGCGAGTCACGCCAAGGCCGGAAGCGTTCGGAGTGGTGGCGGACAAATGAGCCTGCTGGTGCGTTGGCTCGTCTTCGCTGCCCTGGTGGTGCTGGCCGGCGCCGTTGCCTTCGAGCCGCTGGTGATGCGCACCAGGGCGACCGCGGCTTTACGCGCAGCAGCAGCGCCGGCGCGCACCTGTCTGACGCGATGGGCCATGCTTCTGACCGCCGTTGCATTCGCCCTAGAGTTCGTCCTGCGTCTCCTCGATAGCGCCGCAACGATCAGGGACATCATCCTGTTCGCCGTACGAATGGCGTTGCTCGGCGGAATGGTCCTCGTGCTGCGCAGCGGGCGCGACGAACCGCGTGTCCTGATCACCGCAAGCGCTGCGCTCATCCTCACGCAGAGCCTGTCGAGCCGCAGTGCGTCGCAGCCGGCATGGGTGTTGCCGGTGCTGGCCGATTGGATCCACTTCTCGTTTGCCGCGGTGTGGCTCGGCGGCATTGCCTACTTCGCCAGCGTGCTCGTACCGCTCGTGCTGCGCCAGCGCCGATTGTTGAGCGATCTCGGCGCGACGATCGAGAAATTCTCCCCGCTGGCGATCATGTCGGTGCTGGTGCTTGGGCTGACCGGCATCATGCAGAGCGCCAGCTTCGTCGGCAGCTTCGAGGCGCTGCTCAACACCGACTACGGCCGCGCGCTGCTGGCCAAGACCGGCCTCTTCGCCATCCTGATCGGCTTCGGTGCCTTTCATCAATTCGTGATCGGCCCACAGCTTCGCGCATGGCGCGCGCAGGCGCAATCTTCATACGAAGCCGCCCGGCGCTTCCGCGTCAGCATCGCAGCCGAGGCAGCGGTCGGCGCGCTCACGTTGGCGGCAGCCGCAGCGATGACCGTGCTGCCGGCCGCAAATCCAGGGCCTTGATAGATAACGGCTGCTGCATACACTCCAACATGCTTATGCGCGCTGCTTTCGCGTGAGCATCCTCGCCGAAGCGGGCGTGAGCCTGCTCATCCTGTTCGTCGCCGGCGCGCGATTTCATCGCGAGCGATGCTGAGAGCCAGGCAATCATTCAGACGCAACAAACTGGCGATTTGACGCTCACGCTTGGCGCAACGCGCGATGGCCTCGGCCCGCATCAATTTGCCCTAACGACGGCTCGCATCTTGTCACCATCGTGTACGGGCGGGGCGTTCGATCAAGAAGCCGTGCTTTGTCACCGTGTGACCAGCCATGCTGGCGCTTGGCCGACATCGGGTATGATCTTTACCTCAGCCAGTCTTGCCGTATCTATCACCGCCAGGCTTTGGTTGACGCGACTGACGGAGTATAACTGGGCGCCATCGGAACTCAGCGCGAAATGGAAAGATGGATCGCTCAATGGGATGACGCCGGTGCGTTGCCCTGTCACTGTGTCGAACACCCAAATCTGTTCAGCATCACCCGACTCAGACTCTCTGGGACCCCGGCGAGCCATCCCGACGTACAAGCGCTTGCCATCTGGCGAGGCAGCCATCTTACGTTCGACCCGTGGACTCCAGCCGCTCGGCAGTTGCAATGGGATGGTTCTGGCAGAACCGGCGCCTGCCAGATCGAATGCGACCACACTCCAGTTGTTGCCCTGAGACGTGGCTTCGCGCAACATGAGGTGGAGTCCATCGCTATCGGAGGCAATCGCCCCATCGGTGACAAAGGTCGTCAACAAGCGCGCGTCACCACGTCCGTTGTTATTCGGCACAACAGGCAGAGACAGCGCATTGATCGTTTGTAGATCAGTGCTGCGTCCGAATTGCACATCAAACGCTGCCACACGCGCATCGCATACCGAGATTAGACGATTCGTGTCGGCCAGCCAGACCTTGCCGAATCGTAGACACGAGGCGCCGATGGACATTTCGCCTTCCACTGCTCCATTCGCTGTATTCACTTTGACGATCCGCGATGGACTCAGCAGGGCGTATACCCATTGGCCGTCTGACGATACCCACACCTCTTGTTGATAGGGTGCGTGGGCATACAACTCGCGGTCGCCTTTCAATCCCGTCTCCCAAATAATGGCCTGCGTTTGAGTATCTATCGCGGTCAAAGCATGCACCAGTTCGCCGCGCAACACCCTGGTCCAATAGCTGTCGAGGATATACAGCGAGCGACCGTCTCGTGAGAGCGCTGCCGAAGGCGCGTAACGCGCCTCAGTGCTTGCGCGCACCTGACCGCTGGCCGGATCAACCGCCGTCAAAGCCGATGTGGGTGGACGCGACAGCATATTCAGGTCAATTACATACACGGTTTCGCTTGACAGCGGCGGCGCCGGTTCGGTTGGAATAGGCTCAAACACCTGGGCTTGGTTGGTAGGGCTCACAGTTCGCAATTCCGCCGACTCGTTTTGCGCCAGCAAGATTGTTGGCGCGCAGCTCGCATTCAATAAGACGAATACACTGAGCCATACGGCCAGCACACCCCGCTTCAGGCTCACGCTCTCGTTTATACCTTTCATGCTTCACCTCCATCAAGCCGTCCATGTGGTGGACAGCAATGCACTCTTAGTCGCACACTCCATTCCTTATAGCTTCTAATGTGTTGGCAGTCGCTATACGCCGGAGACTGCAAGTGTGGCAAAAAAGATCGCTGTGGCAGCCAGAACCCCACCATTCAACATGTGAATAAGCGGTTTGCTCGCGATCATTCCCACGGCAATTTGTCGCGTGTCATAGTCAGTCCGAGCTAAGCCCGTCACCAGCGGTACTATGGCAGCACGACCGAGTCCGAAGCACAGAAAGATAGTCATGCCAATAACAGGACCATAGAGCAAGGCGCTCAACGAAACTACGTAGACAGTAGCTACTGGTATATAGGTCAGAAAGACAGCTCCGAGCTGGAACCCATAAAACACGGCGACAGTAAGCGGAGGGTAGCGATTACGCCAATCCGACTGCACTTGGCGCTCCAGTTGCGGATACGGCAACTGAACGATGCCTAGTTCATGTAAAGCATACAGGCCACTTATTACCGCCATAGATACAGATCCCCACATCGAGCCCGACGTTAGCTTAGAGCCTATCTCTAAACCTCGCATTTGCGCCAACAGATGATGGCGCAGGCGAAAAACAGCAGGGACAGATAATTGCTCGCCTTCTTCTCCCAGCGAATCAGCAACCGACGAAAGCGATTGAGCCATGAATGAGTCACTTCGACCACCCAGCGGCGCGACTTGCGTCGGCCCGGCTTGCGCTGGCGTTTTTTTGGGCGTTCTCCTTGTCCGGCACATGGATTTCGTAGCCATGTGCCTGCGCCACCTGACGGCAGGGTTCGCCGCTGTAAGCTTTGTCCAGACACAGATTCTGCGGGACGGTTTGCGGGTCAGGTCGCTCCACCGGCATGGCATCCAGCGTGGACTCCAGCAACGCGCTATCCGGCGTGTTCGCCCCGCTGACCACGATCGACAACGGCACACCCTGCTCATCCACCAACAGACTGCGCTTGACGCCCCTTTTGGCGCGATCCGTAGGGTTTTTGCCTGTCTTTTCGCCCCCCCCCCAGCGGGGCCTTGGTCATCGCCCCGTCGCCCGCTTGCCACTTCCAGGCGATCCCTTTGACCTCGTCATACTCCGCCAAACCCGCCTGCCACATGCGCTTGAAGACGCCCGCCTGCACCCAGCGCTGAAAGTAGCGATGGACTGTCTTTCCCGATCCATACTCTTTCGGCATGGCGTTCCACGGAATGCCGGTTCGCAGCGCGTACAAGATGCCGGTCATGGTCTTGCGCCGGTCTGCTGCCGGCCGCCCACCGATGTGTTTGCGCTGCCGTCCGCGTCCGCGATAGCGCGACTTCGGTTGGGGCAACAACGGTTCAATGCGCGCCCACAGACTATCAGACAGCTCCCAACTTGCAACGTCGGCGTATCGCGTCCCACTGGTATTATCCATATCCCTATTATGGCTCGTTCCGTAAGTTTAGAGATAGGTTCTTAGGGATATTCGCGACGATACCGACTGCACCCAAAATTCCTCCCGTAATGACCGCCGCCATGATAAGACTGGCTGAGTAAGCCACGATAGCGCGAAACCACTGGCTTCTTGAGGGCATCCCGTCTTTCCCATACACGATGGGATGGATGGTATTGACCATCGAGGTTCCTCACCCTGACCAATTACTTGAGACCCCAGCCAATAGTGCGATGATTGCCAAAAAGATAATGTCGCTGCAACCAAGTCGGAACGCAAGCAAGCCTAACGCAGCCGCACCAGCACCCCAGAGCAGACGACGCCAAACTGGCAACAACCGCATTTCAAATGTCCGAGCTGTATAGTCCCGTAACTGCATAGCATTTACGATTCAGACCTCAACTATTGCGCAAGGCGCTACACGATTAATCAGCATGCGCCGCGATCACATACCGTCGTGCAATAGTATGGTCGTCCACCACTACACCAGTTTGCTGAGCGATTGCAGTTAAAACCGGGGGGACATCTCTGGTTACCCGACGGATTGGTACACGAGCAGTTTGGATTCTGACACTGCACGCTTGGTAGGCTTCGACAGCAATCCGCGTATTCCAAGAGGCGCAACTGGCCAGACGGATTACGACAGCAACCGAACCACGAGCCACTCGGCAGAGTACCGTATGGACACATGCAATTGTTGCCGCCAACGCAGCAAGAACATAGCTTTGGACAGTTGCAGTTGCAATACAACCACGAACTGCAGTCATGATTGGAAGCTTCTACGATATCTACCGTTCGGTCTACTGGTAGCACTTTTACTATAGTGACACCTGCTGCTGCTATCAGCGCCTTACCTAACCAGGCCAGCAGACCGCGTCGCGATGTCCCTTCGTATAGAGAGCGACAGGCCTGCTCGAACCAAGAGGTCTTAGCTGCAGCTACATCATCGGATAAGTCATTCATTGCCTCTGTCTTGTTGTCAGCAAAGTTGGATGGCAAAGGCGATGTCATCCCAAGTTTCTCCATAAGCTTTACAAAGCTTCTTCGAAGTCGTGCGCACTTGTGGCACAAAACGCTGGATCAAGCCGTGCACTTAATTAGGATCTCGATTGCCAATCAAGCGTGGCTTTTCTGCATAGCTGCTTCCTCTCCAACCAGTGATTCTTGAGTGTCCATGTAGCTTTGGATGCTGGCATACCCCGCGTCGGTAGCCGTCAGCAGACTTTCCACCTGCGCAGCGTTGTTAATCAGACCTTTGGCTCGAACGATGCCCAGGTGATCTACCATTACCGCGTAGGGCGTCACGCCAATCTGATATTGCGAGACCAAATCGGTTGAAGCAGTTAGCGGAATGCGTTCGAGGCGGTGATTAGACACAAAGCGTCGAGCAATTTCGATATTCTCGTTGGGAATAACCAGTATGACTTCAAGCTCATCACCCTCAGTGCGGGTCAACGTCTTCAGGTTCGGTAGGATGTCCTTGCACACAGGACATTGGGTAGATATAAAAACTATGAGGGTGCGTTTTCCGCGTTCAGCACCCATCGTGACTGCGTTGCCAAATACATCAGATGTGTTAAGCGGCGGAGCCGCTTGTCCCACTTGAGGGCCGGGATTCATTATGCGTGCTCCAGCTGGCCCCAGGCGAACATGGATGACGCCAATCTGGCGTGCCAATGCAGCAATGAACAAGAACTGTGTCAAGACAAGCAGCCAGAGAACAATATGTGAAAGAGTTAGGATGCTTTCCATAGCCTTATCCGAAGGTTTATTGTCTTTGACTGAAAGACCGCCTTAAGAAGTCGAGGCCTGTGCCAAAGAAAAGAAAACCCGCGGTCGCAGTCACCACAAGCATAGCGAATAATGCGAACGAAGCGATATCGTTTCGCCCCAAGGTGATGGGGGTGTGTGATGCAGGTGTGGTGGCGATGAATCAGAGCATTATAAATAGACAACCGTTTCGCACAATCAACGGCCACCCTAGTCGCTCATTGATCAACTTTCCGACACAGCCACATTGAACGACATTATTCCCGCGTGCCATTTTGATGATGGCGGCAAGCGTAAAGATCATGAGCATGAGACCGCTGAGCATCACACCCCAAGCCATCTGCGAATCCGCAACTAGCAGGACGGCAGCAATAAGTTCAAGCTGGGGTATAACACGTGCAAAGAGCTGCGCAGCAGGAGCGGGCAAGATGCGGTAGTCCAATACTGTATCGATGAAGTGTCGCTGGTCAAGGAGCTTACCCACGGCTGCCACTGCCATCACCGCAGCTAGTGTCCATCGCGCCCAGAGCGTAGCTAGGAGCCAGTATTCGCTCATGAACATTTGACCGACTGTTCGATAAACAGTTTGATGGTCTCTCCGCTCTGCTATTGTAGAAAACAGAAACTGGTGATCAAGTCCTGACACCGCTCCCACTTTCATTAGAGCAACGCTCTATAGGGGCCGCTCTTCCAGTATTCCACGCCGATACGCACGGGCAATGGCAGCATTTCGGTCGTTCACGTTCAGCTTGGTGAGGATGCGGTGCGCATGGTTGCGCACTGTGCGGTAGCTCAGCCAGAGCATCTGCGCAATTTCCCTGTCCGTCTTCCCTTCCGCTATCAATCGGAGCACTTGCCGTTCGGCAGAGGTAATGGGGATCGGGCGAAAAGCCTGCTCAAGCTCTTGGCTGGAAAACAGCATGCGCCCGCTCAGCACGTCTTGAATCGCCTGGGCGATCTGCTCACAGGGAAGGTCGTATGGCACGCAGGCTTGGACGTGATTAGCTGCCACGTCCAAGTAGAAGTTCCGATCAGCAGTTTGCGCCGAAATCAACATGCTCTTGACACCAAGCCTGCTGCTAGGCTTGCTATCCCTGAGCCAGCGGAAGAAGCCAAACAATGAGCGATCGTCCAGATGTGGCCCACAGATGACCAACCTATCGTCAGCAGTTGTCAGCACCTCAAACTTTTGGATGAAGCCAACGATAGTGTTGATACGCAGTGTGGTCGGGAGGCCGATGTCATCGAGAATAGTCGAAATGCCGCGGCTGAAAGCAGGGCATCTGTCTAAAATGATAATTTGAGGGGCGCTATGGCTGTCCCCAATCCCATTCATGCTTTTTACTTTCGCTGTTCGCTTCTCGGCGAATTCCAGTCCCAGTCTTTCAGAAGGCCCCAAGCGGAGCGCCAGCTCCGCACCATAAATTCTGGAGCGTTAGCTCCAGCTAGAGCAGACTCTTCAACTACTGAGTCTTGGAATGCAGCGATTTGCCTGTGAATGGAGCTGTGACGTGCCTCAGAACACGATCATAGCAGCCGAATGCCGCCAGAACTAGACGAACTCCCTTTAACTATGTGCCGAGCGAATCGGGCGATTGCGCGGTGGAGTTCGCGGTGCATGTCGGGTGAATGATTCAGCGATAATCCGCATACAAACACCCAAAGGAGAGACGTCTCACCATCATCATGACCACTCAAGTCAACGTTGGCATCATCGGCTGCGGCAATATCAGCCCGGTGTACTTTCGCGCTTGCAAGTCACTCGAAATCCTTCGCCTGGTCGGCTGCGCTGATCTAGACATGGCGCGCGCCGAATCCCGCGCGCACGAGTTCGATACGCGCGCCTTCAGCGTCGAGTCGTTGCTGGCGCATCCGGACGTGCAGATCGTCATCAACCTCACCATCCCGAAGGCGCACGGCGAAGTGGGCATCGCCGCGCTGGAGGCCGGCAAGAGCGTCTACAACGAGAAGCCGCTGGCGCTCAGCCGGGAGGAGGCTCAGCGCATGCTCGCGCTGGCTCGAGAGAAAGGCTTGCGCGTCGGCGGCGCACCGGACACCTTCATGGGCGCGGGCATCCAGACTTGTCGCAAGCTGATTGACGAGGGCGCCATCGGCCAGCCGGTTGCGGCAACGGCGTTCATGTTGTGCCACGGCCACGAGAGCTGGCACCCCGATCCGGAGTTCTACTACCAGCCCGGCGGCGGCCCGATGTTCGACATGGGGCCGTATTACCTCACTGCGCTGGTGACGTTGATCGGGCCGGTGCAGCGCGTCACTGGCTCGGCGCGCATCACCTTCCCCGAACGCACGATCACCAGCCAGCCGAAGCACGGGCAAAAGATCGCCGTGCGCGTGCCGACGCACGTCGCCGGCGTGCTCGACTTCGCATCCGGCGCCATCGGCACGATCGTCACCAGCTTCGATGTGTGGACGCAGTCGATGCCTTGCATCGAGATCTATGGCAGTGAGGGATCGCTGCAAGTGCCCGACCCGAACACGTTCGGTGGGCCGGTGCGCATTGCGAAAGCCGGCGAAAAGGACTGGACGGACGTGCCGCTCACGCACGCCTACAGCAAACAGTCGCGCGGCCTCGGCGTGGCCGACATGGCCTACGCAATCCAATCTGGCCGTCCGCACCGCGCCAACGGCGAGTTGACCTACCACGTGCTCGACATCATGCACGCCATCCACGAGGCTTCGGCTGAGGGCCGGCATATTCACCTCGAAAGCACGTGCGAACGTCCCGCCCCGCTACCGGCTGGCCTGCGCGAGGGTGTGCTAGATCCGTAAACACGACGCTCCGAGGCGTCGCCGGTGGCTTCGCAAGGAGTATTCCTTATCCCGAACCGACCTTAATCCGCACACGATGCACGTCATCGCCACTGCCGGTCACGTTGACCACGGCAAATCCACGCTGGTGCGCGCGCTCACCGGCATCAATCCGGATCGCCTGCGCGAAGAGCAGCAGCGCGAGATGACGATTGACCTCGGCTTCGCGTGGATGACCCTGCCGAACGGCGAGCCGATCGGCATCGTGGATGTTCCCGGCCACATTGACTTCATCGAAAACATGCTGGCCGGCGTCGGCGGTGTGGACGCGGCGTTGCTGGTCATCGCTGCCGATGAGGGGCCTATGCCCCAGACCGTCGAGCATCTCGCCATCTTGGGGCTGCTCCAGGTGCGCTGCGGCGTCGTGGCCTTGACCAAGGTGGATCTTGCCTCTGATCCGACTTGGGTCGAGCTGGTAAGCGACGAGGTTCGCCGGTTGCTCACGGGGACACCTCTGTCCGGAGCGGCCATCGTGCCGGTGAGCGCGAAGACCGGCCAAGGCTTGGATCAGCTAAAAGCAACATTGATGCAGGTGCTGGCGAATGCGCCGTTGCGCCGAGACCTGGGCCGGCCGCGCCTGCCGGTGGATCGCGTCTTTACGCTGCCCGGGTTCGGCGTCGTCGTCACCGGCACGCTGAGCGACGGTGTTTTCGAAGTCGGCGACGAAGTGGACGTGATCACCCAGCGCGGCGAAGTGTTGTCTGCGCGCATCCGCGGCCTGCAAACGCACAAACAGAAGATCATGCGTGCCCAGACGGGCAGCCGGCTGGCCGTCAACCTCTCCGGCGTGGATGCCGAACGCATCGCGCGTGGCAGCGTCGTCGCCCGACCGGGTACGCTCGCTCCGACGACGCTGGTGGATGTCTGGCTAGAGATGTTGGGCGAAGATGCACGTCGAGCTTCCGGCATGCGCCGGGCATTCGCGTTGCGCCACAACGCCGAGGTGAAGATCTTCAGCGGCGCAGCCCACAGCGTGGCGCGCGTCCGGCTGCTGGATGGGGATGCGCTTGCGCCGGGCGAATCGGGTTGGGCGCAGATGCAACTGGCCTCGCCGATGGCGGTGGCCAACGGCGACCGCTTCATCATGCGCTTGCCCTCGCCGTCGGTCACCATCGGCGGGGGCACAGTCGTTGATGCGCATCCTCGTGTGCGATACCGGCGCAGGGGAGGCCACGCCGACGCGCAGGTGCTGAGCCGACTGGCGACGCTGCGACGCGGCTCGCCCGCCGAACGCCTCTTGCAGGCGCTACAGGAACTTGCCTTCGCTTCCCCGGCCGAGGCAGTCGCCAGGGCACAACTGGAAGCCGAGGACTTGCAGGCGGCCCTGGCCGATCTGTCCGATCAGGGTGCGGTTATCGTCGCGCAGGATGCCAAGGGCAGCAAGATCTTGGGTTGCCGGCAAGCGTGGCAGGAAGCGTGCCGCACCGCTCAGGACATCCTCAATGAGTATCACAAGGCGCATCCCCTCGCCGAGGGCATGCCGCGCGATACGCTGCGCAGCCGACTGAAGTTGTCGGCAGATGTCTTCGACGCCTTGCTGAGGTTATACGGCGACCCGTCCAATCCGGCCGGTTTTGTGGATATCGGTGGGGTGGTGCGGCTGGCCTCTCACGACGTGCGCTTCGACGCCGGCCAACAGGCTGCCGTGGACACGCTGCTGACGCGATGCCGAGCCCAGCCATGGGCGACGCCATCGGTCAAAGAGGCGCGCGCTGCCGTCGGCGACGAGGTCTATGAAGCCATGCTCCGGCAGCGCATGCTCGTTCAACTCAACGACGAGGTGATTCTGCTGCCGGAGACCTATCAGCAAGCCGTGCAGCGCGTGCGCGACTTCATCGGGCGCGAAGGTTCGATAACCGCAGCGCAGGCGCGCGATCTGTTCGGCACCACGCGCAAATACGCTTTGGCGCTGCTGGAGCACCTGGATGCAATCGGCGTGACCCGGCGGGTCGGTGATGCGCGCGTGCTTAGAGGATGAGCGCTCAGAAGGAAAAGAAGAAACCGGCCTAGCTTGGCCGGCCCCCGGGGCGGTGCGGCGACTCCGCACCGCCCCATCCGCCAGTGATCGCGTCGCGCGACGCACCGCGAGGTTACTTCACAGCAATCTTGATCTGCTTCGGCTTGACGACTTCGGCCTTTGGAATCGTCAGGGTGAGAATGCCGTTCTCGAACTCGGCCTTCGCCTTATCTGCATCCACCTCGGTAGGCAGCGCGATGTTCCGCTCGAACGAGCCATAGCGGATCTCCCGGCGATGCCAGCGGCTCTTCTCGTCCTTGCTCTCCTCCTCATGCTTCCACTCGCCCTTCAAGGTGAGCATGCCGTTCTCCACCGTCACATCCACGTCCTCTGGCTTCCAACCGGGCAGCGCAGCCTTGACCGTGAAGCCCTCCGGCGTCTCCACGACGTCAACCGCCGGCGCATCGAAATTGAAGCCATCCTCCAGCCAGCGGCTCGTGTTGACGAAGGCGTTGCGCATCAGTTGATCCATCACTTCGCTCAGCGCGAGCATCTCACCGGCCGGATTCCAAGTCCTGCGAGTCAGATAAGTTGCCATAGCTTTCCCTCCTAGTTGTGAAAGAATTTTTTAGCCGCGGCGCTCCTTGCGCCCAAATTCGACTTGCATCGTAGGAAGGGAGCGTTAGAGCATGTTAGACGCAACGTTAGAGATGCGTTGGATTTTCGATGCGCTCGTAACGCGCCAGCCAAACCTGGGCGAACGTCTCGAAGCGTCGTTGAATGATGGCCTCGCGCATCGCGCGCATCAGATTCATCAGGAAGGCGATGTTGTGCAAGCTCATGAGATACAGGCCGAGGATTTCGCCGGCCTGGAGCAAGTGGCGAATATAGGCGCGGGTAAAGTTACGGCATGTGTAGCAATCGCACTCTGGCTCGATCGGCCGCTCGTCCTCGGCATAGACGCGATTGCGCATGTTGATGCGACCGTCGCGCGTGAAGGCAGCGCCATGGCGCGCCAGCCGCGTCGGCAGCACACAGTCGGCCATGTCTACGCCGCGCTGCACAGCGCGGAGGAGATCGGTCGGCTCGCCAACGCCCATCAGGTAGCGTGGCTTGTGCGCCGGCAGCGCCTCGTCCATCCACTCGATCACACAGAACATGTCCGCCTTGTCCTCGCCGACCGCCAAGCCACCAATGGCGTAGCCAGGGAAGTCGAGCGATGCGAGGAAGCGCGCCGACTGCTCACGCAAGTCGCGGAAGATGCCGCCCTGTGCGATGCCGAACAGCACCTGGTCGGCGCGGGTGTGCGCCTCTCGACAGCGCGCTGCCCAGGCGTGCGTGCGGGCCAGCGCGATGGCGTTGTATTCGCGGTCGGTCGGCGGCGGGCACTCGTCGAAGCACATGATGATATCGGCGCCGAGGTTCTCCTGGATGCGGATGGACTTCTCCGGCGTGAAGCGATGCATAGAGCCGTCCAGGTGGCTCTTGAAGGTCACGCCGTCGTCGTCAATCTTGCGCATCTCACTGAGCGAGAACACCTGGAAGCCGCCGCTGTCGGTGAGGATCGGGTGCGGCCAGCTCATGAAGCGATGCAGCCCGCCGCGTCGCGCGATCAGTTCGTCGCCGGGGCGCAGGTAGAGGTGATAGGTGTTGGCGAGGATGATCTGCGCGCCTAGCTCCTCCAGGTCGCGCGGCGGGATCGCCTTCACGGTGGCCTGGGTACCGACGGGCATGAAAGCCGGAGTGAGGATTTCGCCGTGTGAGGTGTGCAAAACGCCTGCACGCGCCCGGCCATCGGTGTGGGTGAGAGCAAAGGAGAAGCTCATATGACACCAACGACACCCGCCGCACTTACCTCTGCCCTACCACGCCACGTTCAAGTTGATGAACACACCGATGAGCAGCGCCGAGAGGAAGCATAGCGCAATGATGTAGAACACTACGCGCGGACGGAAGACGTTGAGATATAGCGTGGTGCTCTTGATGTCCACCATCGGCCCGAACACCAGGAAGGCAATAATCGAGCCAACGGTGAAGGTGTTGACGAACGAGAGCGCGAGGAACGCGTCCACCGTGCTGCATACCGAGAGCACGAACGCCAGCAGCTGCAGCGCGATGACCGAAGTGACCGGGCCGCGGCCGATGCCGATCAATGCTTGCTGCGGCACGAACGTCTGCAGCGTGGTAGCGATCAATGTGCCGATGATGAGAAAACGCCCCATGTCGAAGAATTCGTCGGTGGCGATGCTAAAGGCGTTTTGCAGACGCAGCGTGAGCGAGCCGCCAGGCCGACTAGGGGCAAATGGAGCACCAGGCGTCGGGGCGCGATGCCGCATCGGCCGGTCATCGTCCATCCCGCCCATCACCGGCGCGAGCGTGCGGGGCGCGATCACGCGCGCGAGGTTGGACTGCACACCGAACACCAGCCCGATGCCGATCGCGATCAGCAAGGTGAAGGTGAGGCGCCCCCAGAAGATCGGCCCGAAGCCGAAGGCAGCATAGGTACTGGCGATGACGATCGGGTTCAGCACGGGCGCGCCGAGCAGAAATGCGATGCCGGCGGAGATCGGGAAGCCCTTCTGATACAGCCGCCGCACCACCGGCACCACACCGCACTCACATACGGGGAAGATCATCCCCAGCAGCGCACCGGCCACCGCGCCGGCGAACTTGTTGCGCGGGAAGAGGCGCGCGATGTCGTCGGCGGTGACGAACTCGGCGATCAACCCCGAAGCCAGGCTGCCGAGCAACAAGAAAGGCGCTGCTTCGATGAAGATGCCAAGAAAGATCGTCACGTAGTTCTGCAGCACATCGGGGAGCGGCATGGCCGGCAGGCGCACCACCGGCATCAAAGCGTCCAGCGCGATCGTGCCGAGCAGAATGGCCAGCGCGATGAGGAGGGGCGTAGATAGGCGCCGCTGAATCATGCGTTCTGGGCAATTTTAGCGCCCGCATAAGAAGCGGGTGCATTCGGGTGCATTTCAAAATAGGGGAGCGCGGACCGGCCCGCAGCAATATTCGCTTCAGTCGCGCTGGGATCAATCCCAGCGCTGAGCATACGGGCAAGCCGCGCGCATCCCGCCCCTTTCAGCCCAGGCGTTTACGCCGGGGCGGGTCGACGTCTGCCCCCATTGGCGAATGCACCCCACGAAGCAACAGGCGTGAGGGTGAAGCCGTGGGTAGCGCAGGCCTTTGGGGAGATTGCGCAGGCGCTGGAGGCTTCTACGTCATTTATCATGCCGAAGGTGGGAATCGAACCCACACTCCCGTAAGGGAACACGATTTTGAGTCGTGCGCGTCTGCCAGTTCCGCCACTTCGGCAAACAGGGCTAACAGTATAACATCGGGCAATGACGCAGCGCAATCGTCAATCGCGAATCATGATAGATGATTGACGAAAGCCGTCGTCGCTTCAGCGGTGATCTCCCGCGGATCGGCGATGACGCCGGCGACGGCGCTGGCGGCGACGACGGCCGGCGAAGCAAGGTAGATTTCGGACTCGCGTGTGCCCATGCGCCCGCGGAAGTTGCGGTTGGCGCTGCTGATGGTGACCTCGCCCACCGCCGGCACGCCCATGTGGTTGCCCATGCACGGGCCGCAGCCGGGCGTGTTGATCACCCCGCCGGCTTCCAAGAAGGTTGCCACGTAGCCGAGCCGAAGCGCTTCCTGCAGCACCTCCGACGACGCCGGGTTCCACAGTAGGCGCGTGGTGCGCGCCACGCGCCGGCCGCGCAGTACGTCGCATGCAGCGGCGATGTCTTCCAGCCGGCCATTCGTGCACGTGCCCAGCCAGGCTTGCTGCACCGGCTGACCTTTCACCTCGCCGATCGGCGCGACGTTATCCACGCGATGCGGCCGTGCCACCATCGGCTCGAGTGTGCTCAGGTCGTAGTGACACACGACGGCATACGTCGCGTCGGCGTCGGGATACAGCGCGTCGCTTCTCAAGTGGGCAAGTTGAGATTCGACGGTGGCACATTCGACGGCATCCTGCTGCGCTTCCGCTATGCGCAAGCGTCGCTGCAAGCGCATCTCGAGATAAGCGAAGACGGCTTCGTCCGGTGGTAGATAAGCGTTCTTCGCGCCGAACTCGGCCATCATGTTGGGAATGACCATCCGGCTGTCCAGGCTGAGCCGGCTGATGCCGTCGCCGTGAAATTCCACCGAGCGATAGAGCCCGCCGTCCTGGCCGAGATCGCCGATCAGCTTGAGACAGAAATCCTTGGAAGTGACCCACGGCGGCAGGTTGCCGGTGACGACGACTTTCATGCTCTCCGGCACGCGTAGCCACAGTTCGCCCGTAGCCCAAAGAGCAGCAACTTCGCTGCGTCCGATCCCTGCGCCGAACGCGCCCAGCCATCCAAAGTGCGTCGTGTGCGAGTCCGAGCCGAGGATCGTCATGCCGGGCAGCACGAGCGCCTCTTCGCTGAAGACCTGATGGCAAATGCCGCGCCCGACCTCGAAGAAATAGCGCACGCCCTGCTCGCGCACGAAGCGGCGTACCTCGGCATGGTTCTGCGCGTGCTGCGTCGTCGGCGCAGGCACGGCATGGTCGAGCGTGATGCACAAGCGTTCGGGGTGCTTCACTTTCTCGACGCCGAGCTGCTTGAACAATCGGTAGATGGCGGCGGTGTTGTCGTGGCTGAGCACGCGGTCGGGCCGGGCGTCAACGATCTGACCGGCGCTCACCTCGGCCTGACCCGAAGCGCGCGCCAGAGCTTTCTCCGCGAACGTCTTTCCCATGATGTGGTTGGCGAGCAGATTATACGAAGTGCTAAATGCTCAGCGCTGGGATTTAGCCTGTCGCGACTGCCGGCCAGTCTGCGTTCCCCCATTTTGAAATGCACCTGTGAAAAGCTGTCCGATCACGTATGATTGTGCCGTGACCACCATCGCACAATCCGCAATCGAAGATCGCCCAACGCCCGTTCCGATAGACTCCCGCCGCAACGTCCTGGCCTTCACCGGCGACATCACGGCGTTCATGGTCGGCACCTACTTCATTCCGGCGACGACGGTGCTGGTCGGCTTAGCGTCGCAGCTCACCGACGATAAAACGCTCATCGGCGTAGTGGGCATGACGTGGTCGGTGACGTGGTTCCTGCCGCAGCTCGTCGCGGCGCGCATCGTGCGGGGCAAACGCTGGCAGAAGCCCTACTTGATGATTCCGAGCCTGATCGGCCGCAACGCGCTGCTGTTGGTTGCCCTGTGGCTGCTCGTCACCCAGGCGCAGGCGCCGATTCTGACGGTGTGGGTGCTGGTGGGATGTCTGACTCTGTTCAACATCTGCGATGCGCTGGCCGGCGTGGCCTGGTTCGACATGATGAGCCGGGCGCTCTCGCCGCGCATGCGTGCGCGCAGCGTCTCGATCGGCCAATTCGTGGGCGGTCTCTTCGGCATTGGCGTTGGATTGATCGTGGAGCGCGTGCTGCAGCCGGACGGGTTACCTTTCCCGCAGAATTATGCGTTCATCTTCGGCTGTGCATGGCTCTGCATGGCGATTTCGCTGGCCATCATTAGCCTATTGCAGGAAAACCCGATGGCCGAAGCGGAGCACGCCCACACACAAAATTCGAATTTCATCGCCAGCCTGAGGGAAGCAGCGCGCACCGACCCTGTCTTTCGACGCGTGATGGTCGTGCGCATCCTCACCGGCATCGAGTTGATGGCCGCTTCGTTCTACCTGGTCTTTGCCAAAGACCAACTCGGCCTCGACGATTCGGCCACCGGCATCTTCAACATCGCGCTGATCATCGGCGGCATCGCCGGCATCGCTTTGTTCGGCTGGCTGGCCGACCGGTTCACGGCGCTGAGCGTAGTGCGCGCGGCGGCGCTGATGCAGTTCGTTGCGCCGGTGCTTGCGCTGATCTATGCGCTGGCCGTTTTGCCGCACGGCGCGCCGGCGCGCGATGTAGCGATCGCCGGCTTCATCGCCATCTTTGCGCTGCGTGGGGCGATCGAGCACTCGCTGGTGCTTGGCGCACTCGGCTACCTGTTGGATAGCGCACCGGAGCGGCATCGCGCCATGTACGTCGGCGCCATCAACACGCTCGGTGGGGTCGTCGCGTTGTCGCCCGTGATAGGCGGCGCATGGATAGACGCGTTGTCCGCGCGAGGCCAGGCTGCAATGGCTTATGTAGTGATGTTCGGCTTCGTCGCCGTGCTCGTAGCTTGCGGTGTATGGCTGAGCTTCCGGCTTCCGTCGCTAAAGAAGGGTTAAGGTTGGGGGTGAACAATCTTGTAGGCTACAAGTTTGCAAGTTGCAGGTCACGCCGGTTCAAGCGTGATGATTTCGCGGAGATGGACGACTATTGAGCAGACGAAGCTGGAACGAGAAGTGAACGAGCGTGAAATACCCATCTCCGCGAGGGGGATTCCATGGTAATCAGTCAACCCTATCAGAAAGATATAATCGCCGCCGTCGCGATGGCCAACCCGATCGCCGCACAGTCATCGAAGACCCTCGACATCGTCATCCCCGTCTATAACGAAGAGCGCGATCTTGAGCCCAGTGTAACTAAGTTGCGCGACTTCCTGAAGAAGCATTGCCCCTACAAGTGGCGCATCGTGGTTGCCAACAACGCTTCGACGGATCGCACGCTGGAGATCGCCAAAGAGCTGGAGCGCAAGTATCCCGGCGAAGTGACCTACATTCACCTCGACCAGAAGGGGCGCGGCCGGGCGCTCAAGCAGGCGTGGCTGATGTCGGACGCCGACGTGGTGTGCTACATGGACGTGGACTTATCCACCAACCTGAATCACCTGATGCCGATGGTGAATCCGCTCTTCGCCGGCGAATATCACATTGCCACCGGCTCGCGGCTGATGCCCGGTGCCCGCGTCACCCGCCAGTTCAAGCGTGAGGTAATTTCGCGCGCCTACAACCTGATCGTCAAGCTGATGTTCCCCCGCCGGCGCTTCTCCGACGCGCAGTGCGGCTTCAAAGCCCTCTCCCGCCAGGCAGTGAAAGACCTCATCCCACACATCCAGGACAACCGCTGGTTCTTCGATTCCGAGCTGCTCATCCGCGCCGAGCAACAAGGTTATAAAATCTGGGAAGTGCCGGTGGAGTGGATCGAGGATCTCGATTCCCGGGTGAAGATCATCCCCACGGCGATCGAAGACCTGAAGGGTCTGTGGCGCGTTCGAACGTCCAAGTTTCGGGAGTAGGTTACCGGTTGGTTGCCAGAGATTGGAGGACGAGAGATGCTTGCTCCCGCGCTCCAATCTCTGTCTTTCAATCCATTTCTCCCAGCGCGCCATGACCGCTGGGAGAAAGTATGCAGAATCATCGAAGAGTTGTCGTTACCGGCATCGGCGCGATCACGCCGCTCGGCTTGGACATGGAGAGCACGTGGGACGCGCTGATCAACGGTGAGTCCGGTGTCGCGCCGATCACCCGTTTCGACCCTAACCTGTTGCCGGTGCACGTCGCCTGCGAGGTCAAGAACTTCGACCCGACCAACTTCATTGACCCACGCGAAGTGCGCCGCACCGACCTGTTCGAGCAATACGCCCTGGCGGCCACGCGCCAGGCCGTCCAACAGGCGAACTTCACCATTACGCCCGACATCGCCGACGACGTCGGGGTGGTCGTCGGTTCGTCCATCGGCGGCTTCCACACCATGCTGGCGCAGTATGACGTGCTACGCGAGCAAGGCCCGCGCCGGATCAATCCGTTCGCCATTCCGATGATCATGAGCAACGGCGCGGCAGGCATGATCGCCATCGAGCTGGGCGCGCGCGGCCCGTCGTATTCGCCCGCTTCGGCCTGCGCCACCAGCAACGACAGCCTGGGCCAGGCCTTCGAGATCATTCGGCGCGGCGCAGCAATCGCCATGATCGCCGGCGGCGCCGACGCCACGGTGAGCGCGCTGGGCATGGCCGGCTTCGACCGGCTGGGCGCACTCAGCCACAACAACGAGCTGCCCTCCACTTCGCCCAAGCCCTTCGACAAGAATCGCGACGGCGTGGTGATGGGCGAGGGCGCGTGTGTGATGGTGTTGGAGGAGCTGGAGTTCGCCCTGCGGCGCGGCGCGAACATCCTGGCGGAGATCGCCGGCTTTGGTCAAACGACCGACGCCTTTCACGTGATTGCGCCCGCGGAGGGTGGCGCCGGCGCGGCAAAGGCCATCCGCCGCGCGATGGAGTCCGCCAACGTTCGCCCGGAGGATATTGACTACATCAACGCGCACGGCACGGCGACCCCGTTGAACGACATTGCCGAGACGCAGGCGGTGAAGGCCGTGCTCGGCGACCATGCCTACCACGTGCCCATCAGCAGCACCAAGAGCATGACCGGCCACATGATGGGCGCGACCGGCGCGCTGGAGGCGGCGGTGTGCATCTACGCCATCCAGCATGGCGTCATCCCGCCGACACGCAACCTGGTCGAACCCGATCCGCAGTGCGATCTGGACTACGTGCCGGGCGAGGCGCGCAAGCACCGCGTGAACGTCGCTATGAACAACTCGTTCGGCTTCGGCGGGCACAACAGCGTGCTGATCTTCAAGCGCTATGACGGTTGAATTGCCGACCTTCAACGATCCGACGCTCCTTGAACGCGCGCTCACCCACACGTCCTACGTCAACGAACATCCCGAAGAACAGGCTGCCGACAACGAGCGCCTAGAGTTCCTCGGCGATGCAGTGCTGGATTTCGTCGCCGGCGCATGGTTATTCGAGCAGTTCCCGGATTACGACGAAGGCCGGCTGACCAGCATCCGCGCCGCGCTGGTGCGCGTGAGCACGCTGGCGAAGTTTGCCCGCCAAGTGGGGCTGCCCGAGCGACTGCGGCTGGGCAAGGGCGAGATTGACACCGGCGGACGTGAGCGCGCAAACATCCTCGGCGATGCCTTCGAGGCGTTGCTCGGCGCACTCTACCTCGACCAAGGCATCGAAGCCGTGCGCAGCTTTGTCGTTCCGCTGCTGGCCCAGGCCACGCCGGAGATCGTGCAAGCCAAGCTCGACCGCGATGCCAAGAGCCACCTCCAGGAGTGGAGCCAGGGGGTGCTGGGTGTCACGCCGCGCTACAAGCTGGTGGCCACCGAAGGGCCGGATCACGCCAAGGTGTTCACCGTCGAGGTGCGGCTGGGCGACCGCGTGGCCGGTGTTGGGCGCGGATCGAGCAAGCAGATGGCCGAGCAGCTTGCCGCGCGTGATGCGCTTGAGCGAGCCAGCGAGTTGGCGCAGCACACGGAGAGCAGCGAACCAAAGGAGGGGAGCGAAGCGGAAGGGCAGGGCAGCGACGCCAGACTGCCCTCCGCCTCCGCACCTACAGCTTGACCGTGACTGCCTTCAGCTCGGTGAAGGCCTCTACGCCTTCCTGAGAGAACTCGCGCCCCATGCCCGACTGCTTGAACCCGCCGAACGGCAAGTTCGGGTCGAACACACCAAAGCAGTTGATCCAGATTGCGCCGGCATTCAAACGCGCAGCCAGCTTGTGGGCGCGGCTAATGTCGCGGGTGAAGATGGTCGCTGCCAATCCGTAGTGCGTCTGGTTGGCGACAGGTGCAATCTCATCCGGGTCGTCGAACGGCGCAGCTACCAGCACCGGCCCGAAGATCTCCTCGCGCACGATGGACATCTCCGGCGTAGTGTTGATGAAGATCGAGGGCGACACGAAGTTGCCGGGCACATCTTGGAGCAGGCTCGGACCGCCGATCACCAATTGCGCTCCGCTTTGCAGGCCTTGCTCCATGTAGCCGAGCACACGCGCCTTTTGCTCGCGCGTCACCAGCGGCCCAAGCTGTGTGCTTTCGTCTAGGCCAATGCCGATGCGTAGCCGCTGAGCGTAATCGGCCACACCCTCCAGCACGCGGTCAAATGAGCGACGCTGTACATATAGCCGCGAGCCGGCGTTGCACACCTGGCCGCTATTGTTGAAAATGGCTGCCGCGGCCGTAGGAATCGCCTCGGCCATGTCGGCATCATCAAACATGATCGTGGGCGATTTGCCGCCCAGCTCCAGCGTCAGGCGTTTCAGGTTCGACCGGCCGGCCGCTTGCATGATGAGTTTGCCGACGGCGGTGGAGCCGGTGAACGAGATTTTGTTCACGTCGGGATGCTCGGCCAGCGCTACGCCAGCGGTTTCGCCCAAGCCGGTGACGATGTTGATCACGCCGGGCGGGAAGCCGGCTTCGGCGATCAGCTCGGCCAGGCGCAGGTTGGCCAGCGAGGCTTGCTCGGCCGGCTTGACGACCGTAGTGCAGCCGGCGGCCAGCGCAGGCGCAACTTTGAACGAGACCTGCGCCAGCGGATAGTTCCACGGGATGATGCAGCCCACTACTCCGACCGGTTCCCGACGGAGGTAGGAGAAGAACGTGCCGCTGGGCGGCAGGCTGAGGTCGAGCGTCTTGCCATACAGCTTGGTGGCCCAGCCGGCGTAATAGCGCCAGAGGAAGACGGTGAACGGCACGTCAATGGCGCGGGCGCTGGTGATCGTTTTGCCCACATCCAGGGATTCGATCTCTGCGAATTCTTCGGCGTGCTGCTCGATCAGATCGGCCAGCTTGAACATGCATGCAGCGCGTTGCGTGGGCGACATGGCGCGCCATTCGCCCTCGAATGCGGCACGCGCCGCGCGCACGGCGGCATCAACGTCCGTCGCATCGCCGGCGGGAATGTGATCGAGCACGCCGCCGGTGGCCGGGTCTTCGGTAGGCATGGTCTTGCCGGAGGCCGGCTCGACAAACGCATTGTTGATGAACAACCGTTTAGGACGTTTCAAAAACGCCTGCACCTCAGGCAGCACGGGGATGGGATGGTTAGCAATCGTTGACATGGCTCTTTTGGTGCGGATTTACATCCAGGGTGAGACGATGATCTTCACGTGCTCGTCGGTGTGCTCCATCAGCTCGCGGTAGCCAACATCCACCAGATGATCGAGGCTAATGCGCGCTGTGATCATATCGCCGGCCCGCACTTTGCCTTCGGCGATCAACTGAATGGCCGGCGCGAACTCGCCGCAGTACGCCACCGTGCCGATCAGCACGCGCTCGTTGAAGCCGATCTCGTTGACGAACAGACGGAAGGGCGTATTGGTCTGGCTGACGAGGCAAATGCGCGCACCTTTGCGTGTGTTGCGCACTGCCGTTTGGTAGGCGGCGTCGTTGCCGCCGCATTCAAAGGCGATGTCGGCGCCGAGCTGATTCGTGAAGTTGCGGATTTCGCGCTCCACGTCGTCGCGGCGTGGATCCAGCGCGATGGTCGCGCCGAATTCGAGCGCCATCTCGCGCCGCTTGCGGGCCGGCTCGACGACGGCGATGCGGTTGATGCCGGCGGCGCGCAACACCTGAAGCACGGCCAAACCGATCGGCCCGGCGCCGACGACCAGCGCACGCTCGCCCAACAACGGCTTGACGTGATTGACGGCGCGCACGGCTACCGCCGTCGGCTCGACCAGAGGTGATGCTTCCCAGCTCACGCGCGGGTCGAGTGGATAGAGCTGGTAAGCAGGCGCGCACACCGTTTCGGCCAATCCCCCCGGCGCCGAGAAGCCATGAAACGCCAGCCGCTCGCAGCGGTTGTATTCGTGGCGCTGGCAGTAATAGCATTCGTGGCAGATGTGGTATCCCTCCAGCGCCACGCGGTCGCCGATGGACCAACCGGTGACGCCCTCGCCGATGGCGATGATCTCGCCTGCGAACTCGTGGCCGATGATCACCGGCGCGCCATAGCCGGTGAGCGGATGCGGTTGTTTGGCGATGAACATCGGCCCTTCGAGGTATTCGTGCAGGTCGGTGCCGCAAATGCCGCAGTAATGCACTTTCAGTTTGACCTGTCCGGGTTTCGGCGTGCACTCCGGAACATCTTCGATTCGCACGTCACGTTGATCGTGCCAACGCGCTGCTTTCATAGACGTTCATCTCCTTGCGAAAGATGCGCGGCCTATTTCACGCTGCCGCGCGTCAAGCCGTGAATCAGATAGCGTTGGAAGAACATCGCCAGCACATACACCGGCACGATGCCGGTGAGCGCTGCCGCAGAGATCTCTCCGAACTGCAGCCCGTGCTCGCCCTGAAACTCGGAGATGCCGATCGGGAAGGTCTGCGAGCGCAGACTGTAGGTGAGGATCAACGCAAACAAGAATTCGTTCCACGACAGGATGAGGCAGATGATCGCCGTAGCGACCAGGCCGGGCAAGATGAGTGGGACGACGATGCGCAGCAGTACGCCCCAGTGAGAGGCGCCGTCCATCTGCGCCGCCTCCTCGACTTCCATGGGCAAGCTACGCACGAAGTCCATCAGCATCCATGTGGCCACCGGCAGGTTGGCGACCATGTGCAGCAAGGCCAGCCCAAACGGCTGATCTACCAGGCCGACGGAGCGCATCAGCATGAACACCGGCACGCTGATCACGATGGGCGGGGCGACGTAGGTGCCGAGGATCCACGACGGTAGCAATCGCCCGCCGGCGCGAAAGCGCACAATCGCATAGCTGGCCGGCACGGCGACGAGCAGCGTCATGGCCGTGCTCATGATCCCGACGAGGAGTGAATTCCACAGATAGCGCGGCAACGGCACGTTCCGAAAGGCGCGCTCCCAGTTCACCAGAAAGATCCCCTCGGAGGGGAGCAGGCTGCCGGAGACGCGGATCTCGATGGGCGACTTCAACGAAGTCGTCAGCATGAAGATCAGCGGGATGAGCGTGAACGCCAGCAGTAGCCCGACCGTTACCCAGCGCAGCAGGTGCATGACCGTGCGCATCGGGTGCAGCGGCTTCGCCGGCCGCTGGCGAAGCGGTGAAGAGATCGCTCGTTCGGTCATGGCCCGTATTTCGCCTGTACCCGCCGGTAGAGCGCCGTGAGCAGCGTGACCAACACCGACAGGATGACGATGACGATGATCGTCATGGCCGAGGCGTAGCCGGTTTTGAATTGCTGAAAGGCCGTCTTGTAGATGTAGAACGAAGCAACCTGCGTGGACGACCCCGGCCCGCCAAAGGTGAGCATGAATACCAGGTCGAAGACCTTCATCGCGCCGATCAAACGCAGGATGGCGATGATGAGCACGCCGGGCAGGCACAACGGCAGCGTGATGTGAATGAATTGTTGCCAACCGTTCGCGCCGTCCACGGCCGCAGCTTCGTATGGCTCATGCGGCAGGCCGGCCAGCACGGCCAGCGAGAGCAAAAAGACGAACGGCGTCCACTGCCATATGTCCACCAACATCACCGATGCCATGGCCAGGCCAGGCACGCCGAGGAAGGCAACGTTCTGTTCCAGGATTCCGGCGCGCACGAGGTAGTGGTTCAGCATGCCCGATGATGGGTCATAGATCAGCCGCCAGATGGCTGCGATGGCGACCGGCGGGGTGATGAACGGCAGCAGACCCAGCGTGCGCGCGAAGCGCGTCGGGCCGCTCTCGCGGTTCAGCAACAGCGCCAGTCCAAAGCCGATAACCGTCTCAATTGCGGTGACGCCGAACGCATAGATGAACGTGAGCACCAGCGAGTTGCCGAACAGCGCATCCCTAGCCGCATCGGTGTAGTTTTTGAACGCGATGAATTCGCGAAACGGTCGCGCCAGTTGAGAGTCGGTCGCGCTCAGGGCGATGGAATAGACCAGCGGATAGAGCGAGAAGACGATCAGCGTCAAGACGGCCGGCCCGATCATCCATAGGACCTCGCGCTGGTGTTGGCGATGAAGTGTGTGCATCGAATGCGAAAGTGCGATGAGCCGCTAACGCGCTATCGCTCTGTTTCGGGTGAAATTCGACGCGAACGGGCGCAGGGCGGGGCCTGAATTCTGCAGATCACTTCAGGCCCCGCCGTTGTGCTCCAAGGACTTTCAGGCTCTCCTCAACGGGCCTTACTTGCCGAGTATCTCGAGCCACTTGGCCTGCGTGTCGTCCAGCGCCTGTTGGGGCGTCTTCGTGCCGGCCAGCGCCTCCGCGACGTTCTCGGTCAGCACATCCTGCATCTCCGGCCACTTGGCGTTGGTGGGCCAAGCGAACGCGCCGCTCAGCGCTGCCTTCGCGGCATCGGCCAGCTCCGGCGTGACGTGCGTGCGATAGGGCTCGGCGTCGAAGGTGGACTTGCGCGTGGGGTCGAGGCCGCCGACGATGGTGTTGACCCGCACGTTGATGTCCGGCCGGCCGACGAACTTCAGGAACTCATAGGCCAGCGGCTTGTTCTGCGCCAGCGTGGAGATGCCCAGCGCGAATCCGGCGTTGAGCGCGGGTCGGCTGGCAGCGTTCGGGCCTTCGCCCTTTGGCATCGGCACGGCGCCCCACTTCTTCATGATCTTGGACTGCTCTGGGTTGTCGCTCATCTGCCCTAGGTCGGTCCAGAACTCGACCATGCCCACCTTGCCGGTGGTGAAGCCGCCGAGCGCTTCGTCGAACGCCACGGCCTTCGGGTCGGGCAAAGCATAGGGGAGCTGATCCACCAGCTCTTGCAGGGCCGCGACGGCCTCCGGGCTGTTGATGGCCGGCTTGCCATCGGCATCGAAGAAGCTGGCGCCATAGCCCTGCAGCCGGTTAATGAACGTGGACAGCAGGATGATCGGCACTTTGGCGCCCATGATGGCGCAGCCGTAGATGCCCTCGGATTTGCCCTGCTCGGTGATGGTCTTGCAGGCTTCGCGGTATTCTGCCCATGTCGTCGGCGGCTTCACGCCGTACTTTTCCAGCAACTCGCGGTTGTAGAACAACAGGTGCGTGTCGCCGTCATAAGGCAGCGCCCAGCGTTTGCCGTCTATCAGCGTGTAGGGATCGGCAATCGAGGGCACAAAGTCATCGAACTGCAACGACTCCTTGTTCTCCTCCCACCACTGGGTGAGATCCTCCAATACGCCGCTCTCCACCAGCTTGCCGAGCATGGGATACCAAATCTCGATCACGTCGTATTCGCCGGCGCCGGAAGTGACGTCGAGGATGGCCTTCTCGGTGACGTTGGCGTACGGCACGACGAGCACCTGGACGCGCGCGCCGGTCTCCTCCTCGAACCATTTAGCCAGGGCGCGTGTCGCCACGGCATGCGGCTGGATGGTCAGAACGTTGATGGATTGCCCCTCGAACGGCTTGGGCGCAGTTGGCTCGGGGGTGGCCGTGACCACCACTTCGCGCGTGACCTCGACCTGGCGCACCGTGCCCGGGGCAGCCGGCACAGCGCAGGCGCTCAAGACGAGTGCAGCCGCAAGCGCGCCGCCCAGCATCGAAAATGTGCGGTTATTTCGTGTCATAGTAGCTTCTCTCCAACCTTAAGTTTGCAGAACTCTTAACGTTTAAACAGTCGCTTTTTGCATACGTTGCAAACGGTGAGTCAGAAAGGCGATTCGTCCTATTAACCACCTCCTTGTCGTGTGACGCTCCCCGGATGCTTCACAAATGCACTTCGTGAGCGCGGATGACATCCCAATTCAGCTCAATGCCTAACCCAGGTGCGTCTGGTGTCGTCGCGAAGCCGTCTGCGACTACGATCGGCGTGCGTAGCACCGACTCGCGCAGCGGCGCGGGCGCCACATCGCGCAGCATATAGGCTGCGCCGGGCGTTGCTGCGATCAGGTGCAATGTGGCTGCAAAGCCTATGTCGGCGCCGTAGTGATGTGGAGAATAGAGCAGCCCGCGCGCCTGCGCCAACGCACAGATGCGCCGTGCCTCGCTCAAGCCGCCGGCGCGCGTTGGATCGGGCATCAAATAGCGAATGGCGTTCGTGTCCAGCAGCGCGGTCGCATCGGCCACGTCGAACTGGTTCTCGCCGGCAGCAAGCGGAATATCGGTGTGCTCCTTCAGCGTGCGATAGCCTTCTAGATCGTTAGCGACCAACGGTTCTTCCAGCCAGTAGAGGTGATAGGGCCGTAGCGCCGCGGCCATGCGCTTTGCTGTGTCCAGATCATAGGCCATGTTGGCGTCCACCAACACATGGTTGTCGTCGCCCACGGCGCGCCGCACTGCCTCCACGTTGGCGATGTCGCGCGCTTCGTCGAAGCCGATGCGTACCTTCACGGCGCGATAGCCCTGGTCGGTGAAGGCACGTGCGCTATCGGCCAGGTTGGCCGGGTCCAACCCGGTGGCGTAGAGCGGCGCGCGCGCCGGCTGCGTACCGCCCAACAGCGCGTAGATGGGTTTGTCGCTCACCTTGCCGACGATGTCCCACAGCGCAATGTCCACGCCGCCGATGGCCGACATGACCGCGCCTTTGCCCCATAGCACGCCCAGACGTGCGAACGCGCGGTGCATCTTTTGCCAGATGCCCGCCACGTCCAGCGGATCTTCGCCGATCAGCAGCGGCTTCAGCCCCTCTTCGATGGTGGCCTTGCGCTCGACGATGGCCCATCCGGGGAAGTTCACCGAAGTCTCGCCCACACCCCGGATGCCGGCGTCTGTTTCGACGACCACCAGGCCGAAATGGCGATGGTGCATCGCTCCCCAAGCTAGACGCAGCGGCTGTTGCAGCGGCTGGCGCAGGGCGATGAAGCGGACATCGCTGATTTTCATCGTCACAAGATTTTAGTGAAGCGAGCGAAAAGCGCACGCCCGGCGCCCTGTGCGTGGTGACAAAGTAACAAATGTGAATGTGGAGACCGATCCGCAGGATTGCGTTTGCGTGCCCTCGCAGGCTCATATATAACCGCGAGGCCATGAGCAAGCGCAACAAGATCGTCATCCATCCGCGCGAGGTCTTAGAAGGCGCCCCGATGCAGCAGGCGGGTGGCGGTGTCCGCGACTTGAAGTTGATTTACCCCGAAACCGGCTTCGACGCCAAGACGTTGTGCCTGGGCGTTGTGGAGATTGACCCTGGCCACCACTCGCCGCTGCACCGCCACAATTGCGAGGAGGTGTACTACGTGATCAAAGGGACAGGCGAGATCGAGAGCGACGGCAAGCGCTATAAGTTCTCCGCCGGCTGCGCCATCTTCAACCGCCCCAATACCATCCATCGTGTGTGGAACACCGGCAGCGAGACGATCCAGCTCGCCGTCGTCGGCGGCATCATGTTCGTGCCGCTGTGGCCGCGATGGCCGACGGCATCGCCCTACGAAGTGTTCGAGGGCACATCGGCAAACGCCGAGTTGCCCAAAGATGCTGTAAAGCCGAGCAAACGCAAGCGCGCAAAATAACGCCGATGATGACGGAGTGAACTATGTCGCGCAGTAAAGCCAACGCGAAGAAGTCCCTGAAGCCACGACACATCTCGGAGACGTTGGCGGCATTCGTAGATACCCTTCTCCCCGGTGATGCGCTCTTCCCGCCTGCTTCGCAGGTGGGCACGCAGCACATACTGGCCGAACGCCTGCGCGCCCATCGCGGCAGCGACACGGTGGAACGGCTGGTCGAGCTACTCGCAGATGAGGGGGGCGCTTTCGCCGATCTTGCGCCGCGGGATCGCGTTCGCGTCGTGCGCCGCCTAGAGCGCAACGAGCCGGACCTGTTCGCATTCGTCCGCGCAGCGACCTACTTGGCCTACTACCAGCACCCGTCGGTCGTGCGCGCCGTGCGCAAGCTGGGCCACGATTACAACGATGCGCCGCAGCCGCAGGGCTACGCGATGCCGGCTTTCGATCCGGCGGTCAATGCCCCCAAGCATCAGCGCGGCTTCTACAAGAAGACCGAGGAGATGCAACCGGTGGATACATCGTCGCTCGCCGAGCTGCTGAGCGGACTGCCGCGATACCCTGCAAAACGACGCTTTTGACGCTACCGATACCAGCGACACCCTATTTGACACTACCGACACTCATCTATGAACAAGCACGATCGCGTTGATGTTGTCGTCGTCGGGTCGGGCATGGGCGGGGCTTCGGCAACGAAGATCCTTGCCGAAGCCGGCCTGCGCGTTGTTTGTTTGGAGCAAGGGCGGTGGACGCGACCCGAAGATCACCCGCATACCAGCCCGGATTGGGAATGGCAGCGCATGACCAATTGGGCGACGGCTACCAATGTGCGCCGCCGACCGGAGGACTATCCGGTTGACACGCAGGACGAGAACCCGTTGATGTGGAACGGCGTCGGCGGCTCGACCGTGCACTACACCGCCACCTGGCCACGCTTCCGCCCGTCCGATTTTCGCAAAGGCACGGAGCATGGCTACGCACCCGACTGGCCGTTCACCTATGAGGAACTCGCGCCGTACTACGTGATCAACGACCGCGACGTAGGTGTGAGTGGTTGGTATGGTGATCCTGCCATGCCGCCTCACGAGGCCTTTCAAACCCGCCCGCTGCCGCATGGGCCATTGGGGCGTATCGCTGCGCGTGGTTTCGACAAGTTGGGTTGGCACTGGTGGCCGATGCCCTGCGCGATTTTGGCCGAGGACTACGACGGTCGGCCGGCTTGCAACAACTGTGGCAACTGCCAGAGCGGCTGCAACCGTGGCTCGCTGGCCGATATGCAGGTGACGCACTGGCCGAAGGCGATCCAAGCCGGCGCCGAGCTGCGCACCTTTGTCCGTGTGGAGCGCGTGGAGTTGGATCGCACCGGGCGCGCCAAAGGCGTGGTCTATGTGGACCTGAACACCGGCACGCGCCACATCCAGGAAGCCGATGTGGTCATCCTGGCCTGCAACGGCATCGGCACGCCGCGCCTGCTGCTGAACTCCCAGTCCAACCGCTTCCCGAACGGCCTGGCCAACTCGAACGACCTGGTGGGGCGTTTCCTCATGCACCACGGCCTGGCCATCGTGGAGATGTGGGTAGATGAGCCGCTGGATTCGCACAAAGGCATCGTCTCCGCCGCGATGATGTGCGCCGAATTTGCCGAGACCGATGTGAAGCGCGGCTTCATCAACGGGCTGACGATTCATATTGCGCGCCTGAACGGCGCCGGCTATCAGGCTGCCGGATCGCATTCTGGCAACACCGCGCCGTGGGGCAAGGCGCATCACCGCTGGTTCAAGCGTCACTTTGCGCATGGGCTGTGCGCGCTCATCGTGGGCGAAGACCTGCCGCTGCCGGATAATCGCGTCACGCTCTCCGAGGCGATGGTGGATTCCAGCGGCATGGCCGCGCCCAAGGTGCAGTACAAACTGCACCCGAATGACCGGCGTATCGTCGAGTTCGGCATTGCCCGCGCGCTGGAGTTGGCCGAAGCGATCGGCGCTTTCGACGTCAAAGTGAATCGCTTTGAAGTGGCCGGCAAAGGCTATATGCCGCCGGCATGGCATCTGCTCGGCACGTGTCGCATCGGCAATGATCCGGAGACGTCGGTGTGCAACCGCTGGCATCAAACGTGGGACGTGCCCAACCTCTACATCATGGACGGCAGCACCATGCCCACCAGCGCCGCCGTCAATCCCACCAGCACTATCGGCGCGATGGTCGTGCGCGCAGCGCTGCACTTGCGGGACCACTTTGCCGAGCTGCGCCGCGCCAAACGCACACTGCCGAATTAGAATTCCGGTGAGCACTTAGCCGGTAGGCGAAAAGCGTCGCGATGCCGTTCGGCTGCCTGCCGGCTTGGCCGATGCGCCACGCCCGACCCTTGAATTTGACAACGCGACATGTCTTCTCTCCCGCTCCTCCAAGTGCAAGACCTGGCGAAGTCCTTTCGCGGTGTGCAAGCGCTGCAAGGCTATCGGCTGGAGCTGATGCCGCATGAGCTGATCGGCGTGATCGGCCCGAACGGCGCCGGAAAGACCACGCTCTTCAATACGCTCACCGGCGTCACTCCGCCCACGCACGGGCGGATCGTCTTCGACGGTCGAGATATCACGCGCGCAGCGCCCGATGCGATCTGTCGCGCGGGTGTGGCGCGCACCTTTCAGAACATCCGCCTGTTCCGCCGGCTCTCGGTGTTGGACAATGTGCGCATCGGCCTGCAAGCGCATACCAAAGACCGCCTGCACGCGGCTGTGCTGCGCCTGCCCGGCTTTGCCGCGCGCGAGCGGCAACTCGAGCGACAAGCGCGCGAGCTTCTCGAGATGTTGAGCCTGGCCG
Organism: Candidatus Roseilinea sp.; assembly: GCA_025998955.1. Lineage (NCBI taxonomy): Bacteria > Bacillati > Chloroflexota > Candidatus Thermofontia > Candidatus Roseilinea > Candidatus Roseilinea sp. The sequence goes on from AP024676.1 coordinate 4,331,235, forward strand.
ACTATGCCGACGCGCAGGCCGACGCGCTGCCCTATGGCCTGCAGCGCCGGTTGGAGATCGCCATCGCACTCGCCACACGCCCCAAGTTGTTGCTGCTGGACGAGCCGGCTGCCGGCATGAACCCGACCGAGGCGGAGTCCCTCATGCATCTGATCGCCCGCCTGCACGACGAACTCAAACTCGCGATCATCCTGATCGAGCACAACATGCGCGTGGTGATGGGAATATGCCGGCGCATCCAAGTGCTGAACTACGGCCGACTGATCGCCGAGGGCCGGCCCGAGGAAATCCAACAAGACCCGCGCGTGCTCGAAGCCTATCTCGGCGTCGCCACTTGACCCTATGCTCAGCGTGCAAGATCTTCATGTGTATTACGGGCGCATCCACGCGCTCAAGGGGATCTCGCTCCAGGTGAGCGCCGGCGAGATCGTCGCGCTCATCGGCAGCAACGGCGCCGGCAAGACCACCACGCTGACGACGCTCTCCGGGCTGCTGCGCCCGCGCGAGGGGCGCATCCTCTTTGAAGGCCACGATCTGACGCACCTGCCCGCGCATCAGATTGTGCGCCTGGGTGTGGTGCATTGCCCGGAAGGACGCCAGGTGTTCGCGCGGCTGAGCGTGATCGAGAACCTGCGTTTGGCGGCGGCACACCGCGCCGATCGCGATGGCGTAGCGCGCGACCTAGAGCGCGTGTACGCGCTCTTCCCCATCCTGGCCGAGCGACGCGGCCAATATGCCGGCACGCTTAGCGGTGGGGAGCAGCAAATGTTGGCGATCGGCCGCGCCTTGATGAGCCGACCGCGCCTGCTGCTGCTCGATGAACCGTCGCTGGGGCTGGCGCCGATGGTCGTCGAGACCATCTTCCGCGTGATCGAGGCGCTGCGGCGCGACGGCGTCACCATCCTGCTGGTCGAGCAGAACGCCTACCAGGCGCTGCGGTTGGCCGACCGCGCCTATGTGATGGAGACGGGTTACATCAAGGCGAGCGGTCCGGCGCGCGCGCTGGCCGACGATCCGGCCGTGAAGGCCGCATATCTGGGAGGCTAAATCGTGCTCACGCCCTCGTATATCGCTCAGCAATTCATCAACGCCCTGAACATGGGCAGCATCTATGCTTTGGTCGCCATTGGCCTGACGGTGGTGTATGGCATCTTACGGCTGATCAACTTCGCCCACGGCGACATGATGACCATCGGCGCATATCTGGGGTTGGCGGTGCTGACGGCGCTGGCGCTGCCGGCCTGGGCTGCGCTGCTCATCCCCATGCTCGTCGTCGGCGCGTTGGGGGTGCTCATCGAACGTCTGGCCTATCGCCCGCTGCGCGGCGCGCCGGAGGTGGCCATGCTCATCACGTCGCTGGCCATCAGCTCGCTCATCCAGAATGGCGCCACGATGACGCTGACCGCGCAACCGCGGCCGGTGCGCCTGCCCGCCGAACTGACGCAGCGCGTGGATGTGCTGGGCGTCAATTTCGCGGTAATGGATGTGGTGATCGTCGGGCTGGCCGTTGCCCTGATGATTGCGCTGACCCTCTTCGTGCAGCGCACCACGCTGGGGATCGCCATGCGCGCGTGCAGTGAAAACGTGCGCGTCACCCAGCTCATGGGGGTGGATGTCAACCGAGTGATCGCCGTCGCGTTCGCCATCAGCGCTGGCCTGGCTGCCGTCGCCGGCGTGTTGTGGTCGGGCAAGTTTGGCCTGGTGGACCCGTTCACGGGCTTTGTGCCCGGCCTGAAGGCGTTCGTTGCGGCGGTGATCGGTGGGATCGGCAACATCCCCGGCGCCATGCTGGGCGGCTACTTGCTGGGCTTCGCCGAGGTGTTCTTCGTCGCCTTCACGCCGCCGCAGGTGTCGGGCTACCGAGATGCCTTTGTCTTCGTGCTGCTGCTCGTGGTGCTGCTGGTGCGTCCGACCGGCTTGTTGGGCGCGCGCGAGGTGAATCGGGCATGAAGCGCTTCGCGCCGCTGATTCTGATCGTCGTCGTGATGGGCTTGGCCGGCCTGGCGCAATCGGCGCTGAACGATTACTACCAGCGTGTGTTGTCGGTCATTGCGATCAACATCATCTTGGCCGTCAGCCTGAACCTGACCAACGGCTACAGCGGCGACTTCTCGCTGGGTCATGCGGCCTTCATGGCGATCGGCGCGTACACGTCGGCCATCCTCACTTTGCCGGCGCGCACCAAGGCCGTGGCAATGCCCGATCTGCCGCCGTGGCTCGCCCAGGCGGAGCTGCCGTTCGTCGTCGCCGCGCTGGTCGGCGCCGGCCTGGCGGCGCTGGTCGCGTTCCTGGTGGGCATTCCGGTGCTGCGCCTGCGCGGGCATTACTTGGCCGTGGCCACGTTGGGGCTGATGGTGATCGTGCAAGTGGTGGCGCTGAACTGGCAGCCGGTCACGCGCGGCGCGCGCGGCATCAGTGGCTTGCCGCCGTTTACCACGCCGTTGTGGGCCTATGGCTGGATGTTGATCGCCGTTGCGGTCATCTGGCGGATCGTTCACTCGCCGCTGGGACGGGCGATGATGGCCGTGCGCGAAGACGAGCTGGCCGCGGCATGCCGCGGCGTGTCGGTCTTTCGCACGCGCCTCCTGGCCTTCGTGTGCGGCGCGCTCTTCGCCAGCATTGCCGGCGCGCTGTGGGCGCACCTCATCACCGCGATCACTCCGTCGTCGTTCTCCTTTCTCATCACCTTCAACGTGGTCGCAATGGTGGTGATCGGCGGCGCGGGCAGCATCAGCGGATCGGTGATCGGCGCCGTGCTGATGACGCTGCTGCCGGAACTGCTGCGCCGCGTCGAGACGACGCTGGCCATCGGCGGCCAGCCGCTCTACGGCCTCAGCCAGATCGTCATCGCGTTGATGATGCTGGCGGTGATGCTCTTCCGCCCGCAAGGCTTGATGGGCCGGCGGGAGTTGCCGGATGTGCTGGGCGGATGGGTCGGTGCGCAACGCGCGCCCTCGCCGGCGCCCGCCGAGGCTGCGGGCGAAGCGTAATCCCGACTCGGCTTCAGCTACCTTGCGCGGCCTCTTGCACAGTCCGGGTCGAAAAGGTGATGAACGGAAAGACCTCCGGCACGTGCGAGTCCCATACGCCGTGCGCGCTCCAGGCCCAGCCGCCCGAATCCTCCGCCGGCGGCGCTTCCCTATAGGTGTTGAAACGCGAGAAGTCCATGCGCCACACGTCGCCGTCACGTGGTGGGAGGGCGCGTCCATCCGGCTGAGCCAGCCGGTGTAATCCTGCCCATGGGAAGGCCAGCTCGACCGTCCAACCACGGTCGCGGTCAGAGTTGTCGTTCAACGTGCCGTCCACCCATACGGCGCTCTTGAGACCTGGCAGGTCCCACTGCCAGAAGCCCTCGCGCCGGCCGCGCGGATGCCTGAACCCGACGCCATCCCAGGGACGATGTCCGGGTGCATCCGGTGCGAACTCCGGCGCAGCGGCGTAGCCGTCACGCTCGTAGACGTCCGACCAAATGAAGAACACCTCGTAGACTGTGCCGAGAGCGTTGATCTCGAACTCATAGTAAGCGTCTTGGCCGGCGATGAATACCTCCACGTCATTGTCCTCGTAGATCGGCGAATCGCGCTCGGTGAATTTCGCCGTGACGAATGGCTCTTCGACCCAGAAGCCGACGTATAGGTAAGCGTCATCCCACAGCACCGCTGCGCGGGTGTCGTGGATCGTTGGGCGACCACTGACCAAATCCACGAAGCGCGGCGAACGCGGCGCGCGCTGCCAAGCCGGCTCGTCCAGCCGGCCATCTACGATGATCGGTTCGTCAACGCGATAGGCCGTGTAGCGCGCGATGCGCTCCGGCGGAACGGGGAAGAGATGTGACTGCAGTGTCATGTAGCGTAATGAATTGTAGGGGCTGCCGGTGATCTTGTCGCCGTTGCCTTCGACAGGCTCAAGCAACAGCGCGGGTGTAATGTCGGTCGAACACGTTGCGGCGGCTGAGCTTGCCGAAGCCGCTGTATCGTTCATTGCTGGCAGTGCACTCCTAAAAAGGCCGCGGAACCATGTCAACGTTCGTGGGCTGAACACCAGCTCGGCATCCTGCACATTTGCCACAACATCTTATTGCGTTGACAGTGACACTTGCGCGCCATGATGCGATTCCTATAATCCTCCTGCTGGACGCACTCTTCACTTCCGCGACGCAAAGAGACGCCCAACTTTGAACGCAAAAAGGAGAAAGCACTATGTCCCGCATATCTCGCATATTTACGTTTACCTGTACGCTCGTTGTGTCGCTTTTGGCAGCCGCCTGTGCGGCACCCCCGCCTGCTGCTCGACCCGCAGCTCCGCAACCAGCCGCGGCCGAAACGATCAAGATCGGCGCGCTCTACGGCGTGACCGGCGGCATGTCCTCGATTGACGCGCCGGGCATGAACGGCATGAAGCTGGCCGCCAAGCAGATCAACGCGGCCGGCGGCGTGCTCGGCAAGCAGATCGAGCTGATCGCCATTGACGGCAAGACCGACCAGACCGCCACCACGAACGCCGCCTCCGAAATGATCAACGTGCACAAGGTGGTAGCCATCGGCGGACTGAACGACTCCACCTTCGCGCTGGCCGCCGGGCCAATCGCACAACAGGCCGGCATCCCCTTCGTCACCGCCGGCGCTACCTTGCCGACGTTGCCGGAGCAGATTGGCGACTTCTTCTTCATGGCGCCCTTTGGCGACGACGCCCAGGCCTACGCCATCGCCGATTACGCCATTGATGACCTCGGCGCGAAGACGGCCTATATGCTGGTGGATCAAGCCTACGACTTCACCACCGCGCTGGCCAAGTTCTTCAAGGAGCGCTTCACCGGCCGCGGCGGCACGATCGTGCTCGAAGACATCTACAAGTCCGGCGACACCGACTTCTCGGCCCAGATCGCCAAGGTGAAAGCGCTCAGCCCGCAGCCGGACGTGCTGTTCATCTCGGCCGTGCCCAGCGAAGCCGGCATCACGACGAAGCAGTTCCGCGAGGCCGGCCTGACGCAGCCGATCATCTCCGGCGACGGCTTCGACACGCCGCTGATCGCCGAGGTGGCCGGCGAGAACGCCGACGACGTGTATTACTCCACCCATGCCGGCTTGGACAACCCCGACCCGAAGGTGCAGAACTTCGTCAAGGCCTACACCGAAGAGTACGGCCGCGCGCCGGAGAACGCCTTCGCCGCATTGGGATATGACACCCTCAACCTGATCGCCGATGCCATTAAGCGCGCCGGCTCGACCGACCCGAAGGCCATCCGCGATGCGCTGGCCGCTACGCAAGGCTTCAACGCCGTCACCGGCCAGATCACCTACACGGAAGGCAAGCGCAAGCCCGATAAGTCGGTCACCATCATCAAGGTGCAGGACGGCAAATACTCCTTCGTCAAAGAGATCAAGCCGTAGCGCGGCCTTGGCCGTTGTGTATGTGAACGTTCGCGGGCGTGCCCGATCACGCCCGCGAACCTTTTGCGCTCGATGACTCCGATGGCCTCCGCAAACGACATCCTCAACCTCATTCGAGAGCACAATGTGCGCTTCGTGCGCTTCATTTGGTGCGACAACGCTAACGTCATCCGCGCCAAAGCCGTGCGCACGACGTTCATTCAGGCCTACCTAGATGGCGAAGGTGTGGGCATTGCGGCTGCGCAGCAAGCGCTGCCGGTGATGTACGACGCGCTCGCGCCGGGCAGCGGCCTCACCCCCGCCGGCGAGGCGCACATGCGCGCCGATTGGAGCACCTTCGCTGCGCTGCCCTATGCTCCCGGTCATGCCCGCGTGCTCACCGATATCTACGACGGCGAGCAGCCTTGGGCGCATTGCCCGCGCAGCTTCCTGCGTCGCATGATCGCCCGCGCTGCCGACCACGGCTTGCAGGTATTGGCCGCCTTCGAGAACGAATTCTCGCTCCTGCGCCCGTCAGAGCACGGTCCACAGCCGTTCGACACCACCGTCTTCTGCCAGACTTGGGCGCTCGACCAGGCCGCGCCGATCATCAATGCGATCACCGACGCGCTGGAGGCGCAGGGGCTGCAGGTGGAGATGACTTACCCCGAATCCGGCCCCGGCCAGTTCGAGCTGCCGGTGCGCTATGCCGATGCGCTGCGCGCCGCCGACAACCAGATCATCTTCCGCGAGACGGTCAAGGGCGTGGCACGCCAACACGGCGCGCTGGCCTCGTTCGTCCCAAAGATCTATCCCGATAAAGCCGGCAACGGCGCGCACCTGCACTTCAGTCTGCAGCGCCACGGCCATAGCGTCGTCGTCGAGCCTGGCCAGTTGCATCGGCTGACCGCCGAGATGCGCGCATTCATGGCCGGCGTGCTGCATCACCTACCCGCGCTCATGGCACTGACCACGCCCAGCACCAATAGCTACAAACGCATCCGTCCGCGCTTCTGGAGCGGCGCGTATACCTGTTGGGGCATCGGCAATCGCGAAGCTGCCCTGCGCGCGCCACAGCCCTCTGCGGGTCGCCCGATCACCAACATCGAACTAAAGACCTCGGACGCGACCGCGAATCCCTACCTCTCGCTCGGGGGCGTCATCGCCGCCGGCCTCGACGGCGTTGCGAAGGGCATGGCGCTGGGCGACCCCGTGCAGGGCGATCCGGCCGATCTCTCGGACGAGGAGCGCGCCGCGCGGGGTATCCGCCGGTTGCCGTCGTCGCTCGGCGAGGCTATTGCTGCGCTCGAGCAGGACGAGGTGCTGCTCGACGCGCTCGGCAGCGACCTGGCACGCTCGTACCTGGCCGTGCGCCGCGCAGAGTGGGAGGCGATGAAGGATATGCCGCACGACCAAGAGGTGCAGTTGTTGTTGGAAAGGTATTGACGCACTGCGCCAAGCTGGACTTTGTCCATTCACGAGAACGGAAACGCAGAGTAGGCTTTCGACAGACCTTCCGCTGCCGATCGGCACATCGCTCAATTTCCGGACACCGTCTTCCGCTGTTTCGCTGACGCCTTGTGCTATTCATCCTAAGGGACAAAGTCCAGATTAGGTTTCGCGTAAGAACTTGGTTCATCGCTCATCTGCAGCATGCTTTCGAGATAGTGGCAGTAATGTGCGTAGGCGCGTGCATATGCCTGCGCCATTGCCTCATCCGGCTCGATGAGCGTCGGCTGTCCAAAGATGCGATTCATCGCTTCGGCGAAAGGCACACCCGGCTCTAGGACTTGCGCGCAGAGCGCGTAGATCACGTTGCTCGCCGCGCTATCGCCGCCGTATAGTGCGAGGGTGCGCTGGCATGCGTCGGCCAGCACACGTCGCCAAATTGAATATCGGGCCGCGCCCCCCGACAACGCGACGATCGGCGAGGGCATGCCCAGGCGCACGAAACGCTGCAGCATCAGCCGTGTGCACAAGCCGACCCCCTCGACCACGGCACGCAGCATATGCGCCCAGGTGTGCCCCAGGTGCAACCCGATGAACATGCCACGCAAGTCATCGCGCCAAAATGGGCTGCGCTCGCCGGTCAGATACGGCACGAATACAAGGCCGTCGGCGCCTGTCGTCATCTGCTCAACGATGCGCATTGCTTGATCGAAGCTTAGGCCGGAAGCTGCGCCGAACGCCCGCCAAGCCCAATCGAGCGCGCCGCCGGTGAGCGATGACACGCCGCCCAGCAATCGAAAACCACACAGATCGTAGGGATAGATGCCATCGTTCTCGTCGCGCACGTCGCGCAGATGATCGGGCAGGATGGCATACAGCATGGATGACGTGCCCATCGCTATCATCACGCGACCGGGCTCGATGGGCGCTCCGCCGAGGATCGCCGCGACGTCGCCGACGCCTACGATGACAGGCGTGGCACGCGGCAAGCCAAGCGCATCGGCTACGCTGTCCAGCACGACGCCCACCACTTCACCCTCGCCGCGCAACGGCGGCAACACTGTCCCGTCGAGATGCGCATAGTGCAACCGTTCTGCCACCCACCGGCGCGATTGCCAATCGAGCAACGCTGCGCCCCCCGCCTCTGAGGCGTCGGTGCAGATCACGCCGGTAAGGCGGTAGCGCACGTAGTCCTTTGGGAAGAGGAGCGTGTGTGCACGCGCGATGTCTTCCGGCCTGTGGCGTGCCAGCCACATCAGCTTGGGTAAGGTGTAGGTCGAGTTGAGATGATAGGGTGGTAACTGCAGAGCGGCCATCAGCTCGGCCGTCTCTTGGGTGCAGCGCCGATCCAACCACAACAGGCACGGCTTGATCGCCTCGCCGCGTGCATCCAGCAGCACCGGGCTGTGCATCTGGCCGGTCAGGCCGACAATCCGCACGGAGCGCAAATTCGCGGCCAACTTCGCCAGCGCTGGCGGCAGCGCGCGCCACCAGTCATCGGGGTCCGCCTCCGCAGAATTCGGCTCGGGCGAGGCATAGGCGTAGCTTTGGCTGGCTTGCGCTACGATTGCGCCTTGCGCCGAATACAATGTCGCCTTCAACGCCGACGTTCCTACATCGAGCACGAGAACCTGGCCCGCGTGCAATTGTGATGAATTCGCCATCCTTCAGCGCGTCAATTCAGGATTGACCTCGACAATTACTTTCAGCCCTTGTTGTGATTGCACAATCTCGAAGCCGCGCTGCAGTTCGCGCAGGGGAACGACGTCGCTCACGAGGGGCAGCACCTGCACCAGCCCGCGCTCGATCAAATTCAACGCCTCGGCATAGTCCATCGGTGTGTGGTCGGCTGAACCGGTGATGACCAATTCGTTGTAATGGATCAAGTTCGGATCAATTGAAAGCGGGTCACTGGGGTATATGCCGGCGAAGATATTCAACCGTCCCCCATAGCCGAGCACCGTCGCAGCGGCCTCGACCAACCTGGATGAGCCGAACGCGACGACGGCGGCGTCGGCGCCGTAGCCATCGGTCTCAGCCAGGACTGCCTCGCGCAGCGGTTGCTGTGGATCCAACGCGACATCCGCGCCGAGCGAGAGCGCCTTGTCCAGCCGTTCGCGCTTGAGGTCGGCAGCCAAAACGCGCGCGCCGAAACGCTTGGCCACCTGCACATGGAGCAGGCCGATCGGCCCACAGCCGATCACGAGCACAGTCTCGCCTGGTGTGATGCGCAGCATGCGCTCGCCGCGCAACACGCAAGCCAATGGCTCGGTGAACGTGGCGGCGCGCAGCAGCGTGGTTTCGCGCAACGGATAGACGTTGGTCTCCGGGACGATGGTGGCCTCGCCGTACGCGCCACTGGCGTAGCGCACGCGCTGACATTTATTCGGCCGGCCTTTGCGACAGGCCGGACATGTGCCGCACTTGATGATGCCATCGGGCACGACCCACTGGCCGGGCTTCACACTGGTCACTTCGCTGCCCACTCCAGCGACCTGTGCGACGGCCTCGTGGCCGAGGATCTTGGGCAACTTGACGGAGGACTTGCCGACATAGACTCGCACGTCGCTGGGGCAGATACCGGTCTGCGACACGTGCAACAACACATCCCGCGGGCCCAACGGAGGAAGCGTCAATGGTTGCCATTCCAGCACGAAGGGCGCTATGCACACCATCGCATGCATCACGTTCGATCGCTCATTCGGTTCCATGAGAGGAGAAAGCGCGTTTGACAAAGTTTGCAGCCGCCATACTATACTGCTCCTTGTAGGTCCCTGATGCCTCTACACCCTGCGCTATCGTGCGCATGTACTATCGCTGGCTTCGCGCGGGGTGACCCCGAAAGCCTAATCGAGGAGGTGATGAACGACGCCGATCGCGATGTGATTCCTATGAACCGCTCGCATATGTGAGCCCAGATGCACCGTTCGATTTGAACCGAGACGTTGCAAAGGGGGATAGCTTGCCAGATTCCTAAAACGAAGTTGAAACGAGGAGAAGCTCATGTCTTTGCAAAAGTTTCGTGCCATTCTTGGAGTGATGGGCGCAACGGCGCTCACACTCGCAGCTTGCGCCGCGCCTCCGGCGGCTGCCCCTGCAGCCCCTGCTGCGCCAGCAGCGACCGAACCTGCTGCGCCGGCGCAACCCACCGATCCCACCGGCATCGTCACCCGCGAATTTGCCGGCAGCAAACTGACGCTGGCTGCGCAAACCGACCAGTTCGTCGAAGCCTTCCGCGCCCTGATTCCGAAGTTCGAGGAGCTATCGGGCATTGATGTGACCATGGACGAGCTGGGCTATGTGGACCTACGCCAGAAGGCGACCGCCGACTTCGTTGGCAAAACGGCCAATTACGACCTCATCACCGTGGACATCGTGTGGAGCGGCGAGTACGGCCAGAATAAGTGGACGGTAGACCTCAAGCCGCTGATCGAGCGGGACAAGGCGCAACTCGCCCTCGACGACATCCTGCCGGTGATGTGGACGTTAGGAAGTTGGGGGGAGGGCCAATGGGCCTACCCATTGGCCGGCTACGCGAATGTCTTGAACTATCGCACCGATCTATTTGAGGAAGCCGGCGTCAGCGTACCCAAGACGCTGGCCGAGCTGCAAGAAGTTGCCACCAAACTCTCCCGGCCCGACAAGGGTGTGTGGGGTATCGGCTTGCTTGGCGCCAAGGGACCCGCAGTAGCGCAGGACTTTATGGCGTATGTGCAGCAATACGGAAGCAGCCTGTTGGATGAGAACGGCAAGCCGGCCATTGACACCGAGGCCAACCTCAAGGCGCTGGAGGGCTTCAAGGCGCTATTCGAGGCTGCGCCGCCCGATGCCACCGGCTGGTGGTGGGGTGACCGCAACGATGCCTTCTCCAGCGGCAAGATCGCCATGATGCTGAACTGGAGCACGGCCATCAAGAACCACAAGAACCCCGACCTCAACCCCTTCGCTGAAAAGATCGAAACAGCCTTCTCGCCGCTGGGTACGGAAGCTGGCAAATACGGCTTCGGCGGCTGGGGCATCGGCATCAATGCCGACTCGAAGAACAAGGAAGCGGCATGGATGTTCATCAAGTGGATCACCAGCCCACCAATCCAAAAAGAGTGGGTGGACAACAACGGCTCGCCCATCCGGCGCTCCACTTTGACCGACCCGGAGCTGGTGAAGAAGTACCCGTGGTTCCCCATCCTGCTGGAGTCGTATGAGAAAGGGGACGGCGACTACCGGCCGCGCCAGCCGTGGTATAGCAAGATGGAGGACGTGATCGGCACCGAAGTGAACGCTTATCTGGTCGGCCAGATTGACGCCAAGACCGCACTGGCCAATATGCAGAAGGCGGCGCTCGACATCATCAAGTGACCTCGTGAGTGGCATGCGGTCCCTACAGCGGCGCTGTGGGGACCGCATCCTCGACCGCTGTGGCAAATATTGCCTCTGCTCCTTCGTCACTCCCGGCATCCCCCGTGCGCTCACGCCGGCTGGATCGCAGTGAGCAAACGCATCTGGCGATGCTAGGGCCAGTGCTGGCTTTCGTGCTGGCTATCGCCCTGGCCCCCCTGCTGTTCTCGCTCTTCATCAGCTTGACCGACTACCGGCTGACCGATCCGACCCAGGCCAAGCCGTTCGTCGGCTTGGGCAACTATCTCAAGGCTTTCCAGGACAAGGCCGTGCTCGAAACGCTGGCCAACACGGTGGTGTTTACCGTCGGTGCGGTCACCTCGCAAGTGTTACTTGGGCTGGCGCTGGCGCTATTGATGTCCGGCGAGACGCCGTTCATGCGCACGCTGCGCTCATTAGCGATCATGCCACTGGCGCTGCCGCCGCTGGTGGTCGGTTTGGTATGGAAGGCACTCTACAACCCGCAGTTCGGGCCGGTAGCGTATTACCTCAAGCAGATAGGCTTGTCGGTGGACCGCGGCTTCCTGGGCGAGTTCACCACTGCGATGCCTGCTGTGCTAGTGATTGATCTGTGGCAGTGGACGCCGCTGTTGATGATCATTTTTCTCGCCGGCCTGAAGAGCCTGCCCACCGAGATGCTGGAAGCGGCATACGTAGATGGGGCCAGCCGGACGCAGGCATTCTTCTACATTACCTTGCCCATGCTGCTGCCGGTTATCTTCATCGGTGTGTTGCTGCGCACGATGAATGCCTTCAAAGTCTTCGACATTATCTTCGCCACGACCGGCGGTGGGCCGGGCAACGCCACATCGGTGTTGAACTTCCACATCTATAAGGTCGGCCTGACGTTCTTCGACATGGGCTACGCGGCTGCGCTAGCCAACATCCTGCTGTTCATGATCGGCGTATGCTGCGCGTTCTACGTTGTGCTGCTACGGCGGCAAAGGGCAACAGAATTCTAAGGCAGACCAATGCGGGCCTCCCGGACAGAAAACCTCCTCCGCAACGCGCTGGCTATACTGGTCATTGCCTTCTTCTTGATGCCCATCGTCTGGCTGTTCACCACATCACTCAAACTGCAGCGCGACACCTTTCAGTTGCCACCGGTGTGGCTGGGCTTCCAACCTACCCTGAATAACTTCGCCTTCGCGATCAATCAGATTCAAGTCGGCCGGTTCGTGTTGAACAGTGTGATCATCTCCGCCGGCACGACGCTCATCTCGGTGGTGCTGGGAACACTAGGAGGCTACGCCGTGTCACGTTCCAGGTTACGCTTCGTCGGCGCGTCGAGCTACTTCTTCCTGGTGCTGTTGATGATCCCGCCGGTGGCGATGCTGGTGCCGTTCTACCTTATCATGCGCGATCTCGGCTTGCTCGGCACCTATTGGGCGGTGATCATCCTCGACACCGTCTACAACGCGCCGTTCGTGGTGTGGATGATGAGCAATTACTTCCGGTCTGTCCCCACGGAGATGGAGCAGGCCGCCCTGGTGGACGGCGCGTCCCACTTTCAGGCCTTTCGGCTGGTCGCGCTGCCGTTGGCTGTGCCGGGCATCATCGCATCGGTGTTGTATTGCCTGATCTTCTCGTGGAACGACTTCATCTTCGCGCTGCTGCTCACTTCGCCTTCGACCAAGACCGTGCCCCTGGCCATCATGGGCCAGTTCAGCACGGCCCAGTTGCAATGGGGCTACATGGCGGCGCTCAGCGTGTTCGCCGTGTTGCCCGTGCTGCTGGTTGCCCTTGTGCTGAACCGCTACTTCGTGCAAGGGCTGACCGCCGGCGCGACCAAGGGATGATCCGATGACCGGCGCTCCTTCAACCGAGATCGCGCGCGTCGAGGCACACTTCCGCGCCGATTTGCAACGCACCGGCCGGCTCGACATCACGTTCCATCCGCCGCTGTGCCTAGCTTGGGAGCGCTCGTTCGACGGCGAAGTGCGCTCGCCTACCATCGCGCACGGACACATTTACTTCAACACACTCAGCGGCCACGCCCTTGCCCTGTCGCTCGATGGCGATCCGGTCTGGCGATTCACCTCCGGCACTCGATTGAATGCTTCGCTGATGATTTGGGGCGACCGTGCCTATTGCGGCTGCAACGATGCTTACTTCTACTGCCTGGATGCGCACACCGGCAAACTGGTCTGGAAGCACAAAGCCGGCGCTGCGATTCAAGGTAACTTCGCCGCGTTCGGCGAAGTGGTCTTCTGCGGCTCGTATGACGGTTGCGTGTATGCCTTCGACGCTGGCAACGGTGATTTGCGCTGGAAAGTCCATGTCGGCAGCGGCGTCAACTGCAGCATTGCCGAAATGAACGGCGCGCTCTACTTCGGCACGAACGGCGGCGCAGTCTATGCACTCGATGCCTACACCGGCGGCGTGCTGTGGCAAGCACGCGCCCCAGGCGGGATCAACTCGACATGCGCCGTCTCGGAACGCGGCCTGTTTACCGGCACGCGCACCGGCCAGTTTTGTGCGTTCGACCTCACCACGGGCCGGTTGTGCTGGTCGCTGGACTTCGGTGCGCGGATTTACGCTTCGCCTGCACTGGATGACGAATTCGTCTACATCGCTTCCGACCGGGGCACACTGCGCAAGCTACGCATCGAAGATGGTGCGCCCGTGTGGGAGGCGATCATCGGTTCGGGGAAGTTGCTGCCCGGTGGCCAGCTCTGGACCTGTCCTACGCTTGCGGGCAACGCCGTTTGGATCGGCCCGGCACTGGGCAAAATCATGGCGCTGGATCGGGCTACGGGTGCCGAGCTATGGAGTTACCCCGTTGAAGGTCCGTCCAGCTCCAGCGTCGCCATTGCCGAGGGCGTGCTCGCCAGCAGCACCGGCGGCAACCGTCTACTGGTGTTCAGCAAAACGCACGAATCAAGCGTCCAGACATAGGACGCAAGACGTAAAACGCAACACGTAAGGGATAAATGACGGTCAATTACACCAAGCGCCGGCTGCATCGCATCTTCAATGCCGATGACAAGACCGTGATCGTGGCCATGGATCATGGCAGCTATCTCGACCGGCCGATGGCTGGTGTGAGCGATCCGGCGCGCATCATCCGTGAGACGCTGGCTGCCGGCGCAGATGCCATCCTTACCACCTTCGGCACGGCGATGCGCTGCAGCGATGCGTTGGGGCGCGGCGGCCTCATTCTCAGCATGAACGACGACATGCCCATTACCGACGTCGCTGTGGAGCGCGCGCTCCAACTAGGCGCCGACGCGCTCAAGGTCATTCTCTACCCGTTCACCGGCAATCGCCAGAACCAGACCAACTGTGAACGATTGGGGATGGACTGCGCCCGGTGGGGATTGCCGTTTCTAGTAGAGACAATTCCCGGCACGTTCGCCGCCGGGCCGGAGATGCGCACGCCGGAGAAGATCGCCGCTGGTGCGCGCCTCGGCGCGGAGTGCGGCGCCGACTTCATCAAGACGTTTTACACCGGTTCGCCTGACTCCTTTCGCATCGTGCTGGAAAATGCCACAGTGCCGGTCGTCGTGCTAGGCGGCGAGCGGGCGACCGATCCGCACGATGTGCTGGCACAGATTCATGACGCCATGCAAGCTGGCGCTAGCGGCGTCGCCGTCGGGCGCAACATCTGGGGGCACGAATCGCCTGCGAAGATGACGGCGGCCATCGCGGCAATCGTTCACGGCAGCGCAAGTGTGGATGAAGCCATGCGACTGTTGTAAGCTAGGCCCATGCGCGCGCTCGTCGTCTCCGACCGATTGACCTTCCGCGAGGACTATCCGACACCCGAACCGCCGCCGGGTGAGGCGCTCATCCGCGTCACGCGCGGCGGTATCTGCAACACCGATGTCGAAATCCTCAAGGGCTACTTCGGCTTTCGCGGCGTGCTCGGCCACGAGTTCGTCGGCGTGATCGAGGCGCTGAACCCGCTGCCGGGCACGACGCCCCACGTGCGCATCGGCGACCGCGTCGTCGGCGAGATCAACTGCGTGCCGTGCGACTCGCCTGCGCGCAACGCCTTTGAGCGCGCGCAAGACCCGACGCGCAACACGCTGGGCATTGACCGGCGCGACGGCGCCTTTGCCGATTACACCGTGCTCCCCATCGTCAACCTGCATCGCGTGCCGGAGAATGTGAGCGACGACGAGGCTGTCTTTGTCGAGCCGCTAGCTGCTGCCTGCCAGATCCTGGAGCAGGTGCATGTCAAGCCCACCGATCGCGTCGCCGTGCTCGGGGATGGCAAGCTCGGCTTGCTGTGCGCGCAGGTCATCGCCGCCGGTGCGCCGTGCGACCTGACCGTGATCGGCAAGCACGACAACAAGCTGGCGATTGCGCGCGACCGCGGCATCCGCACTGCATCTATCCAGGAGGCCACGCTGCGTGCGTTCGACGTCGTCGTGGAGTGCACCGGCTCGCCGGTCGGCTTCGAGCACGCCCGCCAGTTGCTGCGCCCGCGCGGAACGCTGGTGTTGAAGAGCACCTACCACGGCCTGCCGGAAGTGAACCTGACGATGATCGTGGTGGACGAGATCACGATCGTCGGTTCACGTTGTGGGCCGTTCGCTGCTGCGCTGCGCCTGCTGGAGCGGAGGCGGGTGGACGTGCGCCCGCTCATCCATGCCCGCTATCCGTTGGCGCAGGGCGCGCCGGCGCTCGAACACGCGCAGCGGCCGGGCGTGCTGAAAGTGCTGCTCGATGTGGCGTGAGCGGCCTCAGCCCGGCTCGGCATCCAGCTCGGCCAGCAAGCCGGCGAAGTCGAGGGGCGCGTTGTGCATGGCCAGTTTACCGTCCGCACCGCGCGGCCATTCCTCGCGCGGCCGGTCGCGATAGATCTCGATGCCGTTACCGTCCGGGTCGCGCAGGTAGATTGCCTCGCTCACACCGTGGTCGCTGGCGCCGTCAATCGGCCAGCCGTGATCGAGCAAGCGTTTGAACGCGCGGGCCAACTCCTTGCGGTTTGGATAGAGGATGGCGAAGTGATACAGGCCGGTGGTGCGGCGCGGCGGCGGAGCGGCGCCGCGGCTCTCCCAAGTGTTCAGGCCGATGTGGTGGTGATAGCCGCCGGCGGACAAAAAAGCAGCGCTGTCACCCCAGCGCTGCATCAGCTCGAAGCCCATCACCTCGGTGTAGAAGCGCACGGCGCGCTCCAGATCGCTCACCTTCAGGTGCACATGGCCGATCGCAGTTTGTGGGTGGATGGGTGGCTCGCCCATGAATCGAGTATAGCTCCGTGGAGCGCAGGCTGTCGAACCCTGCGCTATGCGCGCGAGACTAGCGCCCATGTGATCCCCGCCGCGGCGACGAGATGCATCAGCGCCAAGATGGCCATTCCGGCGGGCGTCAAAGGCTGTGCAAAGATGGGCAGTAGCGAGAGCAGGAACACGGCAACGGCGACGGCGATGAAAATCCGGCGTCCCCTGGCGCTGATCTTCGTGAGCACTCGGTAGATGAACGCGCCGGCCAACGCCGGCAGGGCGCTAGACACGATCACCGGCAACGGACCGAGGGACATGATCGGCGCGTCGGGCCCGGGCGGGCCGGCCATGACCGTGAGTGGGATGCTCAGGATATTCGCGATCAGCAGCAACGCAAGATTGCCGGCGATGGCGATGCCTGCGCCGAGCGCGGCGGCCTTAGCCGTCGTCCCGAACGACGTGCGTGATGGGGTAGAAGGGGACAAGGTGTTGCTCGCCATACGCGCTTCTCACAACGACGCGGGCCAGCTTGCGCCGGCCCACGTCATCCTATCTGCTCACGCCGGCGTTGCCTCCACCGCAGCGGGCTGCTCCTGCTGCTGGATGAGTTCAGCAGCGATCTCGATCTTGACTTCCTTACCGACGAGCCAGCCGCCGGTCTCCAGCAGCATGTTCCAGTTCAGTCCCCAGTCCTCGCGGTTGATCTTGCCCGTGGCCTCGAAACCGGCGTTCCACGTGCCCCAGGGTGACTTGGCCTTGCCGAGGTACTCGACGTCCAACGTCACCGGCCGGGTCACGCCGCGGATGGTCAGGTCGCCGTGCAGCTTGGCAGTGCGCTCGCCGGTGCGCTCCACGCGCGTGCTCTTGAATTCGATGTAAGGGTGGTTGGTCACGTCGAGGAAGTCGGGCGACTTCAAGTGCGCGTCGCGTCGCTCATCCTTCGTATCCAGGCTGTCCGCCGCGATCTTGACGTGGACCTGCGTCTTCTCCGGCGCCGCTTCGTCGAAGTCCACCTTGCCGCTCACCCGGCTGAATTGGCCGGTGACCGTGCTGATCATCATGTGGCGCGCCGAGAACTTCACGCTCGTGTGCGCGGTGTCGAGTATCCAGCTCATTGTCAGTCATCTCCTTTCGTGAATTTCGTTTAAGAGGACATTTGTCCGTTTATGGGGATAATCTAACGGACACTTGTCCGTTTGTCAAGCGGTGCAAACGGGACTTCCCCCTAGCGCCCGCTGCGCAAAGCGACTACACTAGCAGCAGCGGATGCCCCACCGGGCGTTGGCGTCCAGGAGCGACCTATGAAACGAAGCAGCACTTCCTTGCCGATTCTGACCGAAGCGCCGCAGCGCGCCGAACGCGCCGACGCGGTGGCGAATCGTCAGCGCATCCTGGCGACCGCAGAGAAGCTATTCGTCAAACGCGGCGTCGCCAACGTGCATATGGCCGATATCGCCAAGGCCGCGCGGGTCGGCCAAGGCACGCTCTATCGCCACTTCGCCAACAAGGGCGAGCTATGCTTGGCGTTGCTCGACGCACAGATGGCCGAGTTTCAGGATCGCACGTTGAGCACGCTGCGCGAGATGAGCGCCCGGCGCGAACGCAAGCTGGAGCAGTTGCTGTGGTTCCTCGACGCGGTGGTGCGCTTCAACGCCCGGCATGCGCCGCTGCTGTGCGCGGCACAGCGCGAGGTGATGCTGCCGGAAAGCCCGACCGGCGCGCCCTTCCAGTGGCAACGTATGACCGTCGTCGGGTTGCTCCAGGCCGCCGAGCGAGACGGCGAGATCGAAGCCGGCCTCGACCTGCCGGTCATCGCCGACGTCCTGCTTGCGCCGACGCATCCGCCCGTGTTCAGCTTTCTGCACGTCGCCAACGGCTACACCTTGGATCGCATCAGCACGGCGATTCAGCACGTCGTGCGCGGGTTGGGCTGTCGCTAAAGGCGCTTACGCCAACGCCCACACGTCTAGCGACTGCACGCGAGTTGCGCCGTCACCGAAGATGGCCAGGCCGTCGCTCTCCGGGCGGGGGAAGATCGAGTCGCTGACGACGGCGCGCCCGTCGTCCGCGAACACCTCGACCGAACACGCATCTACCAGGGCGTGGAGCACAAGCGTGCCACCACGCAGCGCGCAGGGCACCGCATGTCGCTCCTCGAAGCGTGGCGAGAAGCTCACGTCGCCCGACCGGCTGCGATCCACGAACAAGTGTCCCTCGGCGGGGCTGTAGCCGATGACGGTCTCCTCCGCAGCGCCCACGCGTACTTTCAAGCCGAACTCGGCATCGCCGGCACGGGCAAACGTCGCGGCGATCTCCAGCGCCATCCCGCGGGCGCTCATGGCGCGCAGCCGATCGTTGGCCGCGCCGATGGGCGAATCCTCGATGCGCCAGTGCGCGTATCGCAGCCGGTGCAGCTCACGCGCCGGGCGCTGTGTTAGGTGCAGCCCGTCGCCGGTGCGGCACAGCGCCAACTCGCGCGGCGCGCTCATCATGCCACGCCAAGGCGCGGTCGGCGTTCGTGCGGCATAGTCCCAGTGGCTCATCCAGGCCAGCCAGATGCGCCGGCCGTCGGGCGCGTCGTTCCAACTTTGCGCGGCGTAGAAGTCCCTGCCGAAGTCCACGCGCCGGACGACGTCTGGCGGGTCGTCGCAGGCGAATTGCTCGCCGTCGAACACGCCGATGAAGTATTGCGCGCCAACGCGTTGGTCGTCCACTTTGAGCACCCAGCGCTGCTGCGCCGGCTCGCCTTCGATCGGCAACGGGAAGAGATCAGGGCACTCCCACAGGCCGGCGGTCGCGCCGGCGGGGCCGAAGTCACTCAGGTGCTGCCAGTCGCGCAGGTTAGGCGAGCCGTAGAAGCGCACCCTGTGCTGATCGGCCAGCACACAAGCCATGATCCAGCGCCGCGACGGCGCGTGCCAGAACAGCTTGGGGTCGCGGAATTCGCGTGAGCCGACGGCGATCACCGGGTTGCCGCCGTAGGACGTCCACGTGCGCCCGCGGTCGAGGCTGAAGGCGATGTGCTGGGTTTGCTCATGTGGGCTGTGCGCGGTGTAGGCGGCGACCAGCGGCGGACGAGTGCCATCGCCAAAGCCGCTCGTGTTGTCCCGGTCCACCGCCGTACTGCCGGAGAAGATCATGTACTCGGGCTGTTCGAGCAGCGCCACCGGCAAATGCTCCCACTGCACCAGGTCATGGCTGATGGCATGCCCCCAGCTCATGTGTCCCCAGTCGTTGCCGAACGGGTTGTGCTGGTAGAACAGGTGCCACTCACCGTCGAAATAGACCAGGCCGTTCGGGTCGTTCAGCCAGCCCTGCAGGGCGGTGAAGTGAAAGCGCGGGCGCGCGATCATGTCCAGTACCGCAGGCCAGAGACGAACTCGTATGCCGCGCGGGCCGGGTCGGGTGCGTCGCCGGCAGCGCGGATGAGCGCCGCGCCGACGATCACGCCATCGGCAAACTGGCCGACCTCGCGCACGTGCTCCGGCTTGCTGATGCCGAAGCCAACCGCGACCGGCACGCCGTTGGCCCGAGCCTTCACGCGCTCCACGTAGTCGCGCAGCCCTTCGGCCAGCCGATCGCGCGCGCCGGTCACGCCGGCCACCGAGACGATGTAGATGAACCCGCTGGCGTATTTCGTTGCCAGGCCGATGCGGGCGTCGGTGCTGGTGGGCGCCGTGAACTGCACCAGCGCCATCTCGCGCGCGTCGCATTCGCGCTTGAGCGTGTCGCACTCCTCCGGCGGCAGGTCGGGCACGATCAACCCATCGGCGCCGGCGCGCTGCCAGTCGGCCACATAGCGCGCCTCGCCATAGGCAATGACGGGGTTGAGGTAGCCCATCGCCAAGAAGGGGATGGGGACGCCGGCCGCGCGGGCGCGCGCAGCGATCTGCATGCCTTGGCTCACGGTGATGCCGCGCTCGAGCGCGATCTGATTGGCACGCTGGATGACCGGGCCGTCGGCCAGCGGGTCGCTGAACGGCACGCCGAGTTCGATCAGGTCGGCGCCGGCGTGGGCGATGGCTTCGATCACGCGCAGCGACGTTTCAACGTCGGGATAGCCAAGTGACCAATAGGGCATGAGCGCCGGCCGGCCCTCGGCCTTGGCGCGGGCAAATGCGGCGGCGATGGCGGAGAGTCCGGTGGACGGTCGTTGGTCGCCGGTCGTTGGTTGCTGGTGGTGGGTCGTCGGCTGTTGGTGGCGAGTCATCGGTCATCAATCGTGCATTGGTCGCTGGGTCCGTCAGGTCGTCAGGTTGCCGCGTCGCCGAGGCGATGGTAGCGGCCGTTGAAGTAGAGCAGCGGCGCGTCGTCGGGGCGCTGCACGCCGGAAGCTTGCACCAAGCCGATGAAAATAGTGTGATCGCCGGCGTCGAGCGCGCGCGCCACGGTGCAATCGAGATAAGCGATGGCATCGTCGAGTACCGGCGCGCCGGTCGCTTCGGCACGATAGCGCACATCTTGGAAGCGCTCCTCGTTCGGGTAGCGGCCGGCGAAGCGGTCGGAGATGTGGATCATCTCCGGCGCGAGGAAGTTCACGCAAAACACGCCGCCCTGCTCGATCAGCGGGTGGGTGCGCGTTTGCTTGTTGATGCTGACGAAGACTTCGGGTGGGTTGACGCTGAGCGATGAGAACGCGGTCGCCGTCAGCCCGTAGATCGTGTCGCCGGCCTTGGTGGTGATGATGGTGACGGTGCTGGCCCAGCGCCGCATCACCTGCTTGAAAGCATCGGGAGAGATCATCGTAGTTTTGAGCTCCGAATTGTTGCCGGGATGATACCTGTAATCGTTGTTTGGGCGTGCCGGCTCAGCGCGGATAGCTCAGGCAATTCTCATGCATCGTAGCTATCTTTTTGCAGGCTTTCGGGCCGGTGAGCGCGAGCGTAGAACGTCATGCCACTATTGAAACAGCTCCCTCCCTACCTAGAGATAGGAGGCAGTTGATGATTCGACTCCTGATTGCGGATGACGATGTCATTGTTCGAAAGGACCTGAGATCCGAATTAGCCGCAACAAACGATATAGATGTCATTGGTGAAGCGGATAACAGCCAGATAGCAGTCACCTTAACCGAGAAGCTCCATCCGGATGTCGTTCTACTCGACGAAACCCTTCCGCCCATCCCCATTTCTCTCCTAATTACTCAACTGCGCGCTACGACGAATTCGTTACAAATTATCATCCTCGCATTCGACAGTGAACTGCGCGCAGTTTTGGATATGTTACAAGCCGGGGCGAGTGGCTATTTCCTGCATAATGATGCACCTTCGCTGCTCCTGCAGGCGATTCGCGCTGTTTATTCCGGCCTTGTGTGTTTTAGCCCCACTGTGCGACATCGCTGCACTAAACGACCCACTGACTGGATTACCTTGTTCACTGCAAACACGTCCACGAACGAGGACCTCAGCGTGCGCGAACGAGATGTGCTACGTTGGATGGCACTCGGTTTAAGCAACGCACAAATCGCAAAGAAACTGATGATTAGTCCGGCAACCGTGAAGAATCACATCACCAGCATCTACGCAAAACTTGCGGTGCACTCTCCTCGAGAAGCAATTGCGTGGGCCTGGATGAACGGCTTGGTGCAACGCGAGAGGGAGTAGACCAAGAATCCTAGTCGGAATAGGAATCCTGGTTCATGACAGGCACTAGCTAGGGATGTAAAACGACGGGCAGATCTAACGATGCTTGCACTTTGCTTAGGTGAGAGACAAGGAGGGCAAAGGTTGTATGGTGAGCCGCCGTGCGTTTGTAAAAGCCGCAGCCATGTTGGCGGTGTTGGGTTTAACAGCGCCGATTCACTCAACATCCTCCGAGGCACAATGCAGTTGTCAGTGCCGGCCTGCTATTTACAGACTGGGTTGCGTCCCGCTCAATCATGGCCAGCGCATTGTGACTTATCTGATCATCTTCAGCGATTGCTCCTTCATCATCGTGGATGTGCTCGAAAACGGAGAATGTGAAATTTAATGACACACATGCAACTCTACCGGTCAACTCAAGACAAAGTCCGCCTTCGGGGACTGGATCATCAGTCGCCGAACGGTGACTTGGCTGCGCGTAGCGCGCGATTGCCAATCGCTGTGTAGTGTGAGTTAATCAGCATCCGCTGACGTATGAGGTCGAGAAGCGATGAACACAAAACTCAAATTCAATGAGATAACCAAGAGCCTGCCGGGAGAATATCGTGCAGTCGTCGTCGCGGCCGGCCAAGCGGTGACGATCGAATCTCGCTCTGGCGCGCGTCTACAGTGGCGACTTCCGGAGGGTAGCCAGGCTTTCGCGGATCCGGATCTGCAGCAATTGACGCAGGGCAAACCGGTCGGTGCGGTCACGCTCCGGCAGGCGCGTGAATTGTTCGGCGGTGATGAGATCGAGATCCCTGATCCCCATGGCCGGATGCATCACCTCTCCCTCAAGCCGTGGGCCGATGCCGATCCAGACAAGACGCGCTTGCATATTCTTTTGCTGTTCATTCCCGGCGAACGGACGACCGATCCACAGGCGCTCATCAACTCACTCAAGCGATAAGCTCTTAACTTGGCCATTCGCCCGGCCGCGCTGCACCCTCACTGGCTCGATCACGCGCGCCAGCAGGTTGCCGTCAATGTGCCCACCGCACAGCACCGTGCAGATCGCGTCGTTCCGGCAAGCTCAGCGCAAGTCCACAGGCGCTCAACTGCCATGCCTAAGTAGCAACCTAGGGGTGCGCTCCTCTGACGGAGCAGCGACCGCGCAAGCAGACAACGCAATCAAAACGCCCGGCACGCGAGTCTCGGAATCCGGAATCACTCCCGCCGAGCCACCGGGCGCGGGCCGACGTCGGAGAGGTCAATCGGCCGGAAGCCCAGTTGCAGCACCGGCGAATCGGGCGCGAGCGTGAAGTCGAAGTTCGCCGGGTCCTTGAAGCCTGGGTCGGCCACGATGGAGTGCCGGTCGTTGCCGGTGGCGGCTTGCCACTCTGACAAGTTGAACTTCGGCACTGGGCTGGTGCGCCCGCTTTGCCGCATGCCACTCAACACCACCTCGCTGCCCGATGCGTCCCAGAACAGATTGAGATCGCTGATGATGCTGCGCTTCGAAAAGTCGTTCGAATAGCCGCCGATGAAGATCGGCTGATCACGGGTGACCACGATGTTGCGCTCGAAGGTGAGCGAAACATGTGATTCGGCGCGGCTGAGCGCGACCTGGCCTTCGCGCCCGAACGCCCAGATGTTGTTGCGCAGGATATTTTCGCGCCCGTAGTGCGTGTGGTGCGGCTGGCTGCTGGTGTTGTAGCACACGTTGTCCTCGACGAGGATATGCGCGCTGCCCTCGTCGAGGTAGATGGCCCAGCCGCCGTAGTTGGCCTTCTCCACGTCGTGGATCAGGTTGCCGCGGATGACCGTGCCGGGTTGCACGCCGAGCGTGTAGATGCCGCCCATGTCGCTCAGCCAGCCCTTGCCCAGGTCGTGGATGTGGTTCTTCTCCAGGCGGTTGTCGCGGCTGACGCTCTCCGCATAGCCCCACACCCAGCCGCACGAGATGCCGCTGTAGTAGAAGTCGTGGATGTGGTTGTGCGCGATGCGGTTGCCGAAGGTGTGCCGGGCCAGGATGCCCACGGCGCTGTGAAACACCTTGCCGCCATCGTGGATGTGGTTGTCGGTGATGCAGTGGTCGCCGTTGCGACGGCAAAGCGAGCCGCCGGCGTCGGCGCCGCCGAGCTTGATCCCGCCGCCGCCCAGGTCGCCGATGTCGTTGCCGACAATGCGGATGCCCCGACAACCGTCGCCCAGCTCGATGCCGTAGTAGCCGACGTGCCGCACAACGCAATCTTCGATGGCGCAGCAGCGCGCGCCGGTCAGCGCAAGCGCGCCAGGCAAATGACAGGCCGCTTGGGGCGAGAGGTCGAACTCGCGCCAATCTGCATGCTCAAAGGTGATCCCCTGGAAGCGCAAGAACTCGACGTAGTGGCCGTGGTCGGGGTCGCCGTCCAGCTTCAGCAACTGCTCCACTGCCGGCGCGTAGGCCTCGACGGTTTCGATGCGTTCGCCGGGCAGTGGCATGTAGTACAGCCGCCCCGTCGCACAGTCCAAGTACCATTCGCCCGGCTCGGTCAACGCCTCGAAGACGTTGTCCACGTAGTAGCGCGCATAGCGCGGCATGAAGTCATCGCGCAGGGCGAACCCGGTGCGGCGTGTGAGGACCACTTCGCGCGTCTCCGGGTTGTAGGACGCGACGGACATGCGCTCTTCGACCCAATAGTGCAACAGCACCACTTCGACGTCGCCGAGGTTGCGCCAAGCGTCGAACTGGCTGGGTGAGGCGATGAAGCGGTCGCTGCCCTCGAACAGGCCGGCCAGGGAGGTGTCCTCGAGACGCATGTCTGCCACATGGGCGATCCGGTAATAATCGTCGCGCCCGTCGGTCCCAGGGGTGATCTTGGGCAGGCGTGGACGGTGGCGACGTTCGCCGTTGACGAAGAGCTGCCGGAAGGCCCACCGGCCGGCGGCGACGTCGGGCAGTTCGGCCATCCAGATTTCGCCCAGCGATGGGTGAATGGGATGAGCCACAACTTGCCAATCGGAGATACGCCGACCGCCGCTGAGAGCCGGTTGCTCGCCGGGATAGGCCGCGTAGGTCACCGGTGCCGAGTCGTCCGGCGTGAAGACCAGCGGCGCGCTCAATTCATAGCGCCCACCGCGAATCCAGACCGTCGTCGGCCCGCGCCATTGGCCTTGCTGTTTGCGTTGGCGCAGCAGGTCGCGCGCGCGACCCAGCGACGCCAACGGACCATCGGTTCCTTCGGCGTTGGGGTCGGGCAGCCGGCCCGACCATTTGTCGTTGCCATGTGGTGAGACAAAAAGATCGTCGCGTTGGAAGGTGGACATGGGAAATGCTCCGCACGGGTGATCCTTTGTCGGGCGCAAGACTGCCTCCGCTGTTGTTCAATCCGTCGGTGCCAGTGAGGGGCAGCAAGCATCTCCAAAGGATCATGGTTTGCTGATCGCAGCACGCCACGTGAATTATCGCGCGAGGCAAACAAAGCAGCAACGAACGCGCGCACCCCGGCGAAACCCCTTGCGCCTGCTACACCAGCGCGGGATACTCTGAAGGGGGAGGCCCTGATGGCACATCAGCAGAAGGGCGCTCAACGCCCCATCGAATCTTGCATCAAGCAGATACCACCGGATGAGTTGTGATGATGGACATCCAAACCCTGGAAACCTGGCTGTGGGACGCCGCCTGCGCCATCCGCGGGCCGGTAGACGCGCCCAAATTCAAAGACTACATCCTGCCGCTGGTCTTTTTGAAGCGCCTCTCGGACGTGTTCGAAGACGAACTGAAGCGCCTGGCGGCGCAGTTCGGCAGCGAGAAAACCGCCCGTTCGCTGCTGGAGCAGGAACGGGCGCGCGGACCGGTCTCGCTGGTGCGCTTCTACCTGCCCGATCACGCCCGCTGGGAGTCCATCCGCCGCCAGACCGCCGGTCTGGGCCAGTATCTGACCGAGACAGTGCGCGCCGTGGCGCGCGAGAACCCTCGCCTTTCCGGCGTGATTGACATGGTGGATTTCAACGCCACCGCCGCCGGCCAGCGCATCATTTCCGATGAACACCTGGCGGCGCTGATCGAGGTGCTCTCGCGCCAGCGCCTCGGCCTGGACGATGTCGAGCCGGACCTGCTCGGCCGCGCCTACGAGTACCTGCTGCGCAAATTCGCCGAGGGTCAGGGCCAGAGCGCCGGCGAGTTCTACACCCCGCGCGAGGTCG